>DASSLL010000014.1:0-27621 GCA_035689485.1 Candidatus Dormiibacterota bacterium | reverse complement strand
GTGCCGGGTCATGCCCGAGCGGTCCCAACCGGCGTCACGCCGGCCGCCGCCGAGAAGCTCGAAGAACTCGACAGCGTGGCTCGGCGGCAGGCCATCGGCGTCACCGATGACGAGCATCACCGGCATCCGCAGCTTGGGGATCTCCGCCGACCAGTCGTAGTCCTGCTTCAGCAGCGTCGCGATTTGAGTGACGAGCTTCGGCCAGTCGTCGACGTTGGGCGCGACCTGCCTGTACCCCTCAT
This sequence comes from Candidatus Dormiibacterota bacterium, assembly GCA_035689485.1. GTDB lineage: Bacteria > Chloroflexota > Dormibacteria > Dormibacterales > Dormibacteraceae > 40CM-4-65-16. The sequence continues at coordinate 27,379 of DASSLL010000014.1, read as the reverse complement.
ACATCGGGGTCTGCTTGAAGGGCTCGGCGATGTGCGGCCCCATGCTGTCCATGCCCGCGGTCATCTCGGGGTGCCAGCCCTTGCGCTTGAACGGCGTGGAGACGAGCACCAGGCGATCCACGACATCTGGATGCTGGATTCCGGTGCGCAACGCCACCCCACCGCCGAGGGAGAAGCCCATGACCGCCGGACGGCCGAGTCCGAGCTCGTGGACGAGCGCCGCGATGTCGTCCGCCATCGTCTCGAAGCGCATCGGCCTGTCGGGCGCCGGGGAGCGCCCGTGTGACTGGAGGTCGACACCGATCACGCGGTGGCCGGCGGCGAGCAGGTCGAGGTTCGGGCCGAACATCTCGAGCGAGCCGAAGCCGCCGTGCAGCAGGATGACCGGCTTGCCCTGGCCGAACTCCTGATAGCCGAGCTCGATCCCGTTGACTCGCGCGATGCTGGTGGCATTGGTCTTCATTCCTTTGATGATCACATCAACAGCGACAGGACCAGCAGCGCCTCGCCGACGTGGTACGGGACGATGTTGGCGATGCGGCCGGCCGGGATCGGGTTGACGAACCTGTTCCAGGCGAGGATGGCGTCGGAGTACAGGAAGAGCAGCGCGCCCGCGAGCGCGACTAGCGAGCCGGTGCCGCCGGCGCTGGCGACCATGATCACGAAGACCGCGAGGTAGGCGATGACGGGCGCGACGAGCTTCGGTTGTCGGTTTCGAAGCGCGCGATAGATAGGCGGAAAAATTGCAGCGGTCGACACCAGGGCGATGGCGGCGCCGATCAGCAGCCATCCGACGTTCAGTCCGCGGGTGCGGAAGCCGGCGATGTAGGCCAGGTGCTCGACCAGCGCGGCCGCGAGCCCGGCGAGGAACATGTCGCGCGGCAGCATCAGGAAAACGTCACTCAGCAACCCCAGCGCCAGGGCGACCACGAAGAAGGCGCGCTCTGCCGAGTCTGCAGGTCTCAGGGCCAGGGCGACCGCGATGAGCCCCACCATGACCGCGGGCTTGGCGACGTACTCGAGTCGCCGGCGGGTCGCCGCGACGGCGAACCAGTCGGTCAGCGCAGCCGCACCCGCCGCCACGAGCAGGATCGATGCCGACGCCGTCATTGCCTAACCTTCCACCATGAGCGAAGCCGACGCCACTCTCAAGGAGGCATTTCGACACAACGCCTGGGCCACACGGGTGCTGCTGGAATTCTGTGCGCGCCTCCGGCCTGAGCAGTTGTTCGAGCCACGGACCGTGCCCCTGGCCGGGACTCGAGGCAGCATCCTGGAGACCTTTCACCACATCGTATGCGCGGATGGCCGGTACCTCGGCGCGCTCACCGGACGATATCCGGCGTGGTCGGATGAACAGGCCGCCAGCCCTGGCCTCGATCAGCTTGCTTTGCGCGCCGGCGAGGCCGAGGCCCTCTGGATGGACTTCCTCTCGCTGCCCGACGATGGCGCGCGCAAGGTGTTCCTCGATGGCGGCACGTATGAAACGAACGCCGCGATCGTGGTTGCCCAGGCGCTCCACCACGGCAGCGCCCATCGCGAGCAGATTTGCGCCATCCTCCGGGAATTCGGGCTCGATCCGCCCGAGGTGCAACCGTGGGACTTCGCCGACGCGACCGGGCGCTCGCGCTGGATCAAGCCCGCTTAGGCGGAACGAGTTCGAAGTGCGCCTGGCAGGAATCGAACCTGCTGCCTTTCGGTCCGGAGCCGAACGCTCTGTCCGGTGAGCTACAGGCGCGATAGGTCTGTCCCAGTCTAAACAACGGCCTCGCGGTCGGCTTTTCGGCCGGGCTTCAGACGGCTAGGCGACGGCGCCTATCTCCCGGGCGGTGAAAACGATGCGATCGGGCGGCGTGACCGGCGCCCACAGCGGATAGCACGTGGTCAGAGTCAGGCGATTGTCCGCCGTCTGCGCCAGCACCGTGCGGTCGTCGGCGTCGACGATCCTCGACCCGGTGATCTCGTAGACGTAAAGGGCGTGCTCCGTCCGGATCTCCACCCTGTCTCCGGCCTTCAGACGGCCGAAGCTGAGCCAGGCCGAATTGTGTGCGGCCACGCCGATGTTCCCGGGCCGGCCCGGCCACGACGTGGTCGGATAGTGACCCGGCCCCTTGCTCAACACCGCAGGAGTCACCCCTTCGTGGACCGTCGCGCTGTAACCGACGACCGGCACGCGCAGGACGAAGCTGACGCCGTCGACGGGAAGGTCGGACGGGTAGGGTGCGGCCGGGAGCGGCGGACCGAAGGCTCGCGACGCGGGCGACGGGGCGGGGCTGGTGGTCGGAAGAGCGAGCTGTGCCCGTCCGACCGCGCCGACAGCCTCCGCGCGTGGGGTGAAGGCCGGCGCCATAGCGATGCCCAACATGGTCGTGCCGGCGACAAGCAAGGTGGCCGACACGATGACGAGCGCCGCGACCAGAGAGCGTCGCGTCGCGCCGCCTGTGGGGCGGGTGTTGCCCCGCCCCACAGTGCGCAGCCGGAGTTCCATCACGCCTCTCGCCGCCTCATGGCGAGCGCGGTCGCGGCGGTGAGCCCCGACAGCAGCAACAGCAACAGAGCCAGCGGCAAGCCAGCCGGCGGCGAAGCCGTGGCGGCGAGGACCTCTCCCGTGCCTGTGACGGTCACCGGCTCATCGGCCTTTTCGCTGGCCGCGTCGAGGTTGTTGTCATCGCCGCTGTACACCGCCTTCCAGTGCCACGTCCCCGGCGTGTTGGCGAAGTGTCCGTCGGGCGTCGTGTAAGCACCGTTGCCATCCACGTCCACCTGCTCGGTGTGGACCGCGGTGTCGTTAGGGTCGTAAAGGGTGAACGTGATCTTGCCGGTTGGCTGGAAGCCCCCGGTCAGGGTTGCGGTGTCCTTCAAAGTGGCGCTGCCGGTCACCGACGTCGGGTTGGGCGACGTCGTGATCGTCGGGCTCGCGGGGTCGATGACCACGCGCTCGTCTTCCGCGCCGCTGGCGACGGGGTCGTTGCCCTCGTCACCGCTGTAAGCGGCCGTCCAGTGCCAGGTGCCGACCATGTCGGCGACGTGGCCCTCGGGTGTCGAGTAGTCGTTGTTTCCGTCGACGTTCACGTCAACCGTGTAAGCGACGTGGCCGGCGGGGTCGAAAAGCGTGAACGTGATGTGGTTGGTCGGGTGCGTTCCACCGCTCAGCGTTGCGGTGTCCGTCAGCGTTGTACCGACGACGGCTTTGGTCGTGTTCGGCGTGGTGGTGATCGACGGCTGCGCCGGATGCCATACCTCGCCGACGACCACCGGTTCGTCGGTTGCGCCGCTGGTGACGGCCTCGTTGTTCGTGTCGCCGCCGTACTCGGCGATCCAGTGCCAAGTCCCGGCCCTGTTCGCCACATAGCCGGTGGGGGTCGTGTAGGTCGCGTTGCCGTTGACGGTCACGGTCTCCGGAGTGCCGAAGGTGTTGCCGTCAGGGTCCTTGAGCGTGAACGTGATCTGCCCGGTCGGGTGGTAGCCGTGGCTCAGCGTCGCCGTGTCCGTCAGCGTGTCACCTACCACAGCTGGGTTGGACGAGGACGAGGGCGTGGTGCTGATGGTGGGCTTCGCCTGGCCGACCGTGACCGCCTCGTCCTCGGGCTTGCTGGTCACCGCGTCGTTGTTCGCGTCACCGCTGTAGGCGGCGGTCCAGTGCCACACGCCCAGACGGTTGACGGTGTAGCCCGTCGCGGTCGAATAGTTGCCGTTGCCGTGGTTGACGGGAACCACCTCCGGCGTGCCAAACGTGTGGCCGTCGGGATCGAGCAACGTGAACGTGATCGTTCCTCCGGGGTGATTGCCCGTGAGGGTTGCTGTGTCCTGTAGAAGGGCGCCGATGGGTGCCGATCGCAGGTTCGGCGACGTCGTGATCGTCGGCGTCGTCGTCTCGCCGGCCATGATGACCACCGGCTCATCGGTCGGTCCGCTCGTGACCGGGTCGTTGTTCGTGTCGCCGCTGTAGGCGGCGGTCCAGTACCAGGTCCCGACCTTGTCCGCGACGTAGCCCGTCGCGGTCGAGTAATCGCCGTTGCCGTCGACTGTGACCTGCTCAGGCGTGCCGAAGGCCTTGCCGTCGGGGTCCGTCAGCGTGAACGTGATGGTGCCCGTCGGGTGGTAACCATGGCTCAGGGTCGCCGTGTCCTTCAGCGTGTCGCCCACCTTCGGCGGCGTGCTCGTCGACGAAGGCACGGTGCTGATGGTCGGAGCGGCCTTGTTCACGGTCACCGGCTCGTCCGCGCTCGTGACATCCTGGTTTGCGTCCTTGTCGGCGCTGACGAACGTTGCCGACCAGTGCCAGGCCCCCGGCGTGTTGGCCACGAAACCCGCGTTGGTCGCGTAGCTTCCGTTGCCGTCGACCGCGACCGACTTCGAGTAGACGTTCGCGTTGCTCGGGTCGTAGAGCGTGAACGTGAGCGTCCCGGTCGGCGTGAAACCCTGGCTCACGGTGGCTGTGTCGTTCAGCGTCTGTCCGACCGTTGCGGTGGCAGGGTCGGGAACGGTGTTGATCGCGACCTTGCAGTCGAGCCAGAACGTCTTCCATTTGCTGTTCTCGTTTTCGAGCTCGACCTTGAAATGGGGACCTGTGTTCTTCATCAGGTCCGCCATCGGGATCGTTGCGATCCGCATCGACTCATCGCCCGAATAGGCATAAGGACCGCTTGCGAGCACGGTCCCAGGCCCGGGATCGTTGGGCGGCGGCTGGTGGTACAGGATCCAGTTGCCGCTCGTATTCGAGAGAGCATCGCCCCAGAGGTCCACGGGACCGCAGGGCAGGTGGACTTCCTGCGAGTGACCCGAGGTCTCCTCGGGGGTCCCGTATGGCTGGGTCCACATGTCTCCCTTGTTGTTGTCGTCGCTTCCGGCCATGGCCGGGGCAGCGCCGAATACCGACGAGATCAAGAGCGCGCCGGCCATGAGGGACAGGCCGGCGAGCTTTCTCCAACTGCGCATTTGCACACTCCTCCGGTCATGGACAGTAGGTGGCGCATCAGGGGCGAGACCCGGGACATGTGTCCCGGCCGCAGGGTCTTCCGGCGGGCGGTCTAGATGGCCCTAGGACGGGCTCCGCTCAGGCTGTCAGGCCCTTGTGTATCCCGTAGAGGATCGCCTGAACGCGATCGCTCACATGGAGCTTGGCGTACATCTGGCTCGCCTGGTTGCGCACGGTCTTCTCGGCCATGCCAAGTTCGCGACCGATCTGCTTGAGGCCGAGGCCGCGAACCATCAGACGCAAGATCTGCTGCTGGCGGCGCGTGAGCCCGCTTCGTGACGGCGTCATCGACTCTGCCGTCCCGACCGCAGCCGCGACCGCCGCCCGCTGGCCTTTGCGGTCGAGCACCGCTCCGCCCTGGGCCGCACGCAGGACCGCCCCCCGCAGGCTCTCGGCATCGGTGTCCTTGATGACGTACCCCACCGCGCCGGCGCGAAGGCATTCCACCACCAGCTCGTCCGACTGCTCGGCCGCAAGCATGAGCACCCGAATCGAAGGATGCTTCGCCAGAATTCGCGCCGTGGCATGGATGCCGTCCAGTCGAGGCATGTTCACGTCCATCAACACGACGTCAGGGAGAAGCGCGGCCGCCTTGCTTATCGCCTCTTCTCCGTCCTCGGCCTGACCGACGACGGATAGCCTGTGGTCTCGGGCGAGCAAACGGGCAATGCCCTCTCGAAACAGCTGCTGATCGTCGACGAGCAACACACGGACGAGACCGGGGGTCGTACGCGAATTCAAGACTGCCTCCCGGGGTCAGGCTAGGGAGCCCGACGGGTGAGATCGAGAGTCGAAAGATCTGCCCTCCACAGGACTGCCATCGGCGCGACGTGTCTCGCCCGGTCTAAACTCCGGCCCCCGTGGGTCGGTTGCTGCCGGTGCTGGTCGGGGTGATGCTGGTCGCGGCCTGCCAGAACGGGACGCACGCCGTCTTCAGCCCCGCGCCGACCCCTACCCCGCACGTGGCGCCGACGGCTGCAATCCTGCAACCCGCGGACGTGCCGGCTGCACTGCACGTCTGCCTCGGCTCGGGGCCGATCGACGTCTACATCTCGGTCCTGCGCACAGCGGCGCCCGACCTGGCGACCAGAGATGCGAACTACTGGACGGAGCTGCAGTCCGCGGGCGCGATCTCAGGCGCGATCTCGGTGTACGCGTCGAACGGAGCGGCGTGCAACGCCGAGCTCGGCACCGCCGGCAACGCGAAATCGCTCACGAGCCTCGTGGTCGAGTTCCAGGACGAAGGCGCCGCCGACCGCGCCTGGCAGTCAGGAGTCTTCGGGTTCACGCCGACGCCAGTCGGTGAGGTGATCGACGGCATGACGCGCGGCACGAGCACCGGGCTTGGCCTGAGCTCGTTTGTCTACACCCGTCCCCCGGTAGCATTGGCGTGCTGGCGCCGGTCGGTTTTCGTCGCGCTGGTGGTGGCGGGCAACGTCGACGCCGGCGCGTTCAAGGCGGCGACGGCGGCCGTCGACCCCCGCCTAAACTGAGTACCTTCCTGCGCCTGTAGCTCACCGGATAGAGCGCTTGCCTGCGGAGCAAGAGGCAGCAAGTTCGATTCTTGCCAGGCGCACCATCGCGGCCTCGATATGCTCCGCTCATGGCACTGTCCGACCTCGTCACGTGCATCGTCCAGCGCGGCCGGAAGGGATGGGACGTGACGTACGCGTCTGAGGGCAGAACGCCCAGGGATTTCTCGGACGCCTCGCTGGCGGCCGCGATCGAGAGAGCGTCGGCAGAAGTGGCGTCGCTTTACTCGGGCAAACCCGAAGCGGCAAGCGCGGAGCTCCAGTTCGCGATCTATCCATGGCGCGGTGACGCAGGCAAGGTCATCCTCGACGTCGCCGAACAGCCGGACGGCTTGAAGCTCCGCGACATCCAGGGCACCGGCATCGAGTTTCAGTCGCAGTCGATCGAAGCCGCGATCGCCGACGCCGAGAGATACCTCCCCGGCACCGACGGCGCGATGGTCCGGTGGATTCGGCCTGTGGCCGGCCTCACACCGCGCCAGTAGCTAACGAATACAGGGCGAAAGAAGAAGGCCGCCAGGAGTCCCGGCGGCCTTTTCGACTTCTCAGCTGCGGCTCAGCCGCCGAAGTGGCAGGTCAGGCTCACTTCACCGCTGGGCGTGATCGTCGTGTGCGAATCAGTAGTCGGGAGAACCCCTGGCGCCGAACACGTCAGGTTGTCGATCACGATTGCCGATTTGGGGCCGACCCCCGACGGAAGGTCGCCCTTGCACACCAATGTGGCGTGGCCGTTCGGCGTAAGCACGAAGATGGAGTCGGTTGCCGTGACCTGACCAAACGGCGGCGTGGCGATGCCGCAGGCAAGATCCTTGATGACGGTGGCTCCATGGTGCGTGTTGGTGGCGATCGTCTGGGGGGTTGTCGCACCAGTGGTCGGCTGCGCCGTGCCGCCTGTCAGATTCGTAGTCGAAGACCCCGTGCCGTTCGTGTTCGAGTTGGCATCGTCGCCCTGATGCGGCGGCCGGACGCCGGGGTGCTGTTTGCTTGACGCACCGCCAGGATCGTGATCGGCCAACACCGCCGTGGTCCCAGCGAGCGCGAGGATCGCAGCCGCGAAGGTGACTATCGGGACTCGGGCCCAGGATTTCATGGAAAAACTCCTAAAAAATGTCTACTCCCAACCTCTCGCCCTTCCTCAAATCACCGTCCGGAACTTGCGTCCTCTATCACCACCTGCCTTTCTTGAGCTCTCCTCGCTGGCAGCGAGGCCGTGCACCGTCAATTCAGGACACCCCTTGAATTGACGACGGGCCTAACGTGCGCCTCCGAAGGAACTTGCGCAGTCCTGGGCAGGACGCCGTGCACTCGGCCCAACTCCACGGGGCTAGCCGGCCAGGTACTTCTCCACGCCGTTTCGAAGCGCCGTCGCGATGCGCTGCTGACCCGCCGGGTCGGCGGCGAACTTTGCATCGGAAACGTTGGTCAGGAAAAGCGGTTCGACGAGCGCGCCCGGCATCGCCGTCGGTGCGTCCACCCAGCCCACGGCCGGCGGCCCGAGCAAGACGAGGTGGTCGTACAGGTTGCCTTCGCTCGTCAGCGCCGTCCCCACGCCGTCGTCGGTCCACACACCGCGGTCGGTCACCCCTAGTCCCGCCACGAGCGCGGACTGCAGGTCGGTCGCGAGCTTCTCGTTGGCGCCGGCGAAGGTGCGCGCCGCGTCGTAGAACGTCTCCGCTCCTGCGACCGAAGGATCGTCGAACGCGTCGAAATGAATCGACACCAGCACCGCTGCCGAAGCCGCGTTCGCGCAGGCGATGCGCGCCAGGAGATCCCGATGCACGGCCGACGCCGTGATGGCGCCGTTCACCGAGTCACCGTCGCCGAGCTTCACCACCGACGTGTCCGTGGTTCGCGACAGGACGACGCGGTAACCGTCGTCCCGCAGCAGCCGGCTCAGCCGCATGGCGACGCTGAGGGCGACCGTCTTCTCGAGAATCGCCCGCGCTCCGGTGGTCCCGACCACGCCCGGGTCCAGGCCGCCATGGCCAGGGTCGATGAAGACGGTCTTCGCGGAGTGCGCGCCCGCAGGCGCGAAGCTCATGCACGCGCCCGGCGCGACGCCGGGGACAACGGCCTGCCCGGCGTCCGGCTGGCCGGCGCTTTCCAGCGGAGATTTCATCGAGCGCAGCGCGGCGAGCACGACGGGCGTCGACAGCACGCACGTGAGGGCGAGCGAGAGCACGAGCGCTGTGCGGAACAGGGCTGACGAACCCTGCCTGCGCCGAGGGCGGGCTGAGACGTTGGCGGGCTTTGCGATCGGCCGCGTCATTCTATGAGGAAAAACGGCGCGCCGATCTCGGGCTACTTGATCCGGGCGTTCTCCCGCACCGCCACGTTCCTGGCCGCGCTCGCGTCCACGTTCAGGACCACGAGGATGACCACGAACTGCTTGTTCTGCCACATCGCGATGTAGAACAGCTGGTTGCCCACCGGCTGGGTCAGGGTGATCGATTTTTCGCTCAGGCCGGTCTTTGAGCCCTCGACCACGCCGTCGCCGCCCGTGCGGAACTCGTTCGGGTTGAAGGTGAAGATGGGCTCCTGGCCGCTGTAGGCGGCGGCCGCGCTCTTCTCGTCCTTGTACTGGACGACGAAGTTGATGACGAGCTTGTAGGTGGCGGCGGCGGGGTCGGCGCCGTTGGCCTTGAGCGCGTCGCAGTGCGCCGCACTGTCCGTGTAGAGCGCGGTGAAGGCCGCAGTCGCGCCCGCCTTTTTGGCTTGCTGCCATTCGTCCGAGATCGCCTGAGCCGCTTCCGGATCGTGTGGCTTCTCGCTGCTGATGAAGTGGTCGACATCGCCCGTGAGGTCGCACTGCATCACACCCTTGGGCATGTCGGAGGGCTGCGCGGCGACGCTCGAGGCCGTCGGGCCGGAAGGTGCGCTCGAACCTCCGCACGCAACCGTGGCGAGCACGGTGACGAGCAAGACCAAGAGATACCTGGGCATCAAGCCAGCCTAAAAGAAGATCGTCTGCCTTCGCGGCAACAGGCGGTACACCGTCGCCTGGATCCACTCGCGCACGTGCTCGCTCAGCTCGAGCACGAGGCGCGAATCCTGGGCCGCGTCGGGGCCGAAGTGGGCGACGTCGATCGGGTCGCCGAAAGCGATGAGCCACTTCGACGGCAGCGGCACGACGCCGGCCAGGCCGAGCCATGGAAACGTCGGCGTGATCGGGATCGTGGGCAGGCGCAGCAGGCGCGCCAGCGGCTGCAGGTCGGCGATGACCGGATGCACCTCTTCCGCACCGACGACGGCGACGGGGATGATCGGGGCGCCGGTCCGCAGCGCCACCTGCACGAAGCCGCCCCGGCCGAGCCGGCGGATGCGGTACCGGCTGCGATATGGCTTGGACGCTCCCTTGACGCCTTCGGGGAACACGCCCACGAGCTCGTCGCGCTCCAGGAGCGCCGTCGCGTTGTCGGGATGGGCGAGGACGTTGCCGGTTTTGACCAAGAGCATGTTCGTGAACGGCATGGCGAACGCCCAGTCGACGACGAGCATGCGCGCGTGGCGAGGATGCGGGTGTTCGGCGATGATCGCCGTGCGGATCATCGCGCCGTCGTATGGAATGACGCCGGCGTGGTTGGCTACGAGCAGCGCCCGGCCGCGCGCCGGAACGTTGCTCACTCCTTCCGTCTCGACGCGCCAGTAGTGGCGATAGAACCACAGCGCGACGTTTTTGACTCGCTCTGTGAACTCGGCGTCGAAACCGAAGTCGTCGCTCTGGGTGAGTTCCATCGGGGGTGGACTCACCACGCGAAGAGCCCCCACGGCTGGGACTACTATAGGCGCGGCCTCGACATGCCACTCGCCCTGCAGGCCGCTGCGAACGAATACATCGGCTGGCTCCAGCTGGAAGCCAACCGTAGCCCGAACACCGTCCGCGCCTATGACTCGGAGATCCGCAGACTGCTGGGCTTTCTCGCGGCGCACGGACACCGCCTCGACGTGGAGACGCTGCGCCACGAGGACCTTCGCGCTTACCAGCGCCACCTGGCCGGCCGCCTGAAGAGCCCGGCCTCTCGCGCCCGCGCACTCGTCGCCATCCGGTCGTGGCTGCGGTGGATCGCGCGCGAGGGGCTGATCGAGAAGGACCTGTCCAATGGGATCACGCTGCCCAAGCTGGAGCAGCGCCTGCCCAAACCCATCGACGCGTCGGAGCTCACCCGCGTGCTGGCCGCGCTGCCGAGCGACACGCTCCCGGAAAAACGAGACCGCGCGCTGGTGCAGTTCCTCATCAGCACGGGATGCCGCATCTCCGAGGCGCTGGCCCTCGACCGCACTGACTTTCCCCGCACCGGCACTCGGCTTGTGGTCACCGGCAAGGGCTCCAAACAGCGCAGCGTCTACCTGACCGCTGACGCCCGCGCCGCGATGGAGGACTACCTCGTCGCGCGCGAGGACGCGTGCCTCGCCATGTTCATCAACTTCGACCGCTCGGCGGCCGACGACCGCGAGCGCCGCCTCACCGCCGCCGGCGCGCGCTACATCGTCAAGCAGATCCGGCGCCAGCTGGGTGCATGGTCGTTCAAGTCACCGCACGTCGCCCGCCACACCGCGGCGACGACGCTGCTGGAGGTCACCGGCGGCGACGTCCGGCTCGTCCAGGAGGTCCTCGGCCACGCCAACCTCAACACGCTGCAGGGCTACACCAAGATCGTGGACAGCCGAAAGCAGGAGGCCTACCGGCTCTTCCAGGAATTCCTGGACGAGAAGAAGAAGGCATAGTATCTCCGGCGTGACCGAGCTCAAGCAGGCGAAGCTTTTCCAGGGATTACCCGACGCCGAGGTGCGGTCGATCGAGAAGCAGATGAAGATCGTCAACCACCCTGCTGGCCACCAGATCGTGGTCCGCGGCGACGACGGCGTCGGCTTCATGGTCATCACTGACGGCAGCGTCAGCGTGAAGACGCGCAGCGGGCGGACGCGGAAGCTCGGCGCCGGCGACTCGTTCGGCGAGATGGCGCTGCTCGATCACGAAGGCCGCAGCGCGACGATCACTGCGGACACGGACGTCACGCTGGCGACGATTCCGGAGTGGAACTTCAAGGCGTTTCTGAAGGAGCATCCAGAGGTCGCGTACCGGCTCCTCCAGACGTTGAGCCAGCGCATCCGCCAGGCGGAGGCTGACGTCTAAGCCGGTTCGGATTCGCCCGCCGGACCGTAAGCTCGGGGCGCCATCCGCCACCTCGGTCGGCTCAGCTCGTTCTTCGCCGCGATAGCGCCGACGGTCGCGCTGGCGGGGCTCGGCCTGGTGACGCCGGCGTGCTGCTGTGGTGGACCCACCACACCGTTTTCAGGACCGCCCGGGACGATCTCCGGCCAGATCTACTTCCCGGCCCGGCTTGCGGTGCAGCGCCTGGCGATCTATGCGGTCGAAACCTTCCTTCCCGGTGCGTACGACGTCCGCTACGTGATGACCGAGGTCGATCCACCGGCGCGGACGTATCAGCTCAGCGTGCCGCCGGGGCAGTACCAGGTGGTGGCGCGCCTCGACTCCGATCCTTTGAGCGCGGCCGGCTACCTGCAGTGCTATTCGTACAGCTGCTCGCCGGTCATGACGCGTGCGGGCGAGCTCGAGTGCCAGTCGCTCGCGTGCCAGCCGGCCCTCACGAGCTTCTACGTCGGTCCGGGCCAGGCTGTGTCCCACATCGACGTCGGCGGCTGGGGATCTCCGTACGCGCTCGACCGCTTGTGGACCGTGGATGAGTTCGGCGCGCCGGGGCCGCTGACATATCAGCCCGTCACGCCAGGCACGACTCCGTCGGCCAGCCCGCCGCCGCCGTCCCGCCCGCTGCCCGCGCCGTCGACCGCGGATCTACCGGCCGCGTTCGACGTGACGAGCCTGTATCACCCGACGACAGCGCTGGCCACGGTCCACCTTCCAGAGGGGTGGAGCGCGGTGGCCGACCCGGCCCAAGCCGTCCGTGAGTGGGCCAGGCGCGACTTCAGCGACCGGCCCGCTCGGACGCCGCTCGCGCTCGCCGGTGACGCCGCATGGCTGACCGTCGAGACCACGGACTCCGGGCCGTGCGCCTGGACGCACCCGGCTGCCCTGACCACGCAGGCGCAGCTCGGTCCGGCCAGGCTCTACTTCGAGAACCCGCACAGCCCGGTCGGCGTGCAGCCCTTCAGCGGCTATTCCGTCGTCGCCTTGAAGCCGGGCCGCTCCTGCATCGTGCTGCGCTTCACCAGCCCGACCGAGCAGACGCGCGAGGCAAGCCTGCCGACGTTCCTCGCCATCATCCAGGCCACCACCTAGAAGATTCACCGAGCGTACGCGGCGAGAAAAACGCGCACGCCGTCCCGCGCGAGGCGCTCGAGGTCGGACGGATCGACAGCCGTCTCGACCGGATAGAACATGCCGCGGTCCAGCGTCACCCCGAGCGTGAGCCAGGCGAAGTGCTGCGCGGCACGCATCGGCTGGTCGGTCGGCAGCGCATCCCGGAACGCCGCCGCAAGCGCTTCGTAGACGCGCCCCGGCACACGCTCGTAGTACTGGCGCGCGAGCTCGGGGAAGCGTGCCGATTCGCCGATGATCAGCCGCCGGAGGCGCAGCACCTCCGGCCGGGACACGAAATCCAGGTAGCGGCGCGCCAGCCTGCGCAGACCCTGCTCGAGGCCGGCGGGATCGGACAGGGTCGGCCCGATGAGGCCGATGAAGTCGTCGACCCGCGCGGCGTTGGCCAGGACCAGGTCGCTGAACAGCTCCTCCTTGCCCGGGAAGTGGGTGTAGATGGTCTGCTTCGACACCCCGGCCCGGCCCGCGATGTCGTCCATGGTCGTGGCGGCGTAGCCCTTCTCCAGGAACAGCGCGGTCGCGGCCTCCCGGATCGGGCCACCGCTGGCCAGGCGCCTCGCCCTCGGCAATTTTCCGGCACCTCCACCGATGAGTTGTTGGGTACTGATCAGTCTAGTACCATATCAATCTCAGTTCCGGAGGTATTTCGAAATGAGCGCTTGCACACCGTCCGCCCGTATCACCCGGAGCCTGCTCGGCTACGGGGTCCTCGCCGGTCCCCTCTACGTCGTGGTCGCCCTGGTCCAGGCCGCTCTGCGTCCAGGCTTTGACCTGCTGCACGACGACGTGAGCCTCCTGGCCAACGGCGCGTGGGGCTGGGTCCAGGTGCTGAACTTCGTCGTCACCGGCGCGTGCGTGGCCGCCTTCGCCGTGGGCGCGGCCAGGGCGCTTGCCGGCCGGCCCGCCGGCACCTGGGCGCCCCGCCTGCTCGCCCTGTACGCCGTCGGACTGATCGCGGCCGGCATCTTCGTCGCCGACCCCATGAACGGCTTCCCCGCCGGCGCCCCGGCCGGCCGTCCGGAGACGATCAGCGTCCACGGCCTCCTGCACATCGCCGCCGCCGGTGTCGGCTTCATCGGCCTCGTGGCGGCCTGCTTCGTGATGGCGCGGCGGTTCGCGTCGGAGAGGCGCCGGGCGTGGGTGGCGTTCTCGATCATCACCGGCGTGGTCTTCCTCGTCGCGTTCGCCGCCATCGCCTCGGGATCATCCAGCGCGGTGGTCGTCGTGGGCTTCTGGGCGGCACTACTGCTCGCCTGGAGCTGGATGGCCGCGGTCGCCATCGACCTCTACCGCCAGGCGTGAGAAACGAAAAGAGCCGGGCCCACCGCGGCCCGGCTCTCTGTGCCTTGCTCTCCTATTCGTCCTCGATCTGGTTGTACATGAGGCTGTCCTGGATCTCGTAGAGAGCGTCCATCGCCTCCATCACCGAGGCCGGCTTGGTCTGAGCGAGCACGGTGACCTCGGGCGATTCCTCGATCACCTTGTTGATCGCGACCGAAAGCACCGGCGGCATCTGCCGCTGGTCGGCCAGGTTCAACATCTCGAGCTCGTTCAGGAGCTTGTCGATGTGGTGCATCTTGTTCCGGCGGGCGTACTTCGCCCGCTGGATCCGCCGTTCTCGAGCCGTCATGTGCTCGATGGCCCGGCTGGCCTGCTTGATCATGGGCATTTCCCTCTATCTCCTCCGCCCTACCAGTTTAGGGGGCACTCATCTTTTGTCAAGGACGCCCTGTAATAAATCGCTTTAGCCTGTGCTAGAGTGGCCGAAAGCCGCGTGGAGCGACCGGAAGGGGGCCCTCATTGATCGCCGGCCGTTCGACCCGCATGGAAGTTCTCGAGTTGCTGCGGCGCAAGGGCCGGTGCAGCGCCGAAGCCATCGCCCAAGACCTCGGCCTGACCACCAACGCGGTCCGCCAGCACCTCACCAACCTGGAACGCGACGGGCTCGTCGTCAGCCAGCCCGAACGGAGCGGCCGCGGCCGGCCCTCGCTCCTCTTCGCCCTTACCGAGCGGGCGGACGCCGCCTTTCCGAAACGGTACGGGCAGCTGGCCACCATGGTCCTGCAGGAGGTGCAGGACATGGCCGGCCCCGACGCGCTCGACGAGATATTCGCGCGGCTGGCGGCGCGACACGCGGCCGCCATCGAGAAAGACCTGGAAGGGGTGGACTTCGACGAGCGCCTGCGCCGGGTCGTCTCCTGGATCGGCCGGGCGGGCACCCTCATCGAGCAGACCGAGACCGCCGAGGGCGTGAAGGTCACGATCCACAACTGCCCGTTTCGCAACACTGCGCTGAAGTTCCCCCAGGTGTGCACCATCACGCCGCAGCTGATCACCCGCCTCACCGGCGCGGCGATATCGCAGTCGGACTCCATCCACCGCCGTGACCCGTTCTGCTCCTTTGTCGTCCAGCGCCCTCCCGTCCATCAATAGCCGCCAGGTCAAACAGGTCGACGCGCTCGCGCAGGAGCGCTTCGGCATCGGCGTCGACTGGCTGATGGAGGCGGCGGGCTGGCAGGTCGCGCGGCAGTGCACGCAGCCGGCGGTCGTGGTGTGCGGCGTCGGCAACAACGCGGGCGACGGCCTGGCGGCGGCCCGCCACCTGCACCGGTGGGGCCGCCTGGTCTCGGTCAGCTGTGTCGACGCCTCGCGCCTGTCGGGTGCGGCTGCGCGGGAGCTCGAGGCCCTGCAGAAGTCGGGCGTCGACGTGTGGCCGGTCCTGCAGCTCAAGGACGCTCAGGAGGTCGTCGACGCGATCTTCGGCACGGGCCTGTCGCGCGCGCCGGAAGGCAAGTTCGCGGAATGGATCGAGGCCATCAACGCCTCGGGCAAGCGCGTTATCTCCATCGACGTGCCCTCCGGGCTCGACGCGGATTCCGGTCTCGCCTACTCTCCATTCGTGGACCCGGACGTGACGGTCGCCCTCGGCCTGCCCAAGCCCGGGCTGACCCGGTTTGGTGGCCGCGTCGTGGTCGTGGACATCGGCATCCCGCTCGCCGCCTACGCCGCCGCCGGCGTCGACGTTCCCAGCGACCTCTTCGCGTCCGGAGACGTCATCACGCTGTGACGCGTGAGGTCGTGTGGGACCGCGGCGTCTCGCTTCCGGGCCACCGCCTCTGGCTCGACCCGCTGGTCGTGCGCAGCTTCGCCTTCATCTCCCACGCGCACACCGACCACGCACGCCGCCACAAAGAGGCGCTGCTGACGCCGCAGACACTGGCCCTGATCCCTGGGCCTCGCCGCCCGAGAGGCTGGCGCATGCTGAGCTACGGCGACCGGTTTCGGCGGGCCGAGGGGACGATCACGCTTCACCCGGCGGGTCACATGCTCGGCTCGGCGATGCTGCATTTCGAGAGCGATGGCTGGTCGGTTCTCTACACCGGCGACCTCAAGCTCCGCCAGACCGGCCGCATCGAGACGTTCATACCGCGGTCCGACGTGCTGATCGTCGAGACGACGTATGGCCGCCCTCACTTCCGCTTCGGCGAGCCCGACTCGACCGTCGAGGCGATCGCGACGTGGTGCCGGCGCGCGCTGGACGCCAACGTGACGCCGGTGCTGCTCTGCCACGCGCTCGGCAAGACCGAGGAGGTCATGCTGGCGCTGGCGCCTTACGGCTTCAGGTTTGCGCTGGAGAAGCGCTGCGCGCCGTGCGCGCGCGACTACGCGGCGGCCGGCCGGTCGCTGCCGGACTGGGTCGAGCTGAACGGCGATCCGATTCCAGGTCGCGTCGTCATCGCCCCGCCGGCCGGCAAGGACGAGATCCGGCGGTGCCTGGGCCGGTATCGCACCGCGCTGGTGTCGGGTTGGGCGCGCGACCCGGACTTCGCCCGGCTCTTCGGAGCCGACGCCACGTTCGACCTCAGCGACCACTGCGACTTCGACGAGCTGATGGAGGTGGTGGCGCGGTCGGGGGCGTCGCAGGTCTACACCGTCCACGGCTTCACCGAGGACTTCGCCCGCTCGCTGAGGCGCAAGGGCGTCCGCGCGTGGGCGCTCGAAGCGAACGAACAGCTGGCGCTCGCGCTCTAAGCGGTCTTGGCCGACGTCAGCGGAGCGCCCAGCCGGACCGCAGCACGGCGCGGCGCAGCATGTGGTCGCTCGTCGACGCGTCGCTGAGCTTGGTCAGCAGCAGGTCGACCCACGCGGCCAGCTCGACCGCGGGCGCGAGCTCGAGCAGGTCGTTCTTGAATCTGGCGCGGAAGCTGCGGCCGTCGACGTCGATGGACAGCTCCGTGATCGGACCGCGGTTCAAGTGCCCCCGTTTGGCGTGGGCGACGGGCAGGCGCTCGGCCAGGTAGTCGAGCAGCTCTACCGGCTCGTCACGGTCGACCAGGGGCGCATGGCAGAAGACGCACGCATCGTCGATGGGCAAGGCAGGGGCGGAACATATTGCGCAATTCATTTCTGGGGCGGGCTCCCAAAATCAGTGGTTAGTCGGTGTAGCGCGTAATAGTGTGATCTTCGCGCCGCTTTTCAGCCTGGTATAACGGGCAATCCTCGAAATTCCGTACGCAGATGGGCGGGCTGTCGCTCAGCGCGTACTTGCGCTTCGACCGGTGGTCGACGTGGCAGTCGAAGTGATAGATGCGAAGCGGCCCGCGCGTGTCCTTGACCAGCTCCTCGAGGTAAGGGCACCTGCGCATGGCAGTCCTACGATAGACCGCCAGTGCTCGAGTTCAGTCGTGCAGGCGCCGCCGTGGGCGCAACCCCAGCCACGCTCGAAAAGACGCGCATCCTCGGCGCCTATCTCCGGACTCTGGACGAAGACGACCTCAGGCGCGCCGCCGTGTTCATGAGCGGGCGGGCGTTCCCGCCGTCGCAGCGCAGGACGCTGGGCCTCGGCTGGTCGACGCTGAGCAAGGTCATCACCTCGATCTCGGGCCGCGACGACGAGGAGCTCGGCGCGCTGTTTCGCAAGCATTCGGACCTCGGCGACTGGGCCGGCGAGGCGCTCGACCGTCGCACCGAGCCGCGGCCGGTCACGCTACGCGATGTGCAGGACACGCTCGAGGCGATTCGCACCGCGCGCGGCGGCGCCAAGGCGGCGCCCCTCGAGGCGCTGCTGCGGCGCCTCAGCCCGGAAGAGGCGCGTTTCTTCGTCAAGATCATCGCCGGCGAGATGCGCATCGGCCTGAGCGAGGGCCTGGTCGAGGCCGCGATCGCGGAGGCTTTCGGCGCGTCGATCACGCAGGTCAAACGTCTGCACCTGGTGACCGGCGACATCGGCGAGACCGCGGTCAAGGCCAGGCGCGGCGAGTTCGACACCAGCGCCATCACGCTTTTCCAGCCTGTGCGGTTCATGCTCGCAAGCCCGGTGGAGACGCCGGACGAAGCCTTCCAGCGCATGGGTGCCGAGCGAGTGTGGACGGAGGAGAAGTACGACGGCGTGCGCTGCCAGCTGCACCGCCAGGGCTCGCGGGTCGAGCTCTTCTCACGCGACCTCAAAGAGACGACCGGTGCTTTTCCGGAGCTCGTCGAAGCCGCGCCGGCGATCGGGCACGACGTCCTGTTCGACGGCGAGGTGCTGGCGCACCGCGGCGGCCGCGTGCTCCGCTTCTTCGAGCTGCAGCGCCGCCTGGGCCGCAAGCAGGTCGACGCATCGCTCAGGGTGGAGGTGCCGGTGGTGCTCGTCATCTTCGACCTGCTCTGGCTCGACGGCCGGACGCTGCTCGACGAACCCCTCAGCCGGCGGCGCAAGCTGCTCGAAGGCCTCGGCCTCGAGCACCCGTTCCTCCTGGCGCGTCTCGAAGAGGCCACCGACCCGCAGCACCTCGACCGCATCTTTGCCGAGACCCGAGACCGGGGCAACGAAGGCTTGATGGTGAAGGACCCGCTCAGCCCCTACACGCCAGGGCGGCGCGGCCTCGCGTGGCTCAAGCTGAAGCGCCCGCTCGCGACGCTCGACGTCGTCGTCACCGCGGTCGAGTGGGGGCACGGCAAGCGCCGCGGCGTCCTGTCCGATTACACGTTCGCGGTCAAGGATGCCGGCCGCGGGCGCCTCGTCAACGTCGGCAAGGCGTACAGCGGGCTGACGGACGCGGAGATCGCGCAGTACACCCAGCATTTTCTGGGCATCACAGTGGAGGACCAGGGATTCCGGCGCATGGTGCGCCCCGAGGTCGTGCTCGAGGTCGCGTTCGATTCCATCCAGCACTCCGGCCGGCACATGAGCGGCTACGCCCTGCGCTTCCCTCGCATCGTGCGCATACGTGACGACAAGCCGGTCGACGAGATCGATACGCTGGAGCGCGTCGCGGAGCTGTACGACCGGTACTTCGGGGAGAAGTCGGAGGTGGCGCTTTCCGAGGTCGCCGAAACGTGAGGCTGACGTTCATGGGCACCGCCGGCGCGCGATTCATGGTCGCGAAGCAGATCGCCGCGTCGGGCGGCCTGTTCATCGAAGACGGAGACACGAAGATCAGCCTCGACCCCGGGCCGGGAGCGGTCGTGCAGTACGCGCGCCGGCAGGTCGACCTGACGACGCTCGACGCCATCGTGATCAGCCACCGTCACCTCGACCACGTCGGCGACGTCAACGTGATGCTCGAGGCGATGACCGACGGCGGCTTTCAGCACCGCGGCCGGCTCTTCTGCCCCTCCGACGCTCTCGACGACGACCCTGTGGTGCTGCGTTACGTGCGGCGCTTCCCGCGCGAGATCGTTCGCCTTGCGCCCGACACGACCTACTCCATCAATGGTCTGACCTTCACCACCAGCGCCAGGCACCGGCACCAGGTCGAGACGTACGGCTTTCGCTTCGGCGACCGGCTCGGGTGGGTCACGGATTCCGAGTACTACGACGGCATCGCCGAGCAGCACCAAGCGGCTGTGATGGTCATCCACACCGTGCTTCTGCACTGCCACGCTGGCCTGCCTCATCTCTGTGTCGCCGACGTCGAGAGCATCGTCCGCGACGCGAAACCGAAGATGGCGTTCATCACGCATTACGGGACGACGGTGTGGCGCGCCGATCCGGCGGCGGTGGCGGCCGGCCTGAGTCAGAGAACCGGCGTCGACGTGCGCGCCGCGACCGACGGCCTCTCCATCGACCTGTGAGCAGTCGCTGGCGCTGGCGAGGGAACATCGCGCTGCTCGGCGTCTCGCTCGCGTTCGTGCTCTTTCCACTGCTGCCGAACGACGACGTGGTCAACTCCGACTGGCCCGCGTTCGCGACCGGGGCGCGGATCATCGTCAACGATCCGGGCCACCTCTACGACCTCGACGTGCAGAGGCGCGTCGAGAGCGACGTCACCGGCGGCCGGGTGCTGGTGAGCCTTGGCATCAAGGGCATCCTGCCGTTCCTCGCCCCCGCATGGGTGGCGCTGGTCGCGGTGCCGTTCGAGCTGCTCGGCACCAACCTCGGCGGGCGCGCCTGGATCCTCTTCGGACTTCTGTGCCTCGGCGCCGGCTTCTGGCTGGCCGTCCGGCCGCGCTCTCCAACAGACGTGCTCCTGGCCTTCGCCTCGGTGCCCACCGCGCTCGTGATGCTCAACGCGCAGGTCGACGGCCTCGTCGTGCTGGGCCTCGGCGGCGCGATCGCATTGTGGCCGCGGCGATTTCTCGTCGGGCTGGCGCTCGGGCTGACGCTGATGAAGCCGCAGCTCGTGCTGCCGCTGGGCGTAGCGCTTCTGCTCCTGCTCCGCCACGAGTGGAAGGTACTGGCGGGGTGGGCGGCCGCGGGACTGGGGCTGCTCGCCGCCACATTGGCCATCAGCCCGCACTGGGTGTTCGACTGGCTCGGCCAGACGCGTTCCACGGTCCAGACGGGCGCGCGGGAGATCGACCTGGCGCACCTGGCCGTCTTGCTCCCGGCATCCACGCAGGGCGTCGCCCTGGCGGCGCTGACCGCGATCGCCGTGGCCGGGGTCGTGTGGCTGGCCTGGCGCGCCCGCGGCGAGGGCATGCGCGCGCCCATCGCGGTGCTGGTCGCCGGCGGCGTGCTCGCGGCGCCGCATGCCCTGCCCACCGACATGACGCTCGTCGCACTCGCGCTGCTGGTCTGGGGCGAAGCCCGTTGGTTCGAGTGGCTGGGCCTGTCGGTCGCGGCGCTGGTGGCCGCGCTGGTCCCCGCGCCGGCGCCGGCGCTCGTCGGGGTGGTCGCGGCCGGCTGGGTGTGCCTTCGGGCGGCGGGGTTTCTTACCTGGCGGTCGCCAGCACCGGCACCCGCGTCCGCTCGATGATGCCGTCGATCAGGCCGTACTCGACGGCTTCCTGCGGCGTGAGGAAGAAGTCTCGGTCGGTGTCGCGCTCGACTCGCGACAGAGGCTGGCCGGTGTGCTGGGCGATGAGCTCGTTGAGCACGCCGCGGATGCGGATGATCTCCCGCGCGTGGATGTCGAGGTCGCTCGCCTGACCCTGCAGCCCCTTGCCGCCGATGAGAGGCTGGTGCATGTGAATGGTCGCGCTCGGCAGGGAGAATCGCTTGCCCTTGCTGCCGGCCATGAGGATCACGGTGCCGAAGCTGGCGGCGCGGCCGATGCAGACGGTCGAGATCGGGGCGGCGACGTACTGCATCGTGTCGTAGATCGCCAGGCCAGCGGTGACGGCCCCGCCGGGCGAGTTGACGTAGATCTGGATCTCCTTCTCGGGGTCGTCGGCGGCCAGGTACATGAGCTGGGCGACGACCAGGTTGGCGACGACGTCGTCGACCGGCCGGCCGATGAGGATGATCCGGTCCTTCAGCAGCCGCGAGTAGATGTCGAACGTGCGCTCGCGGTTGCCGCCCTCGTTCTCGACGACCGTCGGGATGTACGCCAATCTGGATGGCAGCTTACGAGAAATGTTGCTGGCGCCTTCTGACTTCTTCTCCCAAGTCCGCAAGGGCGTCAAGGCGGCGCTGCCTGCAGGGATGCGCGACTTCAAGACGACCCGTGGCCGGGGGCGGTTGATGAAGCTGTACTTTGCCGAGCCCGCCTTTCACTACGAGGCATGGCACCACGCCGGCCAGGGGAGGTTGGAGGTCGGCCTTCACTTCGAGGCGGGCCGTGCGGACAACGACGCGGCCTTCGACTTCTTCCGCTCGCGCATGGTCGAAGTCAAGGCCGGGCTTCCGCGGGCCGAGCTGGAGCCATGGGACCGCGGGTGGTCGCGTCTCTACGAGACGCTGCCTGCGGCCAGGCTCGATGATGGTGTCGTGCGCGACGCGGTGGGGTGCATGAGCGCATATGTCGTCACGCTGCAGCCGCTGCTCGAGAGGTTTTTGAGGAGTCGGGAATGGAAACAGTCGTAGTCACCAACGAGCTCCAGACGTATCTCGACGGCCTGGTGCCGCCGCGAGATGCGGTGCTGTCGCGGATGGAGGCCGAGGCCGAGCGCGAGGGCATCCCGATCGTCGATCAGCACGAGGGCATGCTGCTGTACATGCTGGTCAAGCTCAACCAGGGCACCCGGATCCTGGAGCTGGGCACCGCGACGGGCTATTCGGGCATCTGGCTCCTGCGCGCCACCGACGGAGGCACGCTGACGACGTTCGAGCTCGACCGCAAGCGCGCCGAGCGCGCGCGGGCGAACTTCGCCGAGGCCGGCCTGGGCACCCAGGCGCTGGTGCTCGAGGAGGACGCCGTGAGCGGCCTCGAGAAGCTCGATGACCGGTTCGACGCCTGCTTCATCGACCTGCTGAACTCGTTTCCGTCGGAGGACGTGACGGAGCGCGTGCTGGAGCTGTGCCTGGGACGGCTGGACGGCGGCGCGCTGCTGCTGGCGGACAACGCGCTGCGGCAGGGCGGTGTGGTCCGGCCGAAGACGCAGCAGGAACGCAACGTCGCGCGCTACAACGAGCTGGTCGCGAAGCACCCCCGGCTGGAGAGCGTCGTGATCCCGATCCGGGACGGCCTTTCCGTGGCGCGCGTCCGCGACTGACCCTGGCCGTCGGCGGATGCGTGCCTTTTGCGCAAAACGTACCTATCGGGACCGCCTGATCGGTGCCTTTTGCGCAAAGCGCACGTGTCGGTGACTAGCGAGCGGGCTCTTTAGCGTCCCCTTCGATCCAGAACGTCCCGTCCGCTGCGTGCTCCTTCTTCCAGATCGGCACCGATTCCTTCAGCGTGTCGATGCCCCACTTGCATGCCGCGATCGCCTCTTCGCGGTGCGGCGCCGACACGCACACGACCACAGACGCCTCGCCGATCTCGAGATGGCCGGTCCGGTGAGCCATCGCCACGCGCGCGCCCGGCCACCGCTGCTTGATCTCGTCGCCGATCTTGCGCATCTGCGGCACCGCCATCTCCGCGTACGCCTCGTAGTCGAGATGCGTCACGGATTGGCCGCGCGAGTTGTCGCGCACGATGCCGGTGAAGGTGCAGATCGCGCCCGCCCCCGAATGCGTGACCGCGGCCTCGAGATCGCGCGCGTCGATCGGGTCGGTCTGGACGTCGTAACGCAACTCAGCCGCCTCCGCTGACCGGCGGGATGAACGCCACCTCGTCGCCGTCGGCGACCTGCGCATCCCAGTCGGCGAACTCCGTGTTCACCGCCGCGCGCACCGATTCGCGCGCCGGCAGAGACGGGTGCGCACGTCGCAGCGCGTCGTATGCGTCGGAGACATGCGACGCCGCGGGCAGCTGCAGCCGTTCCGTTTCGACCCCGGCCAGCTCACGCAGGCGCGCGAAGAACCTCACCTTGACCCCGATCGCGACCGCCATCAGCCCATCTTAGTCACGAACACGTGGACCTCTTTCCCCGAATCCAGGGCCCGTTCGACCGTCGTGCGCGTCCCCTTCGAGGCGCCATCCCAGAACGCGACCAGCACGTCGCACGCGTCGACCAGCCGCTGGTTGCGCGCCGCCGACTTGCTCGCGTCCGCGAGCTCTTCGAACGAAGCCGGCATCACCTGCACGGGGATGCCCCGCTCGCGCGCGGCCTTGGTCGCCGCCGCGTCCACGCCCGAAGCGCTGCCGGTGATGATCGACGCCCGCGCCGGCAGCGATCTCACGTAATCGACCACCCGGTCCGGCGCCGCGAAGTGCCGGCTGCCTACGATCGCGACCTTCAATTAGCCGGCGGCGGAGGCGTTCTTGCCGATCTGGTGGATGTTCTTATCGAACATCTCGCGCAGCCTGGTCGCCTGACGGTCGTAGTCGTCGACATTCGGCCAGCTGTCGCGCGTGTCCAGCACCTCGCGAGGCACGCCCGGCACGCGGTTCGGGATCTGCAGCCCGAACACCGGGTCCTGATGCGTCGCCACGCTGTGCAGCTCACCCGAGAGGACCGCGCGCACGATGGCCCGCGTGTGCGCGATCGACATCCGCTCACCGACGCCGTACGGTCCGCCGACCCAGCCGGTGTTCAGCATCCACACGTCGACGTGGTGCCGCTTCACGCGTTCGACCAGCATGTCGGCGTAGCGCTCCGGCGGCAGGACCAGGAATGGCGCCGCGAAGCACGTGCTGAACGTCGCCTCCGGCTCGGTCACGCCGCGCTCCGTCCCGGCGACCTTGGCCGTGTAGCCCGACAGGAAATAGAAACGGATCTGGTCCTCGTCCAGGCGCGAAACCGGCGGCAGCACGCCGAACGCGTCGGCGGACAGGAACATCACGTTGTGCGGATGGCTGCCCATCCCTGAGAGCACCGCGTTGGGGATGAGGTCGACCGGATACGCCGCGCGCGTGTTCTCGGTCCTCTCGTCCGAGTCGTAGTCGGGCACGCGCGTGCGCGGGTCGTAGACGACGTTCTCGAGGATCGTGCCGAAGCTCTCGGTGGCGGCGTAGATCTCGGGCTCCGACTCCTTCTTGATGCGGATCGTCTTGGCGTAGCAGCCGCCCTCGAAGTTGAAGATTCCGCGGTCGCTCCAACCGTGTTCGTCGTCGCCGATGAGCCGGCGAGACGGTTCCGCCGACAGCGTGGTCTTACCGGTGCCGCTCAGGCCGAAGAAGAGCGCGACGTCGTCGCCGTCGGGGCTCATGTTCGCCGAGCAGTGCATCGGGAAGACGCTCTGCGCGGGCAGGAGGTAGTTCAGGGCCGTGAAGATCGACTTCTTGATCTCGCCCGCGTAGCCCGTGCCGCCGATGAGCACGATGCGGCGACCGAGGTTGACCAGGATGAACGTCTCGCTCCGCGTGCCGTCGCGCGCCGGGTCCGCCTTCATCGACGGCAGCGCGATGACGGTGAAATCCGGCTCGAAGGCAAGAAGCTCGTCCGCGCTGGGCCGGATGAAGAGGTTGCGCGCGAACAGGCTGTGCCACGCCATCTCCGTGATGACGCGCACGCGCAGCCGGTACCGGGGGTCGGCGCACGCGAACACGTCCTGCGTGTACACGTCGTGCGTGGCGACGAACTCCTGCATGCGCTCGAGCAGTGCGTCGAATTTCGGCGACGCGATGGGCTGGTTGCCGGGATGCCACCAGATCGCGTCCTGGCTCGTCGGCTCCTTGACGAAGAACTTGTCCTTCGGCGAGCGACCGGTGTGCTTGCCGGTCTCCGCGGTCAGCGCGCCGGTCGAGACGATCGAGGCCTCTCCCCGCCGCACCGACTCCTCGTAGAGCGCGGCCGGAACCAGGTTGCGCCGGCCCACGCCCACCTCGCTCTTCAGGACCATAGCGCTACGCGATCCGTGCGCGCCGCGTGCTCGCGCGGCGCCGCTGCTTGCCGGACACGTAGTCGACCAGGATGTACTCGCCCAGCCGTTCGGGGGAGACGAAGAACGCGCGGCCCTTGTTGATGCGCGTCATCTGGTTGATGAACTCGGTCAGGTATGGCCCCCGCTCGAGCATGAAGGTGTTGATCACGATCCTGTCACGGGTACAACGTTTGACCTCGGTCAAGGTCTGCTGAATCGTCTTGTACGTCGGCGGGTACGCGAACGACGCGCGTCCGTTCTCTTCGAGGTGGGCGGTCGGCTCGCCGTCGGTGATCATGATCACCTGCCGGTTGCCCCGGTGCTTTGCCAGCAGCGAGCGCGCGAGCTGGAACCCGTGCTGCATGTTCGTGCCGTACACGTAATCGTTCAGGGCGAGCTGGGGCAACGTCTGCGGCTTGAGCTCGACCGCGTAGTTCGAGAACCCGACGACGTAGAGCGAATCGCGCGGATACTGCGAGCGGATCAGCGAGTCGAGGGCGATGGCGACCTTCTTGGCGGCCAGGAAGCAGCCGCGCAGGAACATCGAACGGCTCATGTCGATCATCAGGACCGTCGAGGCCTGCGTCATGTGCTCCGTGCGGTGGACGACGAAGTCCTGCGGCGCCATCTTCACCGGCACCTTCGGGCCCTCGCGCACGATGGAGTTGAAAAGCGTCTCCTTCATGTCGAGCAGGAACGGGTCGCCGTACTCGTAGACCTTGAGCTCGTCCGACGCGTCGGTGCCGACGCCTCCGCGCCACAGCTTGTGCTGGCCCATGCGCGTCTTCTTGAGCTGGTCGAAGATGTCCCGCAGCGCCGATTGCCCGATGCGCCGCATGCCCCGCGGCGTCAGCTCCAGCCGCCGGCCGCGGCGCTCGACGTAGCCGGCCTTCTCCAGCACGTCGGTGACCTGACGTAGCTGGTCCAGCGCCTGCCGCGCGTCCGGACCGAGCAGCTCCTGCGCGAGAGACCGGTCGACGTCGTCGGGCCGGAAGCTGCCCCGCTCGAGCTGCGACTCGAGGCGGTCCATCTGCTGCAGCCGCTCCATCAGGCCCATCGCCTCGCCCATCGAGAGCGGGTCCTCGCCGAAGAACGGATACCTCTCGCTCAGCTCCGACGGCGGCATCATCGCCTGCATGAAGCCGCCGAGGCGGGCCAGCTCCAGGCGAAGCGAGTCGTCCTGCAGCAGCGCGTCCATCATCTGACGCAGCTCCTCGCGCGCCTCCGGGCTGAGCGACTGCAGCAGCGACTGCATCTGCGCCATCTGCCGCTGCAGGTGCTCGAGCAGCTCGTCGAGGCTGTTGATGCCGGGCGGGAACATGTCCCCGAACTTCTCCATGAAACCGTTGAAGTCCGGCGTGCGGCCCTCCATGCGGTCCTCGAGCATCTTGTTCAGCGCGCGGACCATGTCGCGGACACGCGAGAGGTCCTGACCCTGCATCTGCTGGATCGATCCCTTCAGGCCCTGGAACATCTGGTCGAGCATCTGCTGCTGCAGCTTCTGCATGAGCTCGTCGAACTTCTGCCGCGCCTCGTCGTCCACGAACTCGTAGTCGCGCAGCGACTTGACCCGGCCGCCCAGGTCGTCGGGCATGCGGTCCAGCTGGTCCTGGCGCTGGCGCGCGATCCGGTCCATCAGCTTGCGCGCCTCCGGCGTCGCCGCCTCCTTCTGCCGGCGCTCGATGCCCGAGCGCTCGGTGTCGATGATCTCCTGCACCTGCTGGCGCAGCTGGTCGACGGTCGCGTCCAGGTTGTAGCGGCCGAGCTCGCGCTCGCGCGCCTCACGCAGCTGCTTGAGAAGCTGCTCCAGCCCCTGCATGTTGGGCGAGCCCCAGCGCAGCAGCCGCTGCAGGGCGGCGTTGAGGTCGCCGTAGTTCATGAGGTCGTCGGACAGCGCGTCGAGGACGTCGCCCGCGTCCAGATCGTCCACGCGCTGGGTGCCGTCCCAGCGGGAATATCGGAACGTCACAGGAGTGCCCCGGCCCCGATGATCCTCGCATCTGCGCGCGCCAGAC
>DASSLL010000013.1:0-3216 GCA_035689485.1 Candidatus Dormiibacterota bacterium | reverse complement strand
GATGGCGCCGTCCTCCTGGTCGGTCGAGCCGGCGGGCCTGAGGAGAAGCTCGTGCCTTCGGCCGGCTTCGAGCTGGCGACGGTCCACGTCCGCGGGTTCGACCGCGACGCGGCGTGGAAGAACGTCGCTCTCCCGGTTCTCGTGCCCCTGGCGCTGGCCTCGGCGCTGCGCATCGTCGGCCGTTTCCGCCCGGACGTGGTGCTTGGCATGGGCGGTTACGTGATGGCGCCTGCGGTGGCGGCAGCCCGGATGCGCCGTATTCCTTATGTGTTGCACGAGAAGGACGTCCGTCCGGGCCTGGCGACGCGGTATTTCGCCGCGGGCGCGGCCGCGGTGTGCACCACACTGCCGGGCACCGAGGGGCGCGTCAAGAACCGGCGGGTCGTCCTCACCGGCGTGCCGCTGCGTGAGGGTTTCGCGCCCCGGACGCCGGCCGTGCCCCCGCGACGGCTCCTCGTCACGGGCGGCAGCCAGGGCGCGCGCCACCTGAACGAGGCGACGTGGTCGGCGCTCGATGCGCTGCTGCATCGTTTCGAGGAGGTCATCCACGTCGCCGGCGAGCAGGGTGCGGAAGGCGTCGCCGCCCACCGGCGCGAGCGTTACACCGGCATGAGCTTCACCGACGACATGGCGGCGCTGATGTCGCGCGCCGACATCGTCGTGAGCCGTGCCGGGGTGAGCACGATCGCCGAGATCGCGGCCGTGGGGCTGCCCATGGTGCTCGTGCCGGGGACGTTCGGCGGCGGCCACCAGGCAGAGAACGCGGCGGCAATGACCGCCGCCGGCGCCGCTGTGACGATCGCCGACGCCGACCTGAGCGGAGCCCGGCTGGTCGAAACGCTCGCCGGCCTGGACGATGAGCGGCTCAGGTCCATGGCGAAGGCCTCCGCCGCGGCCGGCCGGCGCGATGCGGCGCAGCGGGTGCTGGCCGTGCTGCACGAGGTGGTTGGGTCGTGAAGGTCCACCTGATGGGCGCCGGCGGAGCCGGCGTCTCAGCGCTGGCGCGGGTGTTCCTCGCGCGCGGCGACGACGTCAGCGGCTGCGACCTCAAGGAATCGGAGACGCTCGACGAGCTGGACGAGGCGGGGGTCAGGGTCCTGATCGGCCACGACCCGGAGCACGTCCTCGGCCAGGACCTGCTCGTCTACAGCGGGGCCATCAAGCGGTCGCCCGAGCTCGAGGCCGCGCGCGCCATGGGCGTGAAGGTCCTCAGTCGCGCCGAGATGCTGGCCCAGCTGATCAACGAGACCGACTCGATCGCGGTCGCGGGCACGGCGGGCAAGACCACGGTCACGCACATGCTCGGGCACATCCTCGTGTCGGCCGGCTACGACCCGACGGTGCTCGTCGGCGACGGTTCCAGCGCGCGCGCCGGCAAATCGGATTGGCTCGTCGCCGAGACCGACGAGTCGGACGGCACGCTGACGCTGCACCGTCCGCAGCGCGCGATCGTCACCAACATCGAGCTCGACCACCCGGACCACTTCCGCGACGTGAGCGCCGTCCGCGACCTGTTCCAGTGGTTCATCGAAGGGTTGCCGAAGGATGGGCTCGCGGTGCTGTGCGCGGACGACGACCTGGCTCGCGAGCTCAAGCCGAAGGCGCGCAAGGTCACGTACGGCTTCCGCCACGACGCCACGTACCGCACCGAGCCGGTGCGGCCGTTTCCCATCTACCGCGGCCTTGATCTGCTGGGGCACGTGAACCTGCGCCAGCCGGGGCGCCACAACATCCAGAACGCGACCGCCGCGGCGGCGATGGCGCTGGAGATCGGCGTCGGGTTCGCCGACGTCGCGGGGGCGCTGCAGACGTTCCCCGGCGCGCACCGGCGCATGGAGTTCCTCGGCGTGTTTCAAGGCGCCGCTCTGTACGACGACTATGCGCACCACCCGACGAAGGTCCGGGCGACGATCGAAGCGGCGCGAGAGCTGCGACACCGGAGGCTGATCGTGGTCTTCCAGCCGCACCGCTACTCGCGGCTCAACGCCCTGATGCGCGACTTCGCGCTGTCCTTCGAGGGCGCCGACCGCGTCTTCGTGCTCGACACCTACAGCGCGGGCGAGGAGAACGTGTCCGGCGTGCGCGCGGAAGACCTCGCGCACCAGATCCGCCAGGCGACCTATGTAGGGGATTTCGACGCGGCGCGGGAGGCGCTCCAGGAGATCGTCGGACCGGACGATCTGGTGCTGCTGATGGGCGCCGGCGACATCAAGAAGTTGGGCGATGACCTGGCGCACAAGGTCTGAGGTGGCGGGCGGCTTCACGTCGCATATGCCGGCATATCCGGCGTTGGCGGCGGCCACCACCCCGGATTTGCGCGCATATCCGGCATATGCACCGGCGAAGGCGCAGCAACGTTGAGCTGGAAAACCAGGTCCAACGTCGCCTGGCTGCGCGGCCTCCCCGGCATCAAGGAAGGCGAGGCTCTCGCCTCGCGCACCTCGTTCGGCATCGGCGGCCCGGCCGAGTTCTTCATCGAGCTGGCACGCCCCGAGGCCATCGAAAGTGCGCTCGACGGCTGTGTCGAGCGGGGCATTCCTTATCTGTTGCTCGGCGCGGGCACGAATCTCCTGATCGCGGACCGCGGCGTCGAAGGGCTCGTCATCCGCGTCGTCAACCGCGAGCACGAGGTCTCCGGGACGCGTGTGCGCGCCGGAGCCGGGCTGAAGATGATGCGGCTCGCGCGCATCGTCGCCGACGCGGACCTGCGCGGGTTCGAGTTCGCCATCGGCGTCCCGGGCACGGTCGGCGGCGCGGTGTACCAGAACGCCGGCTGCTGGGGGAAGGAGATGCGCGAGGTCCTCGTCGACGTCGAGGGCTACGTGCCCGGCCGCGGCCCGCAGAGGTGGTCGCTCGCCGACCTCGACCTCGGCTACCGCACCTCAGCGCTGCGAGAGGGTGCGCTCAAGGGGTCGCTCGTCATCGCCGCCACGGTTCAGCTGGAGCGCGGCGACGGGGAGGAGGCGAAGGAGCTGATGGCGCGGCTGACGCGCGAGCGCAACCAGTCGCAGCCGATCAAGACCAAGAACTGCGGCAGCGTCTTCAAGAACCCGAAAGGCGACTCCGCCGGCCGGCTCGTCCAGGCCGCGGGCCTGAAGGGCGCGCGCGAGGGCAACGCGGTCGTGTCCCAGCTGCACGGCAACTTCATCGTCAACGAAGGCGGCGCGACCGCCGCCGACGTCCGCAAGCTCATCGAGCGAGTGATGGCAGAGGTCA
>DASSLL010000012.1:0-7447 GCA_035689485.1 Candidatus Dormiibacterota bacterium | reverse complement strand
GGCCTCGCTGCTCACCGCGGCGGTGGCGGTGGCGGCGACGGACTGGACGTCCGAGGACTCACTGCACCTCGGCCTGGCGATGCCGCTGCTCGCCGCCTTCGGCGCGATGGTCGCCGCGTCGGCGGGGGACATGCTCGGCCTCTGGGCCGGGCTCGAGCTCGCGGCGGCGGCGGGCGTGGTCCTCGTGTCGCTGCGGAGGCCGGACCTCGCGCTGCGGCTGCTCGTCGTCGGCGGCATCGCCAGCGCGCTCGTCCTCGTCGGCCTCGCGTTCCTGTACGCCAATGTCGGCAACGCGGACCTTGCGGCGGTCCGCGCGGCGCTCACCAACCACGGGGCCACCGTCGTACTCGCGGTCCCGGTCCTGCTGCTGCTCAGCGGGTTGGCCGTGCGCGCCAGTGTCGCGCCGTTTCACGTCGGCACGCTGCCGGCGGGGCTCGGGGCGTCGCCGCTGGGCGCGGGTTTGATCATCGGCCTCGTCGCGGTGGCGGCGGCGGTCGTGGCGCTGAAGCTCGCCGCCGCTCTGCTGCCGGTGCCAGAGGCGTTCGCTCCCTACGCGCAGGTCGTGGCGGCGGTGGCGATGGTGGGCGGTGGCGTCGCGGCCCTCGCGGTGCGGTCACCCCGTCCGCGCATGGCGTACCTCGCCGTCAGCCAGGTGGGGTGGATCGCCGCCGGCCTTTCGACGCACTTCCAGGCGGGCATCGCGGGGTCACTGTTCCTGCTTGGCGCGTTTGCCGTGGCGGCGACGTGCGGCCCGGCCGTGCTTGGGCGCGCCGAGGGTGGCGAGCCGGCGATCCACGGCTACGGCGTCGTGCGTCCGGCGAGGGCCGCCGGTCTCGCCCTGGCCATGCTCTCCCTCGCCGGGGCGCCGCCGGTGGCCGGGTTCTTCGGCGAGCTCGCGGTCGCCGCGGCGCTCGCGCAGAGCGGGAATTACGTGCTCATCGGCCTGGGGGCGCTGGGCTCGGTGCTGGGCATCGCCGCCTGCCTGGGCACGTTGCGCGTGATGTTCATCCAGAGCCCGATCGAGGAGTCCCGGCGGGGTGCGGCGGCGGCCCTTCCGGCGGTGACCGCGTTCTCGACCGCGGGCGCGGTCGCCTTCTGCATCGTCGTGGCCGGGTACGGCGTGTTCGGGTTTCCGATCATGGGCCTCGCCACCCAGGGGGCGGAAGCGCTGGGACTTCGGTAGACTCCGGACCTACCGAACTCAGCACCGCGTCGTAGCAAACGTCCCTGGAGGTCACGTGCCCGCGTCCAAGGGCCGCGTTGGCGGCCCACGTTCCGGTAGGCCGCGGTCGAGGTCCCGTTCCCGAGGCCGCCGCGTCACCAAGAAGAGGCGCCGCTCGCAGCACTGGCTCCTGCGCCTGTCGCTGCTCGCGCTCATCGGGGTCTCGATCACCGGCCTGATCGGGACCGGCGCCACCATCGGCATGGTCGACTACTTCGCCGGCGACCTGCCGTCGATCGACGCTCTGCAGGCCGCGAACCTGAGCCAGACGACGCGCATCCTCGACCGCGACGGCAACCTGATCGAGGCGCTCTACCACGAGAACCGCACGGTCGTGCCGCTGAGCAAGATCAGCCCCAACCTGCAGAAGGCCACGATCGACACCGAGGACCGGACCTTCTACGGCAACTCCGGCGTCGACTACCGCCGTCTCCTGATCGCCGTCTTCTACGACCTCACGCACCATTCGTCGGCGCAGGGCGGATCGACGATCACGCAGCAGGTCGTGAAGAACGACGTGCTCACGACCGATGAGGCGCAGAGCCGCACCCTCAGCCGCAAGTTCCGTGAGCTGCTGCTGGCCGAGGAGATGGAGAGGCGCTACGGCAAGCAGCAGATCCTCGAGCTCTACCTGAACACCATCAACTACGGCAACGGCGCGTATGGCGCCGAGGCGGCCGCGGAGACCTACTTCCAGGTGCACGCCTCGGACCTCACGGTCGCGCAGGCGTCGTTTCTCGCCGGCCTACCTCAAGCGCCGAGCGACTACAACGTCTTCGGCACGCCGTCGCAGCTCGCGGCGACGAAGGAGCGATGGCGCGAGGTGCTGGACGGGATGGTCTCGGTGGGCGACGTCTCGTCCCATGAAGCGGACAGGATCTACGCGAGCGACCTCGTGGCGAAGATGCTGGCCGCACGCAAGTCCCAAGGGCAGGCGCACAACCCGCTGACGGCGCACTTCGTCGACCACATCGTGTCTTACATCACGCAGCGCTACGGCGAGCGGGCGGTGTACGAAGGCGGGCTGACGATCACGACCACGCTCGACCTGGGCGTGCAGGCGATGGCGGACAGATGGGTGAAGTCCGGTGTCAGCGCGTATGCCAAGCGCGGCGTGAACACCGGCGCGATGCTCGTCATGAACCCCTCCGACGGTGAGATCCTGGCCATGGTCGGGAGCGCCGGCTACGACAACGCCGCGATTCGCGGGCAGATCAACCTCACCGGCATGGACCCGCTGGGATGGCGCGGCGTCGGCTCGTCCTTCAAGGTCTACACGTACGCGGCCGCGCTGCAGGCCGGACTCGTGACGCCGGCGTCGCTCCTGAACGACGAGACCGGCGTCATCGGCGGCCACGCGTTCAGCGACTGGGACGGCAAGCACGAGGGCTACATCACTTTGCGCACCGCGCTCGCGGAGTCGCGCAACCTGCCCGCGCTGTGGACTTACGCGGCCGAGGGCGGAGACCGCGTCGTGTCGTTCATGCACAACCTCGGCGTCACGGCTCCGATCCAGGACCCCGCGGGCGTGGCGACGACGCTGGGCCCTGACGCCATCTCGATGGCCGAGCACCTGGCCGCATACTCGGCGTTCGACAACGGCGGCTACCGGATCGCGCCGCACGCGGTGCTCAAGATCACCGAGCCGGACGGGCACGTCGACGAGTCGTTCGACCCCAGCGCCGGCCGTGTGCAGGTCATCGGTGCCGACCTCGCGTACGTGATGACCGACCTGCTTCGTGGGCCGGTGAAGCTGTATCTCGGCTCGCTCGGGTCGCGGCCGGTCGCCGGCAAGTCGGGGACGACCGAGGCTTACACCGGCTCGATCTTCGTCGGCTATACGCCCGATCTCGCCATCGCCGCCTCGCTGATGCACGTCGACGACGGACCCACGTGCAAGTCGGGCTACGCCTACCTGGCCACAAACTTTGCCCCGTCTGGATGGATGTGCCCGACCGCGGTGCTCTTCGGAGAGAACGTGGGCGTCTCGGTGTGGAAGCCGTTCGTGGAGGAGTACTACTCCAGGCATCCCTGGCCGGCGATGTGGCCGCAGCCCTCCGGCGTGGTCACGCGTGAGGTCTGCCCCTATGACGGCGGCTATGTGTCGGCCGGGGGCTACAGCGAGATCTTCCTCAAAGGTGGAGGCGAGCCGCGCTACCCGTGCGGGACGAATCCGTATCCGGGGGAGAAGCCGTACGCCGCGCCGTCCACGGCTGCGTCGTCCGCTCGGACACACTAGTCGCCGTGCGTCTGCAGCGGACCGGCGTGATCGCGGGTCTCATCTACCTCGTCATCGGCCTGGCATGGATCTCATTGACCCAGCCGCCGCTCTACCTGATCGCGTGGCTCTTCGCCGTGGCGGTCGCCGGCTCCTACATCCCTGGCGAGGCCAACCAGGTCACCCTGGCACGCGCCTACCTCGCAGTGCCCGCGCTGGCGTACGCGACGTCGGGTGAGCTGGGATTGCTCGCGGTGGTGGTCGCGGTGGCCGGGCTCACCGATCTGCTGGACGGCACGGTGGCGCGGCGCTTCTCGCATCCGTCGCAGCTCGGTGGCGCGCTCGACCCGGTCGTGGACGGGGTGTTCCTGGGCGCGCTGTGCATCGGGCTGGCGCTGGGCGGCTTCATCCCGCTGTGGCTGGCCCTGGTCGTCATCGCGCGCTACCTCGTGCCCGCGGTCGCCGGAGGGTTGCTCATCGTCGCCGGCCGCAAGCCCGACCTTCGGCACACGCTGACCGGCCAGGTGTCGACGACGTTGATCCTCGTCCTCGTCGGCGGCGTGTGCCTGCTGCGCGGATTGAAACAGGACGCCGGACTCTGGTTGGACGCGGCGGAGATCGTGATTCCGATCGCGACCCTGGCGACCTTCGTGCATCTCGGATGGGCGGCGTCAAGGCGTCCGGCCGGCGTGGCCGAGCCCGGGTAAACTCTCCTTTGGTCGCGCTAAGTGGGGTGCTGGCGGTACCCTGCACCGGCAATCCGCCTTAGCCGGACCGAATTCCATCGCTGAGGTCTGGGTTCTCAGAACTGGCCGCGGCAAACGGCGTTGAAGGTCGGGACCTGCGCAGCTCGGGTCTCCGAACCCCGTCAGGTCCGGAAGGAAGCAGCGGTAAGGAGAGTTCCCGGGGGTGCCGCAGCCATCCTGGCCCGAGCCGCGAACCGCGCTGCCGGCCTGGGGGTCTTCGATCGAGGCGAGGGTGCGCGGCCACTTCTTGAGATGCGGATGAACAAGAAACGAAAAGGGGGTCCCCGCGAAATTAAGCCGTAGGCTGCGATTTCGCGGGGTCTTATGCCTGAGTACACATCGCTCTATCGCAAGTACCGGTCGCAGACGTTCGCCGACCTGGTCGGCCAGGACGCGACATCGCGCGCGCTGCAGGGCGCGGTCGTCTCCGGCCGCGTATCCCACGCGTATCTGTTCAGCGGCTCGCGAGGCACGGGCAAGACGTCTGCCGCCCGGTTGCTGGCCAAGGCACTGAACTGCACCGGGCGCGCGCGCACGTCGGCGGAGCCGTGCAACAAGTGCGATTCGTGCCTGGAGGTCATGTCCGGCACTTCGCTCGACCTGATCGAGATCGACGCCGCGTCCAACCGCGGCATCGATGACGTGCGCGACCTGCGAGAGAAGGTGAACCTCGCGCCGGCGCGCGGACCTTACAAGGTCTACATCATCGACGAGGCGCATGGGCTGACCGGCGACGCCTTCAACGCGCTGCTGAAGACACTCGAGGAGCCGCCGCCGCACGCCGTGTTCGTGATGTGCACGACGGACGCGCAGAAGATGCCGCTGACGGTCATCGGTCGCTGCCAGCATTTCGTTTTCCGCAGGCACAGCGAAGAGCAGATCGTCGCCCGTCTTGCTCACATCGCCAAGGCGGAGAAGGTGGTCGTCGAGCCGGACGCGATGCTGCTGATCGCGCGCACGGCGCAGGGGTCCATGCGGGACGCGGTGGGTCTGCTGGATCAGCTGGTCCCATTGGCTTCGGGGCCGATCTCGCTGGATGCGGCGCGGTCTCTCCTGGGCATCGCCGACCCGCGCTTGCTGGAGTCGCTGCTCGACCATGTGTTGGGCGGACGGGCGTCAGAGGCGCTGGACGAGCTGAACCGCGTGTATGCGGCGGGGGCGGAGCTGCGGCAGGTCGTGCGGGGATTGATGGAGGGGTGTCGCGACCGCTTGGTGGCGGCGCTGACCAGGCACGACCAGGCGACGGCGAGGCGGTTGTCGTCGGCGCTCGACGCGCTGCTGCACCTCGACGGCGAGGTGCGGCGGCACGCGGAGCCGCGGTTCCTGGTCGAGGCGACGCTGGCGCGGCTGGCCGTGGAATCCGAAGGCACGCCGGCTAGTGCCCCGGCTGCTGCCGATCCCGCACCCTCGCCCCCTCCGTCCCACGAAGTGGGGCGGCCTCCCCTCAAGGGAGAGGTGACGGGGTGGGCTGAGGTCCTCGAGAAACTGAATCGGACGGTGCGGGCGGTGTACCTCGACGCGCAGCCGGAGGTCGATGGCTCCGTGCTGGTGCTGTGGTTCAAGTACGGCTTCCACCACAAAAAGGCGCAGGAGCAGTCGGCCCAGCTGATGCCGCACGTACGTGCGTGGCTGGGCGAGGGCGTGAAGATCGACTTTCGACTGCGCGAGAACGACGCGCCGAAGACCGCGACCCGTCCCGCCAGCCCGGAGGATGACCCCTTCGTGCGCGAGATCGTGAGGAGATTCGACGGACGCGTGACGCGCGTGAAAGAGGTTTCCGAATGAAAGACCCGCTGAAGATGCTGCGGCAGGCCCAGCAGCTGCAGAGCCGCATGGAGAAGCTCCAGAAAGAGCTCGAGAACGAGACCGTCGAGGCTTCGGCGGGCGGCGGCGCCGTGACCGTCGTGGTCACCGGCGGGCAGAAGATCGTGTCCGTGCGCATCGACCCCGAGGCGACCGGCGACGCGGAGATGCTGCAGGACCTGGTCGTGGCCGCGGTCAACGAGGCGCTCGAGCGGTCGAAGCGGATGGCGTCGGAGAAGGTGTCCGCCCTGACGGCCGGCCTGGGGTTGCCGCCCGGCTTAATCTAGGCATCCCCAATGGCGAGCAAGCTCGGCCAGGTTGCGACTTACTGAATGCCTCAGCTGCCGGAACCGCTGGAGCGGCTCATCCAGGAGCTGTCCCGTCTGCCGGGGATCGGGCCGAAGACGGCGCAGCGCCTGGCCTTTCACCTGCTGCGCGTCGACCGGGTGCGGGCGGACGCGCTGGCCTCCGCGATCGAGGAGGTGAAGGCCCGGATCGGCTATTGCGAGCGCTGCTACAACATCGCCGAGGGGCCGCTGTGCGCGATCTGCGCGTCGCCCCGCCGGGACGGCTCCGTGCTGTGCGTGGTGGAGTCGGCCTTCGACGTCCTGGCCATCGAGCGGACGGCGGAGTTCTCCGGGCTGTACTTCGTCCTCCACGGCGTGATCTCGCCGATCGACGGCATCGGGCCCGAGCAGATCCATGTCCAGCAGCTGCTCGACCGGGTCCGCGACGAGGGCATCGGCGAGGTCATCGTGGCCACCGACGCGGACATCGAGGGCGAGGCGACGGCGGTCTTCCTCCAGCGCGCGCTGGCGGCGCTGGGAGCCCGGGTGACGCGGCCGGCGCACGGCCTGCCCGTGGGCGGCGACCTGGAGTACGCGGACGAGCTGACCCTGGCCCGGGCGATGGCCGGCCGGCGGGCGTTCTAGGAGGCTCTCCGGCCGGCCTTAACCACCCGCCTTGCAATCTCGCGCCGGGCGCGGGTATCATTCACGGGTTCCTCCACCGAACAGGTTTCGTGCGCCCTGCGAAGGGGTACAAAACGAATTCGGCCGGTAGGAGCCAGCACCTTGACAACTGAAGAGTGGGAAAGACTCTGAGAGTCTGAAATACGACTCAGGGCGAAGGCTCTGGGTCCTCCGTTTTTGGACGGAGAGTTTGATCCTGGCTCAGGGTTAACGCTGGCGGCGCGCATAACACATGCAAGTCGAGCGAGGGCTCATTTCCCGCAAGGGAGATGGGTTCCTAGCGGCGAACGGGTGAGTAACACGTGGGCAACCTTTCCTATCGCGGGGGATAACAGCGGGAAACCGCTGCTAATACCGCATGTCGTCACCGGTCGCATGGCCGGTGAAGAAAGCAGCAATGCACGATGGGGTGGGCCCGCGGCCTATCAGCTAGTCGGTGGGGTAACGGCCTACCGAGGCGATGACGGGTAGCTGGTCTGAGAGGACG
>DASSLL010000011.1:0-14461 GCA_035689485.1 Candidatus Dormiibacterota bacterium | reverse complement strand
TCCGCTCTACAGCCGGGGCTCGATCAAGGGTGACGGAGGCATCGACGTGCCGCTGCGATACGAGGACCGGCTGCTCGGCCATCTGCTGCTCGGCGGCAAACGAGGCGGTGGGTCCTACTCCAGGCAGGACCGCGAGGTGCTCCAGCGGTCCGCCGACTCAGTGGCGGACGCGCTGGCCCTGGCCGATCATCTCGGCTTCCGGCCGCTGCCGAGATCGCGTGACGTCGTCTCTACGAGATGAGCTCGCGGTCTATGCCGTAACGGACCGCTTCCGCACGTGAGCGCGCCTTGATCTTGAGGAGGATGTTGTGGACGTGCTGGTCCGCCGTCCGTGGAGCTATCCCCATGGCCTGAGCGATGGCGCGGTTGGTAAGTCCCCGCCCCAGCAGTCGCAACGTCTCCCGTTCTCGCTCGCTGAGCGAGCCGGCGCCTCCACCCGGTTGGCGTGGACTCCACGGAACGGCCCCCAGCAGGTCCATCTGGACGGCGAGCGAGCCCAGCGCAACTGAGCGGACAGCCGCCACCAGCTGTTGCGTCGACGCGCTTTTGAGGAGGTAGCCCGCCGCGCCGGCCTGCAGCGCATCCCGCGTGAACTCCGGATAGGCCGACAGCACCAGGACCCGTACGCGAGGGTGCAGTGACCTGAGACGCCGAGTCGCCTCGATGCCGTCCATGCCGGGCATCCGGACGTCCATCAGCACCACGTCCGGGCGAACTTGCGCGACGAGCACCAACGCCCGAGCTCCGTCTTCGGCTTCGCCCACCACCTCCAGGTCCGGTTCCCGCTCGAAGATCCGGCGGAGGCCGTCGCGGAGCACCATGTGGTCGTCCACCAGGACCAGCCTCGTCGGTGATTTCTGTTCGGCCACCGCTACATACCTCTCTACAGGTCGGAGTCCGTTTGCCGGTGCCACTGCGCCAACTGCGTAGAAGCCTGGGGCGGAAAGTCCTTACGCGGCAGGGCCGTTGGACCCTATTTCGACAGGCCGTGGGGCTTCACCGTGGTCGCCAACCTTGGGATACCAGTTCGAGATCGACCGGACCAACTGCCTGAATTGCGGCGTCTGCATGGACGTCTGTCCGGTGCAAGCGCTCGACATGACCCGCACTCTCGAGCCCACGATCGAGTCGGGCGTCGAAGCCGGTGCGAACGGTGGCTCGTCGAAGCGGTGGATGATGGAATTTCCAGTCCAGTCGGGCACCTGCATCGGATGCCAGCTCTGCGCGACCGAGTGCCCCACCGCCGTGATCACGGTCAGCGCCGTGGAGGGCGTTCCGCAGCTCGCGGCGCAGCAGGGCCCGATCCACCATGGACCTGGGCCGGACGAGGGGTGGACGCCCCTTTCCGCCTATACGACCGAGTCCCTGAAAGAGACCCACACCGACCCCTGGGGTGACCTGACGAGATGGTCGCCCGGGCGGCGCAGCGAGCCGTGGCAGGTCTGGCGCACCTGGAACGGTGACGACGGGTCGGAAAAGCTCTTTGCTCCCTGCCAGGAAGCCTGTCCCGTCGGCACCGACGCCGGACGGTATGTGGCGCTCGTCGGTGAGGGCCGCTACGCGGACGCGCTCGCCGTGGCCGCCGAGTACAACCCCTTCCCGTCGGTGTGCGGTCGCGTGTGCACCGCGCCCTGCGAGACGGCATGCCGGCGTGGCGTCATGGACGAGCCGATCGCGATCCGCGAGCTGAAGCGATACGCGGCCGACCACGGCATGGAGGGGTATCCCACGCCGCCACCACCCGAGCGGCGCCGCAAGGAGAAGGTCGCCATCGTCGGCGCGGGACCGACCGGGCTCAGCGCGGCCTACCAGCTGGTGCGGAGCGGATACAGCGTCACCGTCGTCGAAGCGATGCCCGTCGCGGGCGGAATGATGGCGATCGGGATTCCGGAGTACCGGCTGTCGAAGCAAGTCCTGCAGGCCGAGATCGACCGCATCCTCGGGCTGGGAGTCGAGCTCAAGCTCAACACCGCGCTCGGCCGCGACATCGGCCTCGACGACCTCAAGGCCCAGGGCTACGACGCGGTGCTTCTCGCGACGGGCGCGATGAAGAGCCAGCCCCTCGGCATCCCGGGCGAAGAGCTCCACGGCGTGTGGCCGGCGACGCTCTTCCTCAAGAAGGTCAACCTGGGTGAGAACGTCCCGCTCAGCGGCGACGCGGTGGTCGTCGGCGGGGGCTCGACCGCGATGGACGCCGCACGGTCTGCCTGGCGCGCCGGCGCGAGCAGGGTGCGCGTGCTTTACCGGCGCACTAAAGGCGACATGCCCGCACAGCACGAGGAGGTCCGCGCGGCCGAGCACGAGGGAGTGGTGATCGACGAGCTCGTGATGCCGGTCGAGATCGTCGGCCGCCGTGGCGCGATGACCGAGGTGCGGTGCCAGCGACTGCAGGTCGTCGGCCGCACCGACGACGGCAGAAGCAAGGTCGCCCCGATTCCCGGCAGCACGTTCACGATCAACGCCCGGACGCTGATGGTCGCGGTCGGAGAAGCTCCCGACCCGTCGATCCTGCCCGAGGGCTCGAGCATCCAGTTCGGCGACTGGGGAGGGCTGCTCACCGACCCCGAATCGCTGATGACGGCGCAACCGGGTGTGTTCGCCGCCGGCGACGTCGCCACAGGTCCCAAGAGTGTCATCGAGGGAGTTGCGCAGGGGCAGCGTGCGGCTTGGGCAATCGATCGCCACCTGCGGGGGCTGCCCGCCGCACGGTACGTTCCGGCCTGGCGGCGCGCATCACCTCCGCTCCCATTGGAAGTTCAACTCGATCTCGCCAGCAACGAGCGCGCGAGCGTCGAGCTCGCCACCGTCGACCGAGAGAACCGCTACGCGGAGGTGTCTCTCGGGCTCGAGGAGAACGCGGCTCGCGCCGAGGCGCGGCGCTGCCTTCGCTGCGATGTCGTCACCAGCTGCCAGATCGTGCAGGTGAAAAGGAAGGTGCCGGTATGACCCCTGACCAGTTGACCCAAGCCATCATCAACGCCTTTCTTGTAGGCGGCGAGCAGTTTCTCGAGGGCACGATGGCGGCGGCGCTGCCGCTGTTGTGGATGCTCGTCGTGGCGCTGCACCTCGCGCGGCCGTATATGGTCCGGACGACACGCAAGTTCTCCCTCCGCCTGGGAGCCGACATCTGGTGGGTTCTCTACGTCGGACTCCGCGACGTGATGATCGCGTTGACGGCGATCCTCAGCTTCATGTTCCTGTACCCCGACGTGATCGTCGCCGACTCGCTGCCGATCGGGGGATCTCTTGCCACGGTGGCGCTGTTTGGCGCGCTCCTGGTCAAGCTGGTGGCGGACGCCGACAACGATCCGCGCGCTTTCAAGCTCGTCTCGACGTTGCTCGGCGCCGGCAGCGCGCTGTACCTCGTACCGACCCTCCTTGGTGTGCAGCTGAACGCTGTCGACTGGGGTCCGTTCTGGGCGGGCGTCGCCAGCGCGCTGTCGACCAACACGGACCAGACTGTCGCCCTGGGCCTGTGCTGGTTCTCGATCGTGGCCGTCGCCGCGATGGGCATCGTCGCCCTCGTCTTCAACCTTCGCGCTCCCACCAAGAGCGAAGCGCTGCGTCTGCGGCAGGGCCGCATCGGAGCGTGAGGAGTAGAAAAAGATGACACCCGACCAGATCACGACCGCAATCGTCAACGCGATCATCCAGGGGGGCAGGCAGTGGGTCGTATCGACGATCGCCGCGATGCTGCCTTCGCTGTGGGCGATCACCGTCATCCTTCACCTCGCCCGCCCCTACGTGTTCCGGACGATCAGGAAGCTCTCGCTCCGGTTTGGCGCCGACGTCTGGTGGCTGAGCTATGTGCTCGTCCGCGATGGGATGGTGCTCACGACGTTCGCGTTGAGCCTCGTGTTCCTCTTCCCGAACCTCGACATGACGATCCCGCTGCCACTGACCGCCCCGCTCGCGGGCGCCCTCCTCTTCGCAAGCCTGTACGTGAAGCTCCTCTACGACTCCGATGACGACCTGCAGACCTATCGGGTCTCGACGGTCCTCCTCGCGGTGGCCGTCGCGTTTTACCTCGTCCCGCAGATCTTCGCCATCGAGACGACGTCACAGGGCTGGCTCTCGGGGGTCTCGCAGTTCCTGACCACGACGACCAACACCGCCTGGGTCGGTCCGATCGTCA
Organism: Candidatus Dormiibacterota bacterium; assembly: GCA_035689485.1. Classification (GTDB taxonomy): domain Bacteria; phylum Chloroflexota; class Dormibacteria; order Dormibacterales; family Dormibacteraceae; genus 40CM-4-65-16. The sequence continues at coordinate 10,326 of DASSLL010000011.1, read as the reverse complement.
TCACGGCGATGGTGGCGTATGGCGTGATCGGCGGCCTGATCTTCCAGCAGGTGGTGGTGCGCGGCAGCCGGTTCGGAGAAAGGCGGGAGATCACCGAGGCGGCGAACGTGGCCTAGGCGAGACGAAGGCCGGAGTCGGGCCGACCCCGGCCGCACGTGACAGGAGATCAGACCGCCGGCAGCGGCTTGCCCGTCATGCCGGCGCGGACCGTGGGCGTCACGGTTCCGTCCGGGCCCGCGACCACGTACGCGATCATCGCGATCAGCCCAAAGCTCAGCAGACCGAGCACGAGCAGGACGATGAACCACGTCTTGTCCTCGAGCCTGGCGGTGTTGATCACCGCGCCGATCCAGGCGACGAACTGTCCGATCGAGCCGCCGACCATAGCCAGCGTGCCGATGATCGCAAGCCCCACCATGCTCCAGCCGAAGAACGTGCTCTGGATGCCGGCCACGTCTGGCCCGTTCATGATCAGGGCTCCGTTGGCGTAAGCGGCGAACATCGCCCCGAAGGCAAGGATCAGGCCGCCGAAGATCGCCAGCAGGCTGCCGACGAAAAGCAATGTGACGGTGTGTTTTCGCATCGTTATCACCTCCTCGCACTCAGCCTGCGCCTGGCATCACCGCCAGGCCAGTGCAGACCGGCCATCACGCTTCGGGACCTATGTCCTGACTTTCAGTCGCCGGCGAAGCGGATCAGCAGCCGCGCGATGTGCCGCGCGGCGTTCTCGAAATCGCCCAGACGCATGAACTCATTCGGAGAGTGAGCCCGGTTCCGCGAGCCCCAACCGACCCCAGGGTTGATCACCGGGACTCCCTGCCGGGTGAAGAGGAACATCGGTGTAGTCCCGCCGGTCAGCGGCACGATGATCGCCGGCTTTCCGTAAACCTCTTCGGCCACCTCCGCCGTCAGGCGCACGATCGGCGCTGAAGGGTCGGTGACTCCGGGTGGCTCGGCCCCGAGGACCTCGACCTTGACGTCCTCGAAACCGCTCGCTGCCAGATGCCGGCGCAGCTTGCGAAGAATGTCCAGAGGATCCTGATCCGGAACGAGCCGAAAATCCATCTTGGCCTTGGCGTCTGCCGGGATCACGGTCTTGGAGCCCTCGCCCTGATAGCCGGCGCCGACGCCGGCGATGTTGGCCGTCGGTGTGAAGTACGCCCTCTCGACGTGCGTCACGCCGTCCAGCAAACGGTCGAGCTCGAATTCGCGACGGAAATCGGCCGCCGTGTCGGGCAGCACCGCCAGCATCGATTCCTCGAGGGCGCTCGGCGACCGCACGTCGTCGTAGAAGCCTTTGATGAGGATCTTGCCGTCGGGACCCTTGATCGAATTCAGCGCCCAGACCAACCGCCACGCTGCGTTGGGCAGCAGGTTGGCCGAGCCCGAATGAGCGTCACGCGCGATCGTGTGGGCCGACAGCTCGACGTACAGGAGACCGCGCGCGCCCAGGCGGACCACCGGCCTGCCCTCTTCAGAGATCTGGCCCTCCTCCCAGATTGCGGCGTCGGCCTTCAGGCCCATCTCGTGCTGTGCAAACCAGTCGGGTAGGTGAGGTGACCCGACTTCCTCCTCCCCCTCGGCAAGCCAGGTCAGGCTGCATGGATATTCGCCCGTCACCGCACGCACCGCATCGATCGCCGCCAGGCGCGCGACGAACTCGCCCTTGTCGTCTTTCGCTCCGCGCGCGTACACGGCGCCGTCCCGCTCCGTGAGCTCGAACGGCGGCGACTGCCACGGTCCGAGAGGCTCCGGCGGCTGGACGTCGTAATGGTTGTAGAAGAGCATCGTCCTGCCGGAGACCGACCCGGTCGCGTGCCCGATCACGACCGGATGCCCGCCGGGGACGCTGGAGATCGTGGTCCGGAAGCCGCGGCGCTCGAGCATCTCGCCGACCATCGCCGCGCAAGGCTCGATCGCCTCATGGCGAGCCGAAACGCTCGGGATCGCGCAAAGCTCACGCAGCTCTTGCATCCATTCGGCGACGTGCGAATGGATGAAGGCATCTGCCGCGGCGGAGTCAAACCTCACCGGAACGCGCTGAACTCTGACGCGGCGGTCACCGCGTCTCGCCAGAGACGCTCCACCTCAGCCCACTCCGAATCGTCGAGGAGCGCCTCGGCCATCGGGAAGAGGACCGTGTCTTCCTTTTCTATATGTGGCGGCAGCAGACGGCCGATGGCGTCGCCGGCCTCGCACAGCCTCTCGGGCCAGCCGTCCGGATAGCGGGCTTCGATCGCGGCCAGAGCCTCTTCGAACTCGAGCTCGAGCTGGCGGAACTGGCCGTGCTCTTCCATCAGCATCGCTATCGGGCCGCCGGCGGCGTCGACGTGCCGGCCGAGGACGACGAAGAGCGCCAGCTCCTCCTCGCGAAAGTGGCTGAGCACCTCGCCCTGGATCTCATGACGCAACCGTGCCAGCTCGGCGACGACATCAGGCTGGCCTGCTGCGCCGCTCCTCACGCGGCCGACGGCCGCTTCGAGGTCGGCGAGCATCGCTTCGGCGTCCCGATGCTGGCGAAAGAGACCTTCGAGGATCGGGTGCATCAGACGGAATTCTTAGGCTGCCATCTGAGCGGGCTGGGCGCGTACGAACCGTCGTCTCGTCGCCGGAGCATGGTCCAGACGTGGTGCTGGTCCGGCGTGTCGAGGCCCTCGATGTCGCCGACCTCGATCCAGTCGGGCGAGAGCGTCATCGCGTAGGCCAGCGCCTCCTGGCGGGAGCCGAGCGTCGCAGTCGCGGTCGCGCCGTCCGTCCCCACGATCTCGACTTCCCAGCCCTGGCGGTGGGCTACCCTGACGAACCTCGCCACACGGCGACCATAACCCGAACGGCGGCGACCCGGCAGGGCCGCTCAGGCCGGGAAGACCTCGAACACCGGCATGCCCACCGCGGCCTCCTCCGGATGATCGAGGTCGACCTTGTCGACGTTCCTCACGAACCAGTCGCCGAACTTGTTGGTCGCGGCGATCGGACATACGACCTCGCGAAGGAATCGGACGGCTTCGTCCTGGCTCAGCTCCACCGCCCGGATCGGCTCGCGCTTTCGGCCCCAGTGGACAGTCGCCGTCCCGGCGGCGCGGAGGTTGCGCACCCAGTTGGTCTCGCCGAACGGGCTGATGAAGCCGCGACGTCCGCCAAACTCACAGATCGTCACCGGCGTGGTGCGCGGCACCCCCGACTTCCGGCCGCGCACCGTCAGCAGGACGTCAGGGCCCATGGGCACGCCCAGGGCAAGCAGCGGCTTGCTCACGAGATTGAAGTAAGGCACCCACCTGGGCAGCCTGCGGGGCTCGCTCATGATTGAGGGACCCTGCCGAACGAATCTACGGCTAGCACTCGGATCGAAGCGGACACGCTGGGCGAGGCGTGGATCCGAATCGCGTCCGCGATCCTGGAACTTGGTGTCGCCGGCGACTGGGAGGGCCTGCCACTCGTCGAGATTATGCGGGCGACCGTGGTCGTCCACGCACCGGCGATGGATGACCCGATCATCGCCCAGCACGGCGATCCTGAACGCCTGGCGTGGATGCACGCGAACTTCGTCGACCGATCGCCGGTGGAGGCTCTGGGCCATGCAGACAGCTACGCCTCGCGCCTTTACGATTACGCTCACTCTGGCCTCGACCAGGTTCGCTGGGTGATCGACCGTCTCGCCGCCAACCCCTCGGCGCGCGACGCGACCATCACCACGTTCCAACCCCTGACCGATCGATCTTACGTCCCGTGCATCAGCCTGCTCGACTTCTGGCTCGACCGGGGACGGCTTCGACTCGAGGTGTACGCCCATTCGGTCGACTTTGGGACCAAGGGCTACGCCAACCTCGTCGAGCTCGCGGCGTTGCAGGCCCATGTTGCCGGTGAGCTGGGCGCCGGAATCGGTGCGCTGACCATGAGCGCGAAGTCGGCCCACATCTACCAGACGGAGCTCGAGCCGATGCGCCAGACGGTCGCGACGGTCGTGCGTTAATGCCCATATGCGTGACCTCAATCAAGCCAGCTACTTCGTCGTCTTCTTCACCACCGCGTTCTCGTCCATGGAAGACGTGTGGGCGAGGGCGCCGGACGCGCTCCGCCGGCACCTCGAACGGACACGCCGGCTGCACGCCGATGGCGTGGTGTTGATGGCGGGCGCGTTCGTGGAGCCGAAGGGTGGACCGGTCTCGACCATGGCCGTCCTGGCCACGCGCGAGGCGGCGGAGGAGTTCGTTCGCGGCGATCCCTTTGTCGAGCTCGGCCAGATTGCCCATCACGAGATCCGCGAATGGAACAACATGCTTCGCTAGCCGCGCGTCGCGGGGCGATCGAAGCCGGGATCGCGGCGCTTCGCGCGGACCGAATCCACGGCTCGGGCTACCTGGCCAGAAAAGCCCTGGGGATCATGACCCTGGCCGAGCCACCGGATCGCCCGGCTCTTGGCGGGCGCCTGGCGGCGCTGCGCCCCGAGATGCCGGCGATCGCGGCAGCCGTAAGGGAGGCGATGGAGTCGGGAGACAGCCGCGCCGTCATCAGACGCGCGGACGCCGAGCGCAGACGCGTGGCGCGTGCGGCCATGCGCACGCTCAGGCGCCGGCGCGTGGCCACCATCTCCAACAGCTCCCTGGTGGAGCGCGCGCTGGTCTATGCCAGTCCGCTGCTCGTCCAGGTCGTGGTCGAGGACGCCGGGGACGAGGGCCACGTCCTAGTGGCCAACCTGACAGCCGGCGGGATCCACGCCATCGCGGTGCCGTTCACGGCGCTGGACGCCGACGTGGCCGTCGTCGGTTGCGACGCCGTGTTCGACGACGGCACCTTCATGAACCGCAGAGGGACGCTCGCGCTGGTGACCAGAATGCCGGCGCTGGTGCTGGTCGATCGATGGAAGCGGGTCGGCGGCCCGGCGCCGGATGCGTCGCGCGTGCCCGAACCGTTTGAGCTCATCCCGGGCGACCGGGTGCGCGCGCCGGCGTAGGCGCGTTCAGGCCGGCGCCGTGACCAGCCCTTCCTGGAAGTAGCGGACGGGATGACGCACGCCGTGGGTCCGCTCGTACTCCGCCCACGACTGTTCGTACAGACCGCCGGCCCGTGAGCGTATCTGCTCCACGTCGGCGGCGGGCACGCCGGAAGAGCGAAGGCGCTTCGCCAGCGACGAGATGGCGAAGTCGCGCAGCTCGAGGCCGTTGACGCGAAGCGGCTCCGGAACCTCTCGCGGATCTTCGATCGCCAGCTTTCGGTCGGGTGCGACGACCGTTCGCACCGCCGGCTCGAGAAGCTCCTGGACCTTGGCCGTGATCACTCCGGCCGTCGTCCCATGCTCGGCGACGCGCCTGCGGAGGGCCAGCACGCCAAACCCGATGTGGCGCGATTCGTCGCGTGCGACCGCGGTGAACCCGGCCGCGAAGCCCGGCATGAGGCCGACGCGACGCAGAGTCCGGAGCAGGCTGCGCTGACCGGTGACGGCGAGGTAGCCCTCGATGATGAGGTGGTAGGTGACGACCCCCTCCACCCACGCGACCTCGTTTGTGGGTTCGCGCCGAACCAGGTCCATCGCGTCGCGCAGCTGGTGCTCGAAGATCTTCCGAAAGCCCTCGGTCGCACCCGGTGAGACGGCGTCCAGCGCCGCGTGCAGCCCACCACCGACTCCGAGCACCTCATCGAAGAACCGCTCGAAGAAGACAGTGTGCCTGGCTTCGTCCGCGATCTGCGTCGCCAGAAAGATGCGCTCGTCTTCACGTGGCGACGCGTGCAGCAGCGGCGCCAGCGTGTCGGTGACCGCCTGCTCGCCGATGAAGAAGAGCGTCATGGTGTGCTGCATGGCGCTGCGCACGCCGCGCGGGAGGGTGTCCCAGTCGGCGATGTCCTTGGTGAAGCTCAGATCGGAGACCGCCCACTGCTGCCGCTCCCACCGCCGGTACAGAGACGACGAGTCGATGTCGGCGTCGAGGAGCCGGTCCATCTGCGCCTCGACATCGCTCACGCTGACCGCGGCCAGCTCCGCCAGGTTTGCGCCCTCGACTCTGCGCACAGCCTCGGCCTCGAAATTCATCCCCATAGATTAGGTTTCGCGACCCCGGGAAGGGCTTTGGTCCCGGGTCTTCCAGGGCTATTGGCCCTACCTGGGCCCTCCCCCGTGAGCGCATGGTGCGAGCCTGGGGCAGAGTCGGCAGCCGCAGCGCCGTTCTTCTGTGCATGAGAGAGCCGACAGGAGGTTCCTGACGATGGGACTGAGTTGGCGAGATGGTGTCGCAACCATTCTGGTCGCGGCAGGCGTGGCGGTCACGGGTTCGCTGGTAAGCGCCTGGGCATGGCCCCTCATCGGTGATGCTCGTGCGGGCGTCGTCGCCCTCTTCGTCTTCGGCTTCGCGGCGTGCGTGGTCGGCGGCGGTCCGGCGTGGATGTTCTCGGCGATGCGAGAGGGGAGAATGCGGGGCCCGGCCCCGATCTGGAACCCCTTCTTCATCATCGCGGCGGCTCTCGGCGCGTTGGCCTTTGCGTTGATGTTCGCGGACCTTTTCATCAACGATCTGTCGCTGCTGATCTGGGCGACCGTCTCGGTCGTGGCGGTCTGGGTTGTGACGACGATCCACCACGCGCTGGAGATCGGGCCGCGACGCGTTGCCGGAGCAGGCCCCAAGCCGGCCTGACAGCCGCACCGAGCGACAGGTCGCGTCCATGGTGCACGAGACGCTGTCGGTTGACGAGCTGGCGGTCGACGCCGACGTCGACACGGCTTATGTCCGGCGTCTGATCGAGCTCGGTGCCCTCCAACCCAGGAGCGCGGTCGAGCCGTTCAGCGCCCTGGATGCTCGACGCGTCGAGTTCTTTCGAACCTGGGAAGACGCCGGCTTCTCCGTCGAGAGAGTGCTCGAATTGGTCCGCGCGGGACAGCTTTCCGAATCGTGGCTCGAGGCGTCAGTCGCGACCCGGGTGGAACGCACCGATTCGACATATTCAGAGCTCTGCGCCGAGCATCGCCTTCCCCTCGCCATGCTCCGCGCGATCTACCAGGCCCTTGGGTTCGCCCCACCCAAGCCGGGTGATCTGGCCAGGGCCGGCGACGCCCACCTCGTGAAGCTGGTCCACGAGCTGATGTCGGCCGGCGTTCATGCGGCGGCGATCCTTGGCATCCTGCGCGTGTATGCAGTCGGCCTTCGGCGGATCGCCAGGGCCGAATCCGAGCTCTACGAGACGGAGATCGAGCAGCCGCTGAGGCGGACCGGCTGGACCGAACAACAGCTCCTCGACAGCGGGGCGAAGTTCATGGACGTCACGGCGCTCGAGAAAGTCATCCTCGACATCTACCGCTCGCAACGAGAGCACGTCTGGATCGAGCACCGCATCGCCCACGCCGAACTTGCCCTGGAGCGTGCAGGCCTTCACCAGACGATGCCGAGTCCGCATGCGATCTGCTTCGTCGACTTGAGTGGCTACACGCGTGTCATCGAGGAACGGGGTGATGAGGTGGCCGCACAGCTCGCCGCGAGGCTGACGCCCGTGGTCGAGGAGGTGTCGCGTCGCCACGGCGGGAGGCCGATTCGATGGTTGGGCGACGGCGGCATGTTCCATTTCCGAGAGCCGGTCGCGGCAGTCCTCTCGGGACTGGACATGGTGGAGTGCGTGCCTGACTCGGGACTGCCGCCCGTGCACATAGGGATCCATGCGGGGCCGGTCATATTCCAGGACGGCGACGTCTACGGGATGACCGTGAACCTGGCCGCCAGGCTCGCGGCGTACGCACCGGCGGGACACGTCGTGGTCAGCGACGAGGTCGCGCGCCGCACAGCTCATGACGGAGTGGTCTTCGAGTCGCTGGGTGAGCTGGTCCTGAAGGGGGTGTCGACTCCCATGGCCGTCCACCGGGCGAAGCGAGGTCCGCGGTCGGCGGAACCCCAGGGATAGGGAGGGATCGAGGTTGCGGCCGGCGCAGCTGCTCGGCATCGAGCAGGGAGAGGTTCGGCCTACGGCGCTCGTGGTCGCGCTCGCATCTATCGCGATGGCCTCCTATGCGCTTGGGCAGAGCGGAATTGACGCGCTGTTCTTCAACCGCATCGGGCCGCAGGCTTTGCCGCTCCTCTATCTGCTCCAGGGAGCCTCGTCGTTCGTGGCCATGATCGTCCTGACCGGAGCTCTGGCGAGGGTCGGACGCCGTCGCTTCTACCTCTCGGCGCCGCTGGCACTGGCCGTAGCCGTGCTGGGCGAGAGGGCTGTGATCCAGATGGGATTCGGCTGGATCTACTTCGTGCTCGCGGTAACGGGCGTGGTCGCCGGGCTCGTGCTCGGCATCTTCGTCTGGGGAACCGCGGGAGCCGTGGTCGACACCCGCCAGGCGAAGCGCCTGTTTCCTGTCTTCGCGGCGGGCGGCATATTCGGGTCGGTGATCGGCGGGGCGTTGACGCCAACGCTGGCCCATGTCGTCGGCGCCGAGAATCTTCTGATCCTCTGGGCCGGCGGTTTGGGCGCGGTCTTCCTCGTCTCACGCGTCGTCCAGGGGCCGGCTGCGCCCGCACCGCTCCGCCGCGCGGCACTCAAGCGCTCCTCCGCTCTCCGCGACGTGGGAGCCACTTTCGACTTCGTCCGCCGGTCTCGGCTGCTCGTCTGGATGTCGATCGCGGCAGTTCTGTTCTCCATCTGCTTCTACCTTCTCTATCTCCCCTATGCGCGAGCGTCGAGCGGGCAGTTCCCGAAGGCGGACGACCTCGCCGGGTTCTTCGGACTGTTCTGGGCGGCGACGACGGTGGCCGCGTTTCTCACGACGAGCCTGGTCACCAATCGCCTTTTCGCCTGGCGCGGCGTCCCGATCATGGTCGTGGTTCTGGCGGGCCTCTACGCCGCTGCCTTTGGCGTTCTGGTCATCGCTTCCGGGTTCGTGATCCTGGTGGGGCTGCGTTTCGTGCTTTGCACGTGGCTTCAGGGCGTGGCCTCACCGGGCTGGGAGGCTCTGACGAACGTCGTCACCGATCGCCGGCGTGACCAGATACGCGCATTCCTGAACGGCGGGCCCACGCAGGTGGGGACCATGATCGCGGGTGGGCTGGCGATCATCGGGCAGCAAACGGTGACGTCACGCCAGTTCGTCTGGGTGGGTCTCGCTGCTGCATTGCTGGCGATCGGTGCGACGGTCGCCATCCGTCGGTCGTATGCCGGTGCCCTTGGTGATGCGCTCGCTGAAGGCCGGCCGCAGGTGTTCGAGCCATGGCACTTCCGGCAACCGCTGTTCCTCAGCTGGGACGAGGCCGATTCCAAGGCCGCGGAGCGCCGAGACGAAGCGACCGACGATCTCCTGGGCCTGCTCGGCGACCCGCGCACGGAAGCAGCCGCCCTGCAGGCGCTCGCGCGTATGGACATCGAGCCAGGCCGCGACCGGATTCGAGCCTTCGTCCGTTCGACAGCGGATCGGGCTGCCGCCGACCGAGACCTTGCCGCCGGCGTGAACGGCGACGACGACGCGTCCGCTTTGCTCAGAGAGGCGATCACGGATCGCGGTCGCCGCACCGCAAGATCCGCGTTGCTCGCCATGTCGCTCCTGGAGAGCCGGCGTGACCTGATCGCAAGGGCCATCGATGGCCTCGACGGGAGCCTTGACCAGGTGGCCGCCGCCATGGAAACGATCGAGGCTGCAGGTGAACCGGCGCTCGTCCGGCCGCTGCTGACGTTGTGGGAGAGGCCGAGCCGTGCACCAAACGGCAACGGCGACGGGCTGGCGGGCGCATTACGGGACCGCGAGACCTTCATCCGTGAGTGCGCGGAACTGGCGCGGGTCAGGCGCCAGGGCGGCCCGATCCCGCTTCCAGGCGCACGGCTCTCGAACGTCGAGCGTGTCTTGTTCCTTCGCAGGGTTCCGCTGTTCGCCCGCCTCTCACCGCTCGACCTCGACCGCATTGCGCACGTGACCCAGGTACGCAGCTACAAGGATGGAGAGGTCATCGGCGGCGAAGGAGAGCTCGGAGAGGAGCTGTTCGTCGTGGTCGAGGGGACTGTCCGCGTCGTGCAGGGTCGGGAGGGCGACGAACGCGAAGTTGCGCGGCGCTGCGCCGGAGATGTGATCGGCGAGATGTCGGTCATAACGCAGGCGCCGCGGATCGCCTCGCTGGTTGCCGCGGGCGATGTCCGCACCATCCCGCTCGGCCGCCGCGAGTTCGAAAGCGTGCTTCGGGAGCGCCCAGAGGTCGGACTCGCGGTCATGCGCGTGCTCGTGGAACGCCTCGCTTGACCCCAAATCGAGCTTGACGGCGAGCCTTTCACGGAAATTCGGCAATCCGTAGGGCAGGGCGAGGTCTCGGTCATCGACGGAGCGGGCTCCCAGACCACCAACCTCAGCCGCTGGGGCGATTACAGCTCGATGGCGGT
>DASSLL010000010.1:0-38769 GCA_035689485.1 Candidatus Dormiibacterota bacterium | reverse complement strand
CTCCGGCTCCAGGCCGTTGACGGCGGCGGCCACGGCGAGGTGGCGCTTGACCTCGCGCTCGTTCGGATCGAGAAGCTTGGTTAGGACGACCATCGGTCTGTACTAGAGGTTACCCGGCCGGAGCGAGTTCGAATCCGGCTACCAACAGGGGCCCCCGCGAAGCGACAGCCGAAGGCTCACGCTTCGTGGGGACTTACGGAACGACCGGCTCGATCACGGCGAGAGAGCCGTCGGCACGCCTGACCATGATCTGGAGCTCGCCCGAGTCCTCGTCCAGATAGACGAGGAACGGCTGGCTGTCGGCCATGAGCTCCGCCGAAGCCTCGCCCACAGACATCGGCCGCACCTTCAAGCGCATCCGTTCGGGCTCGGCCGGCCTCGCGGCGGTGACGGGCGCCGGCGGCACGCGGACCGGCGAGGACGCTTGCCTGCGGTGCGTGACCTTCTCCTTGAAGGCGACGACCTGGCGGTCGATCTTGTCCATGGCGAGATCGAGCGCGGTCTGCGGGTCGGCTCCGCGCTCCATCGAGTGGAGGACGGGGGCCCGGCGGCCGTCGAGGTGGAGATGAATCCGGCACACGAACCACGTCAGATCGCTACTGCGGTGCTTTTCCGAGAACTCGACCTCGGCCTCGAGGACCTTGCCGAAGTGGCGTTCCAGACGCGTCAGCTTCCGCTGGACCGTATCGCGCACCTCCTGCCCCAGACCGTTGGTACGGTCGTGCAGGACGACCTTCACAATCCCGACTATAAGCGGCCGGGATGGGCCTGTCTAGGAGTCCGCGAGCCCTTTACTTCGTCGAGGGCTTGTATCCCGGCGGTGGCGGGAAAAGGGTCGTGATCTCCTTCGGCAGCGGGATGCCCTGCGAGAACATCTTGTCGAGGATCTTGGGCCGGATGCCGGTCGGCCGGAAGTCGGCGATGACCTTGCCGTCCGGCGTCGCGCCGCGCTGCTCCATGACGAAGATGTCCTGCATGGTGATCACGTCCTGCTCCATGCCCACGATCTCGGTGATGCTGGTCACCTTGCGCGAGCCGTCACGCAACCGGCTCAGCTGAATGACCAGGTTGATGGCGCCGGCGACCTGCTGACGGATGGCCCGGACGGGCAGGTCGACGCCGGCCATGAGGACGAGCGTCTCGAGACGGGCCAGCGCGTCGCGCGGGCTGTTGGCGTGCAGCGTCGTCATGGATCCGTCGTGGCCGGTGTTCATGGCCTGCAACATGTCGAGCGCCTCACCGCCACGGCACTCACCGACGACGATGCGCTCCGGTCGCATACGCAGCGAGTTGATGACCAGGCGCTGGATGGTGATCTCGCCTTCGCCGTTGATGTCCTTCGGCCGGGTCTCGAGGCGGCACACGTGCTCCTGGTGGAGCTGCAGTTCCGCCGCGTCCTCGATGGTGACGATGCGGTCCTCGACCGGGATGAAGCCCGAGAGTACGTTGAGGAACGTCGTCTTACCGGTGCCCGTGCCGCCCGACACGATGATGTTCGCCTTCGACAGGACGGCCGCCTTGAGAAATCCGAAACCGGCCTCGTTGCACGTGCCGAACCGGATCAGGTCTTCGACCTGGTATGGGTCGCGGGAGAACTTGCGGATCGTGAGCAGCGGGCCGTTCAGCGCGAGCGGCCGGATGACCGCGTTCACACGTGAGCCGTCGGCCAGTCGCGCGTCACACAGCGGCGAGCGCTCGTCGATGCGGCGGCCGACAGTGCGGACGATGAACTGGATGACGTTCAGCAGCTGGTCCTCGTCGACGAACTTGATGTTGGTGAGGACGACCTTGCCGGCCATCTCGACGTAGACGTGGTCGTTGCCGTTGACCATGATCTCGGTCACGCGGTCGTCGCGGATCAGCGGCTCGATCGGCCCTAGCTGCTGGTAGTACTCATCGATGTTGATACCCGGGATCCGGACTGCCATACGGCTAGCCTCCGCAAACCTGATTTGAGTTCGAAACCGACCGCCAACTATACATTCACGCGCGCGACACTGACCCCTGTTACAGGCCCAGAGCCCGCCTCGCGCAATGCCCTTGCGCAGGCGTCCAGAGTGGCGCCCGTGGTCGCCACGTCGTCGATGAGCAGGATCGATTGGGCGTTCAGCGGTGGTCCGCGCCAGGCGAATGCGTCGCGCACGTTCTCAAACCTGCGCAGGCGGTCGCGCCCGACCTGCGGCGGTGTCGGACGCGTACGTATCAGTTCTCCAACCGGCGCCTCGAGCTGCATCCGCTTGCGAAGCTCGGACGCCAGCAGCTCCGCCTGATTGAAACCACGCTGCTTCTTGCGGTCGGGGTGCAGCGGGACGGCGACCAACAACCGCGCCGCCACGCCTTCGATCGCCAGCCGTTCCGCGACGAGCTGCGCCAGCGGGCGGGCGAGCTTGCGCCAGCCCTGGTACTTGAAGCGCTGGACGGCAAGCTCCACCGGACCCTCGTAGGCGACGGCGGAACGCAGTCGCGTCAGCGACGTGAGCCGCGCGCGGCACCCGCACTCGCGGCGCGGCGTCTCCATCTCCACCCCGCACCTCCGGCAGAGCGGCTCTTCGAGATGGCGGATCTTGGCGCGGCAGCCGCCGCAGAGCCACGCACCGACGGCGCGACAGCCGCCGCATCTTGGCGGCAGAAGAAAGTCGAGGACGTGCACGGCTCGAGCATATGGGGGCCGGTCAAGGTCTCCTTAACATCTCCGGACGGCGACTCACAATTTGCGACATGACGGTCGACGACCGTGAGCGCGAATCCGCAAGACTCATCCGAGAGGGCCTGAAATTGGGGCAGGCAAATCTCTGGTCGCAGGCTGAAGCGCACTTTTGGCAGGCAGCGCAGTTGACCCCGAATGCATCTCTGACATGGCTCGCCGCCGCGATTGCCTGTTGGAACCAGCGCCGGTTCAGCGAGGCAGCCGACGCCTGCGATTGGGCGCTGCGTCAGGCCGTACCGATCAGGGCCACGCCCCAAAGTCAGGAGGGCGTTGCGAGGTTCGAAGCCAGAGACTGGGCCGGCGTGGAACGCGCTTTCTCCCTTCTGCTGAAATCACCACCCGTCGAGACGCCGACGTACCTGTTTCTGTGCATCGCCATGGTTCGCCAGGGCCGGATCGACGAGGCCGGCCGGCACCTGATGGCCGCCTGGCGACAGGAGCTGACCGACTCCGAACCTACTGGATGACGATCTGGTCGCCGCGCTGAAGGTCGATGCCGTCCGTCGACCCCGGCGGCAGCTCCAGCACGCTGCGCGCGCCGATCTCCCACCAGACCACCCCGTACCACCGCGGCAGCTTCCTGTAGACCTTCTTCACCCGCTCGCCGCGGTCGAGGAAGACCGCGTCGATCGGAAAGTTCATGAACATCATGTGGATGCCGCTGCACGGGTTGATCCACATACCGCGCCCGGGGCCAAGCGTCTTGCGAAACATCAGGCCGAGGCCGCGGCCGAACATCGTGCGCGGCGTCTCCAGCTCTTCGGCGAGCACGCTGCCGCTGCGCTCGTGCACCGCGCGGCGTCCTTTCATGGATGCACTAGGTTAAGCGTCGAGTAATGGATTTCGACAGCGATGGCGTGCGTCTGCACTACGAGGTTCACGGGCCCGAAAGCGGCAGGCCCATCGTCCTCGTCCACGGTTTCGCCTCCGACTACCGGCTCAACTGGGTGGGCACGCGCTGGCAGGAGACGTTGACCGGCGCCGGCTTCAGGGTCATCGGCCTCGACTGCCGAGGCCACGGCCACAGCGACAAGCCGCATGACCCAGAGGCCTATCGGACCGACATCATGGCCGCGGACGTCACGCGCCTGCTCGACCACCTCGAGGTGCCGGAGGCCGCGTACCTCGGCTACTCGATGGGCGCGCGCATCGGCCTGCAGGTGGTCATGGATAACCCGCAGCGCGTGAGCCGCGCGGTGCTCGGCGGCATCGGCACGGCCGGCGCGATCGACAGGTCCGACGCCATCGCGCGCGCGTTTCTCGCGGGCGAACCGACCGACGACCCCGTGGCGCAGACGTTCTACCGCTTCGCTTCGGACCGGCCGACCAACGACATACGGGCCCTCGCCGCGTGCATCCGGGGACTGAAGCCCAACGCGGATCCGGCACAGCTCGCGCGCATCGCCACGCCGATCCTCGTCGTCGTCGGCGGCGATGACGCCATCGCGCGCGGAGCGCCGGAGCTGGTCGAGCTCGTGCCTACCGCGCGGCTCGTGACCATCCCCGGGCGCGACCACCTGAGCGCCGTCGTGGCGCGGGAGTTCAAACGCGCGGCGCTGGACTTCCTAGATGCGCTTTAGGAATCGCACGCGGTGCTTGGGTTTGTGCGTCCCTCCGTCCTTGGGCACGACCGAGATCGTTCCGTCGGCTTCGAGCACCGCCAGCTTCACCTCTTTCGAGCCGCTCAGGCCGTGCTCGCGGATCGCCATCTCGACCTCGTCCTCCGTCACGCCTTCATGCTTCAGCGTGGCGTCTATGTAGGCGCCGTTGCGGATGATCACGGCCGGCGCCGGCGTGAACAGGCGGTGGATCATCGGCACCTGGTCCAGCCGGCCGACGACGAAGTTGGCGAACACGAGCGAACCAATCAGCACCAGCCCACCGACCAGCGATGTGTCCGGGCCTGTCATCGCCGGCTGCAGCGCGTTGGCGACCAGGAGCACGAACACGAGGTCGTAGATCGTGAACTGGCCGACCTCGCGCTTGCCGAACACGCGCAGCGCGACCAGCAGCGCCACGTAGACGATCACGCTGCGGGCGACGAGCTCGAGCACGTTGACCGTCGGCACCAGCACCGACGACAACGAGAGGAGAGGTGCCGTCAAAATCCCCACGAAATCAGAGGCTTTGCCTTGATTTCGCGGGGGTCCCTCAACTAGCCGCGCGGGCGCATGAGGATGAGCACGGCCGGGCCGAGCAGCACGATCCAGAGCGTCGGAAAGATGCAGCCGACCATGGGCAGCATCATCTTCAGCGTCGCCTGGGCGCCGCGCTCCTGAGCGCGCTGGCGTCGCTTGCGCCGCATCTCGTCGGCCTGGATGCGCAGGATCTTGCCTATGCCCGTGCCGAACTGCTCGGACTGGATCACCGCCTGGATGAAGTTGTGCAGGTCCTCCACACCGCTGGCCCGGCCCATCTCGTCCAGCGCCTCGAGGCGCGGCCGGCCCAGGCTCACCTCGCGCAGGGCCTTGCTCAACAGCTCCGACAGGGCGTTGCGGTACTTGTCGGTGACCCTGGCCAGCGCGGCGTCGAACCCGAGGCCGGCGTCGACGCAGATGACCAGCAGGTCCAGCGCGTCGGGCAGGCCCTTCTGGATCTCGGCGCGGCGGCTGTCGACCTTCTGCCGCAGCCACAGCACGGGCGCGTAGTAACCGAAGATGGCGCCCACGCACAGCGAGATCACCAGGTAGACGGGGTTGGCGAGAAGGAAGCCGAGCAAGAGGCCGATGGCGGCGAAGACAGCGGCGGCCACGAGCCGAACCGCCATGAAGTCCTCTGGCGTCAGGTTGCCCGGACGCCCCGCGAGCTCGAGCCTGTTCAGTAAGTCCTGTCTCGCCTTCTGCGGCGTCGACCGCGACAGCATCGAGCCCAGGCGCTCGATCGCGGGGCGAAGCACGCGCTCGCTGAACGGCCGCTGCAGCTCGATCTCCTCGACCGTCAGCGGCTTTTCGCCGCCGTAGACCGAAAGGCGCTGCTGCACCATCTGGGCGGTGTTGGTCGACGGCGTGCGCGCCAGTCCGATGAAGGCCATGAGGATGCCTAGCGCGACGACGAGGCCGAGCAGGAGCGTGGTGCTGGACATCGACTTACACCTCGATCGCCACGATGCGGCGAATGATCAGGTTTCCGATGAAGATCATGAAGCAGGCGATGACGATCAGGATCCACCCGATGATGTTGCCGAACATCGGCTGGAAGTAGGTCGGGGTGACGAAGAACATGAACGTCGCCAGCAGGATCGGCAGCGCGGTGATGATCGTGCCCGAGGCGCGCGCCTGGGCGGTCAGCGTCTGGATCTCGCCCTTGATGCGCACGCGCTCGCGGATCGTGTAGGCGATGTTGTCCAGGATCTCGGCCAGGTTGCCACCGACCGTGCGGTGGATCGAGTAGGCGGTCGCGACCAGGTCGAAGTCCGAGCTGGCGATGCGCTTGGTGATGTTCGACAGCGCCTCGTCGGGCGAGCCGCCGAGGTTCATCTCCCGCACCGCCCGGCCGAACTCGTCGCCGATGGGCGCGACGGCGTTCTTGGCCACCGTGTCGATGGCCTGAGCGAACGAGTAGCCGGCCTTCAACGCATTGGACAGAAGGGTCAGCGTGTCGCCGAGCTGGCCGTTGAACTTGCTCAGCCGGCGGTTGATGCTGATCCTGACGTAGAAGCCGGGCGCCAGGTAGCCGACCACGAACGCGACCAGGCCGAAGATGCCCCAGCGCCAGTAGCCGATGAGCCCGAGCAGGACGCCCAGGCCGAGCTGGATCATGAAGTACTCGGACGGCCGCAGCTTCAGGTCGGCGCGCTGCAGCTGCTCCGCGACCGACGGCTTCCCTTTCTTGGCGTCGCCGCGGCCGACGCGGTCGGCGGCCGGCGCGAAAAGGCGGTTGAGGCTGTCGCGCAGCCCCGACGATTGCGGCAGCTGCTGCGCGCCCGCGGTGGTCACGCCGTAAGCGGCCAGCCTCGCCTGAAAATCCTCCGCCCCACCCGCCGCCCGCCGCATCTGGCGGATACCGAGGATGAACAGAAAGACTCCGGCGAAGGCGATCAAACCCAGTACCGCACCTGTCGGGTTCATCTATTCCTCCAAAGAGCTCAGTAGAGCTTATCCGGGGATGGTTGCTTGGTCGGCGCGAATAGCTGGTCCGGAACTTCCTCTCCCTCGGCGCGCAAGTGCTCCATGCGCATCGGGAGGACGCCCGCCGCGGTGTGATAGCCGACGGCCTTGCCCTCGGCGCTGACCCCGACCTGCCGGAAGGTGAAGAGCTCCTGCGTCTGGATCTCGCCGTCCTTGATGCCGGTGATCTCGGCCACGCTCACGATCCGGCGCACGCCACCGCGCAGGCGGGACTGCTGCACGATCAGGTGGATCGCGGAGCCGATCGTCTCGCGGATGGCGCGCGACGGCAGGTCCTGCCCGGCCTGCAGCACGAGCGTCTCGAGACGGACAAGGCACTCGTGAGGGTTGTTGGCGTGGATCGTCGACATCGAACCATCGTGGCCGGTGTTCATGGCCTGGAGCATGTCCAGGGCCTCGCCGCCACGACACTCGCCGACGATGATCCGGTCGGGGCGCATGCGCAGACAGGTCTTGACGAGCTCGCGGATCGGCACCGCGCCCTTGCCTTCGACGTTGGGCGGCCGCGACTCGAGCTGGATCCAGTGCGGCTGCTGCAGCTGCAGCTCCGCCGCGTCCTCACAAGTGATCAGGCGCTCGGTCTCGGGGATGAACGACGAGAGGATGTTGAGCAGCGTCGTCTTACCGGAGCCGGTGCCACCCGACACCAGGACGTTCATGCGCGCGCGGACGCACGAGCGGAGGAACGTCATGATCTCCGGGCTCGACGACCGGAACCGGTTGACGATGTCGGCCGGCCCCCACTTCTCCTTGGCGAACTTGCGGATCGTCAGAGCCGGGCCCTTGAGCGCGATCGGCGGGATGACCACGTTGACACGCGAACCATCTTTCAAGCGCGCGTCACAGATCGGCGTCGACTCGTCGACACGTCGGCCGACGAGGCTGACGATGCGGTCGATGACCTGGCGCATCTGGCGCTCCGATTCGAAGGTCACGGCGGAAAGCGTCGGCTCGCCGCTCTTCTCGACGTAGATCTGCTTCGGGTGGTTGGCCATGATCTCGGTGATGCTCGGGTCGGCGAGCAGCGCCTCCAGAGGACCGAGACCGAGGACGTCGTCGAGGACCGATTCGACAAGGCGCTCCTTGTCGTTCTTGGTCATCGTCATCGCCGTGGAGCGGAAGTACTCCTCGGCGAGCTCGACGATCTTCTCCCGGACGCCCGCCTTGTTGCTCGAGTCGATCTCGTCCGCGAACTTCTCGATCAGCTTGGAGTGGATCTGCACCTTCGCCGCCGTGAAGGCGGGCGAGAGGTCTCCGCCGATCGGGGCGCGCGGCGCCGCCGCGGGCGCCGCCGGAGCGGCGGCTACCGGCGCGGCCGGCTGAGGTGTGTAAGCGGCCGGGGCCCCCGGGAGGGTCGCGGTGGCGGGACCGTTGCTGGTCGGCCCCGCCGGCGGAACCGTCTGGTTCTGCTTGACCCTGTTGAGGAGGCCCATCGCCCCGACTTACAGCTTCGAGAACTGGAAGAAGTCGTCGACGACCTTGTTGCTGACCCCATGCGCGTCGGCGATGGTCTTGCACTTGGCGTCCCCGTTGTCCACCGGGGCCGTCGCGTAGTCCTTGTACGACTCCAGCGTGTAACGGACCTGCGTGTTGTTCAGGAACCAGGTGAGGAATTCCGCGTCGCACTGCGTGAGCTCCACGGTGAGGCTGGAGGTCACGCCTGTCTGGGCGCCCGTGGCGTTGGTCGTCGTGCTGCTGCCGCCGTTGGCCGGTTGGACCGCGGCCGTCGCTGGGCCGAGGCCGATGACGCGGAGGTTCGTGAACACCGTCTTGCTGACCACGCGTGCCGGTCCTTGCTGCTGGCCGGTGGTGGCGAAGATGGTGACCTGCGCGGACGCGATCACTGTGATGTAGTCACCGACGCTGATGTGGCCCGCCACGCCGACCTGCTCGCCGGTCGGGATCGTCATCGCGACGTAGCCCTTGGCCAGAGGCAGGTAAGCCGGAGCGGCGCCTGAGCCGATGACGTTGAAGTCGGTCGCGAGCATGTCCGACGTCAGGACGGTGCCCTTGGTGATGTTGATCTCGGAGATCAGGCCCTTGCCGGTGATGTCGTTGACGCTCGTGTACGTGTTGGCGAGGGACGCGTTGCCGTTGACCGAGATGTGCGCGATCTCGATGTCCTCCGGCTTGATCTGGTGCCGGAGCGGGATCGCCTGACGCGCGATGACGACGGGAGTGCTCGGCCCACCGAGCGCTCCACCACCGCCACCGAGCGAGCTGATGAAGATCACCAGTCCGAAGGCGACGGCCGCGAGAAGCAAGCCGATGATGATGAACATCCGACCACCGCCGGGACGGGGTCTTGCAGCAGCAGGTGCGACGGCCAACTAAGTCACCTCCGATGGATTCGTAAAGAGTGGCGACATTGTAGACATGGGAACCGTGATCTTCACCCCAATTCGCTGTAAAGAAGAGAGAGCCCCTTTCGGGGCTCTCTTGAAGGTGCTGTTACGTGGGCTTTACGCTCCGAGAGCGGCTACGACGTTGCTGAAGACGTTCTTGATCTGGTTGCCCATCGTAAGAAGGATCACGATGACCACGATTGAGACCAGCACGAGGATCAGAGCGTACTCAACCATGCCCTGGCCTTCCTGACGAGTGGTAAGGCTGCGAAGCTTCATGTAAAGGCTCAACATTTCTGCGATTTCACCTCCTTTTTCCTGGACTACAGGTTTCTGCCCTGCTTGACGCTGCCAGGTCCCGGTTCTTGCGTATGCACCGAGTCCTCTCGCGGGGGAGGACTTTATAGATCGGTACCCGGGCAGGTCAATTCAATTAGCGAAAACGTCCGGCGGGCCGGTACCGGTCGCTAACCTTCTCGGCCGGGTGTCACGCCTCCCGCGCGCCGAAGCAGATTCGCGAGGATCGAAGGCCGGAGCCAAGGAAAGGGTGGCGCGGCCAGGAGCGCAATACCTGCTGGGGTCCCCGCGCCGTGGATAGCGGGGGCCGCGAAGCCGCGCCGGGCCCCTTGACGCAGGCTTCAGCGCCGCAGGCGCCCGGCCGTCGAGACCGCGAAGATGCGAGGGGCGTCGGGGGCGGGACACCCGGAGCGGAATCGACCGCCGTCGGCAAGCGTTCCCGAGCGCGCCCGGCGGCCTACTGGCGGGACCTGCTCCTCGGCCGGCTCGTCCCCTCCCTCTTCTTCAGCCTCTTCCTGGCCCGCCAGCTGATCCTCCTGGGGGGCGGCTTCCACGGCATCCGGCAGCCGGCCGACGCGCTGTTCCTCGTCCAGCAGCTGCTGGCGCTGGCCTACTTCACGATGCTGGTCGTCCTGTACGCGGTCCGGCTGCCGCAGCGCGGCACCGACCACCGGCTGGCGGTCATCTTCATCGCCTTCAGCGGCACGTTCGCCGCCATCAGCGCCAGCTTCCTGCCCGGCGGCACCCGGCGCGACGGGCTCATCCTTGTCGCCGACCTGCTGGCCACCGCCGGGCTCGCCTACTCGGTGTGGGGGCTGGCGTACCTGCGCCGCTCGTTCTCGATCATCCCCGAGGCGCGACGGCTGGTCACCGGCGGCCCGTACGCCCTGAGCCGCCACCCGGTCTACGTGGGCGAGATCGCCACCGCCGTGGGCGTCAACCTGGCCACGGGCGGCTGGCTCAGCGCGGCCGCGATCGCCTACTTCGTCGTCTGCGAGGTGCTGCGCATGAGGTGGGAGGAGCGCATCCTCGCCCAGGTCTTCCCCAACGACTATCCGCCATATGCAAGACGCGTCCCCCGCTACCTACCGAACCCGTTCGCCGGCCGCTAGCTCGGGCCTGCGCCTGAGCGAGCGCCTGTCCGCCCGCACGCTGCTGCTCGGCGGCGTGCTCGTGGTGATCCTCGGCCTGTTCATCAGCGCCGAGCAGGACCCCGACTTCTGGTGGCACCTGAGGATCGGCCGCTGGATGGTCGACAACGGCCGCCTGCCGAGCCAGGACATCTTCACCTTCACCGCCTCGAGCCATGCCTGGACCGACCACGAATACCTCACCGAGGTCCTGATGTGGCTGACGTACAGCAACTTCGGGCTCGTCGTGCTCGAGGTCGCGTTCGGCCTGGTGACGTGGGCCGGATTCTGGCTGATGTTTCAGCAGGTCCGCCGTCAGCCGTACGCGATCGCCGGCATCGGCCTGACGGCCGCCGCGCTCGCCGGCGTGCCGATCTGGGGGCCGCGGGCGCAGATGATCACGTTCGCGCTCAGCTGCCTCGAGCTCTACTGGATCCGCGGCTACCTGAGCGGCCGCAGCCGGGCGCTCAACTACTTCCCGCTGGTGATGGTGCTGTGGGCCAACCTCCACGGCGGATGGGTCATCGCCTTCGGGTGGCTGGGCGTGGCGCTGGTCGCCGAGCTGATCAACTGGGCGATCCACCATGACGATCCCGCGCACCGGATGCACGTGCGGCGCCTGGTCATCATCGGCGCGCTGAGCGCGGTGGCGGTGGCCGCGACGCCGCACTTTCTCAGCCTCTACCCGTACCCGTTCCAGACGCAGGGCAGCGAGGCGCAGCAGCGGCTCATCGTCGAGTGGCAGTCGCCGAACTTCCACGATTCCGAGCTCCGGCCGTTCGAGGCGATGATCTTCCTCACGTTCGTCGGCTTTGCCCTCAAGCGACCAGCGATCTACGACCTGCTGCTGGCGCTTCTCGGCCTCGGCCTCGCGCTGCAGAACGTCCGCAACGTCGCCCTGTTCATCGCGGCCGTGACGCCGGTGATGATCGCCACATACGGCGAGTGGTGGCGTGAGCTCGCGACGGCGCGCCGCTGGGCCTTCGTCATCCCTCCCCGTCGCAGCTTTGCGGTCGTGACCGCAGCCGTCCTGCTGGTGATCGCTTTCGCGACGTCAGTCCGCGTCTACGGCAACGTCAATTCAGCGCACCAGGTCGCGCTCGACTCGCAGACCTATCCGGTCGCCGCCGCGGACTGGCTCGCGGCCCATCCTGACGTGGGCACGCGCATGTTCAACCAGTACGGCTGGGGCGGCTACCTCGCGTACCGCTTCTACCCGCAGCCGAATCGCAAGGTGTTCATCTTCGGCGAGGCGGCGCTGATGGGCGATGCGCTGCTCAACGACTACGAGCACATCTACGCGCTGCACTCGGACTGGAAGTCGCTGCTCGACCGGTACGGCATCGATTACGTCGTCGAGAACAAGGGTGACCCGCTGCCCAACGTCCTGGCCACCCAGCCCGACTGGACGCTGGTCTACAGCGACTCGGTCGCGGTCATCTACGTGAGGCACCTCCCGACATAAGCCGCTGACGCGTAAAGCCCCTCACCCCAGACCCCACCTCTCCCCCAAAGGGGAGTGGGTGCCTATCCAACTTTCCAGATTTTGAAGTCCGGTGTGTCGTAGGCCGGCGGCCCGAGGATTGCCGGCGGCGGGGTGCCCAGGTCCGGCGTCCAGATCACGTAGCGGATCTGGTTGACGTCGATGAACTGCTCGAGGTCCTGCTGTCCGGTGAGCGCCGCGAACGCGGTCCGCGTCTTGTCGGTGTAGTCGAACGTCTCGTCGTAGTGCCCGACGTAGACGGTGTCGGAGCTGTACGCCGGGACGTACAGACCCACTCCCGGCATGCACAGCACCCGGCCGGTGGGCTGTGTCGCCAGCCAGTTGAGGCCGTCGTACTCCGTGCTGCTGATCACGTACTGCGGCTGGCCGGCGACCGCGATCGGCGCGAGCACGAGGAAGGCGCTGCCGATCGACGCGAACGCCACATAAGAGAAAGGAATGAGGCGGCGGGCCCTCAGGCTGCGCAGCCGAGGCAGGATCGCGTCGTACAGGCCGCGGGCGCCGAGCACGACCAGCGGCAGATAGATGGCGTCGAAGAACCTGCGCCGCAGGTCCCCGGCCGGGTTGGGCAGGTAAAGGATCGCGAGCAGCAAGACGATCCAGGCGACCAGGAAGACGTCCTCCCTCGAACGGCGGCGGATCGCGCCAGGTAGCCCGGCCGCGGCGAGAAGCAGCTGCGGCGCGAGGGCCAGGAGCAAGCTGACGGTCTCGGGGGCGACCGCGTTCTTGGAGTGGAACGTCCAGCGCTCGACCTCGGGGTTGCCGATGAACGCCAGGTACGAATAGAGGATGTAGGGCGCGGGCACCGCAAACGCCAGCGCCGCGGCCGCCCATCCGCGCGGCCGTGCCGGCCGGAACAGCAGCGCGACGAACGTCGCGCCCCCCATCAACACCGGCATCTGCGGATGGATCGACGCCTGGCCGAGCCAAACCAGGCCCGCGAGCGCGCCGAGGAGCAGGCTCCCCCGCTGTATCGCCTTGAGCGTCAGGGCGACGCCCAGCGCCGCGAAGACGCCCGACCACGCGAAATGCGGCAGCGCCAGCACCGAGTAGAAGGCGCTGAGCTCGGGCATCCGCAGATCGAGGCCCTCGGTCTGGTTGCCGAACACCACCGGGTGACCCAGTGCCCAGATGACGAGTCCCAGACCCAGGCCGAACGCGAGGAAGAAGAGGGCGAACCGGCGCGCCGCCCGGTCCTCGATGAAGTGTGTGATGAAGAGCCAGCCGGTCGCCATCAAAGCGAAGGCCCCGGCGACGCGGGCCAGGTGGAAGACGACGATCAGCGGCAGACCGGTCAGCGCGGCCAGGTGACCGAGCGCGATCCAGAACATGAATAGGTATGCGGTTCCGCTCGACTCGGTCGTGTAGCGGTTCTGCCAGGCCCACGCCCCTTCCCAGCCCTCGCGCATCTTGGCGATGTAGGTCGTGGCGTCGTCCCACAGGTAGAAGAAGCCGACGAAGACGTGGCCCGGCGGTTGGACGGCGTAGGCGTACACGTACGGGATGGCCGTGATGGCCGCGAGGGCGAGGCCGAGCAGGAGCGGGAGCCGCCAGTTTGCCAAGGCGGTGCTGACGTTCCTTCGGTCGCCCCTCACCCCCACCCTCTCCCCGGAGGGGCGAGGGACGGATGGTGCTTCGATTACTTTCAACGCCTCGACATACTGAGGCGTAGAACCGTCCACAGCGCCCGTCTGATCTCTCCCTGGGACACCTTGGACGCGCCGGCGACCCGGTCCTCGAACTGGATGGGCACCTCGACGACGGGATAGCCGAGCCGCACGGTGCGCGCCACCATCTCGATCTGGAACGAGTAACCCTGGGACACGACCTCGTCCAGCTGGATCGCCGTCAGCAGGTCGCGCGTGTAGCAGCGAAAGCCCGAGGTGCAGTCACGGACCCGAAGTCCGAGCAGCGTCCGGCAGTAGACGTTCGCGCCCCACGAAAGCAGGAGCCGGTGAGCCGGCCAGCCGACGATCTTTCCTCCCCGCATGTACCGTGAGCCGATCGCGAGGCCGCCCGACCCACGCGCCGCCTCGATGATCGCATCGAGGTCCTGCGGGCGGTGCGAGCCGTCGGCGTCCATCTCCACGAACAGCGACGCCCCTTCCTGGAGGCCGATGCGGAAGCCGTCCTCGTAGGCGCTGCCGATCCCGAGCTTGCGCTCGCGGTGCAGTACGCGCACGCCGGGGTCCGCCTGCGCGAGCCTGTCGGCGACGTCGCCCGTTCCGTCGGGCGAGGCGTCGTCGACGACCAGGACGTCGTGCCCGAAGTGCCTCACCGCCGTCACGACGTGCTCGAGGTTCTCTTTCTCGTTGTAGGTGGGCATCACGACCATGACTTCGGTCGGGCGCGAGCTCCGCTCCGTAAGCCTCCGCTGCGCGGTCACACCGTGAATCTCACGCGGATGACGTGCTTGAACATGTCGAGCGAGCTGCGCAGCGGGCTGACCCTGGTCTCGGCCGAGTTGCGCCACACGACCGGGACCTCGGCGATCTTCACGCCCTGCTTGCGGGCGCGGTACAGGACCTCGGGGTCGTATCCGAATCCGTCCGTGCGCAGGCCCGCGAACACCCGCCGCGCCACGTCGGCGCGGAACAGCTTGAACCCGCACTGGGTGTCCCAGATGCCGGGGAGAAGCACCGACTGGACGATGAGGTTGAACGCCTTGCCCATGAGCACGCGATAGACAGGCTGCGACACCTCGACGCGCGAGCCACGCAGGGCGCGAGAGCCGATGGCGACGCCCGCGCCGTCGCTCAACGCGGCCTGCAGCTTGTCCAGCTCCTCGATCGGCGTGGAGAGGTCGGCGTCGGTGAGCAGGATCTCGTCGCCTTTCGCGACCTCGACGCCGAGCGCCAGAGCGCGGCCCTTGCCCCGGTTGCGGGGCAGCGCCTCGACGCGCACCGACGGATGACGCTGCGCGGCCGCCTCCATGAGCTGCCGCGTGCCGTCCGCGCTGCCGTCGTCGACCAGGATGAGCTCGTAGTCCGCATGCTTGCCGTCGAGGTAGTGCTGGATCTGCTCGATGGTGCGGGGCAGCCGCTGCTCCTCGTTGAAGCACGGCACGACAACGCTGAGCACGGCTCGCGATGTTACTTGGGGGACGTCAGAACCTTCAGCGCATAAACAGGGAGAACAGCCATGCGCCGAATCCGCCACGGCTGGCGGACCAGGCGGTGCAGCCACTCGAGGCCGGCTTCCCGCATCCAGCGCGGCGCCCGCGGTACGCGGCCCGTGAGGAAGTCGAAAGCCCCGCCGACGCCGATGGCCACCGCGACGCCGAGGCGGTTGCGCAGCCGCTCGATCCAGAACTCTTGCGCCGGCGCGCCATAGGCGACGAGAAGGACCTGCGTGCCGTGCTCGTGGATGCGACGCAGCGCTTCTTCGTCGTGCGCGGGTGACGGCGAGCCCGAGTGCGTCTCCACCTCGAGGCGGGGATTTCGAGCCCGCAAGGTCTCCGCCAGCTCATCCGCCACTCCAGGCGCTGCGCCGAGCAGAAAGAGTCGGAACGCCCGCCGAGCGCAGATCTCGGCCAGCGGCTGCACCAGGTCGACGCCGGCCACGGGCCCGGCCAGCGCACAGCCCTGCCGGCGTGCCGCCCAGACGACGCCCGTGCCGTCCGGCAGGCACAGCTCGGCCGACGCCAGCACCCGGGCGAAGGCACGGTCGCGCTGCGCCCGCATCACGAACTCCGGGTTCACGGTGGCGACGAGGTGCGGACCGCCTTCGTCGACGAACCTCTCCATCGCTTCCAGGGCAGAGCTCATGTCCAGGCAGTCGACCCTGACCCCGAGGACCCGGGCTTCTTTCAAGAGTCCGGTAGCGATTGCCCCGCCTGCGGCTGCGCCGGCGGCTGCGCCGGCGCCTGCGCCGCCGCCTCGACGTCGAGGTTGGTGATGGTCACCGAGGGCATGCTCGGGCCCAGGCCTGCGATGAACTCCGGCAGGAGCTCTCCTCCCCCCACCCTGACGCGCGCCCAGGTATAGCGGTCGGCCCGGCTGTGCATCAACGAGACCTGTTCGGTGACCGCCGTGTCATAGCCCGCCCGCTGGACCGCCGCGACCGTCAGAGCGGTGAACTGGCCCGAGGGATAAGCGAAGTCCACCACCGGGTGACCGACGAGTTCCTCGAGCCACCTCTTCGACTGCACGAGCTCGTACATGACCGATCCGTACGACATCTTCGCCAGGTTGGCGTGGCTCATCGTGTGCGACGCGATCTCGATCCCGTTGCGGTCGAGCTCGAGCACCTGCTCGGTGGTGACGTACTGCGGCCAGCCGACGAAGTTGGGCACGATGTACGCCACCGCGGTGAAGCCGTGCGCCTTGAGGATCGGGAAGGCGGTGGTGTACAGGTCGCGGTAGCCGTCGTCGAGTGTGATCACGACCGGCCTGGCAGGCAGCGCATCGGTGCCCGCGAAGTAGGCGCGCACCTGGTTGAAGTTCACGGGGTGATAGCCGTGCGCGTACAGCCAGTCCATCTGCGTTTCGAACACGTCGGGCGCGACGGACAGCCGGTAGCCCAGCATGTCGCTCTTCATCGACGGCGGCGTGCGGATGTAGTGGTACATCAGGATCGGGAGGCGTATGGCCTCGCTCCCCAGCGGCACGACCTCGTGCCGCTTGAGGAAGTACTCGTGGCCGCTGGTGTCGGCCTGGGTCAGGAGCAGCGGCGAGACGTCGACCGGGGTGGCCGCGACGGCAGCGGTCGGGTGCGGCGAGTCGCCCGTCTGGAGCACGTAAAGCGTGGACAGGAGCAGCGCTGAGAGCACCAAGACATACCTTGCGGCCTGCCCCATCGCCGATAGCTTAAGGTCGTCCAGAGTTGTCTACCAGCACGCGTGCGTCAACCATCGCCGTGGACATCAACCCGGCGACGCGCCGGGTGGTTACTGGCACCGAGAACTTCACCCGCGAGGTGTCGCGGCGGCTGCCGCTTGCCGCGCCGGACCTCCGCTGGAGGTTCTTTGCCTCCCGCGCGAAGGCCGGCCTGGGCGTGGACGTCACCGTCCTTCCTTTCCGACGGCTGTGGTCGCAGGTCCGGCTGCCGCTTCACCTGGCGTCGGAGCGGCCCGACCTGCTCTTCGTACCCGGCCACGTGGTGCCGTTCGCCTGGGCAGGGCGTGCGGTCATGGTCGTCCACGACCTGGCCTTCGAGCATCACCCCGACGCGTACGGTTCGGCCGAGCGCACCTACCTGCGCCTCACCACACGCTGGGCCGCCACCCGGTGCCGGCTCCTAATCGCCATCTCCGAGACGACGAAGGACGACCTGGTCGACAGGTACGGCGTGGCGCCGGAACGGATCCGCGTGGTGCCGCTCGGCACGTCGCCGCCGTCGGTGGAGCCGGCGCCGGCGGAGCGCCTGGCGGAGCTCGGCCTCGGCGGCAGCTTCGTCCTCCAGGTGGGACGGATCGAGGCACGGAAGAACCAGGCGGCGGCGCTGGCGGCGGTCGAGCGCCTCGACGGGGTGACGCTGGTCGTAGCGGGCCCGGAGCGCGACTCGGCGCTGTCGGAGAGGCTGCGCAACTCGACCCACTGCCGCGTGCTCGGCACGGTGGATCAGCCACTTCTCGAGTTGCTCTACAAGCGGGCGGACGCGGTCGTCGTGCCGAGCCTCTACGAAGGCTTCGGGCTGCCCGTGCTGGAGGCGATGGCCCGAGGCAAGGTCGTGGTGGCCGCGCTGTCCTCCTCGCTGCCCGAGGTCGGAGGCGACGCGGCGCTGTACTTCCACGACGCCGCGGATCCCGACAGCGTCGCGGGCGTCCTGCGCGCGGCGCTGACCGACAAAGCGCTGCGGACCAGGCTCTCCCGGGCCGCGAAGGCGCGAGCGGCGAAGTTCACGTGGGACACGACGGCGGCGCGGATCGCGGAGGTCATCCGCGAGGCCGTGTCGTGATCGCGTCGTCGATCGCCTGCCAGGTGCGGCGGGCCGCCCGCCCCCAGCTGAACTCGGCCGCGCGCAGGATGCCCCGGTGGCGCAGATCGGCCGCCAGCTCCGTGTCGCCCATCACCTGCTCGAGAGCCTTCCTCCAGGCGTCTGGCTGATCCGCGGGCACGATCAGCCCGGCATCACCGGTGACCTCGGGCAGGCTCGACCGGTCGGACACCACGACCGGCGTGCCGCACGCCATGGCCTCCAGCGGTGGCAGGCCGAAGCCCTCGTACCAGGCGGGATGCGCCAGCACGCGCGCCAGGTTGTAGATGGCGGGCAGCTCGTCCGGGTCGACCGAGTCGAGGTGGTGCAGCCGCGGGCCAAGGCGGGCCATCTTTTCGCGGATCGGCTCGAAGCTCCAACCCCACGAGCCGACCACGACGAGGTCCGGCCGGTCTCGCATCATCGCCCAGCCGTCGAGCAGCGTCTCGAGGTTTTTGCGCGGCTCGATGGTGCCGACGAACAGGATGAACCGCTCGGGCAGGCCGAGACGCGCCCTGACCTCGGCCCGCTCCTCGCCGCCCAGCGGGCGGAACCTGGCCGAGATCCCGTGGGACACGACCTCGATCCGCGCCGGGTCGATGCCGAAGATGTCGACGATGTCGCGCGCCGTGTTCTCCGAAACCGAGATGACGACGTCAGCCCGCAGCACGGATCGCGGCACCACCAGCCGCGTGCTCAGCGGCTGGCGGCCAGGAAACCAGCGCGGGTTGCGGTAGATCGCCAGGTCGTGCACCGTGATCACGGAGGGGCACCCGACGCGGCCCAGGGGCATCGCCCCTGCGGGACCGAAGTAGACGTCGGGATGCATGCGCCGGATGGCCGCCGGCCACTGCAGGTGCCGGCCGATCAGCCGCGTCTCCGGCATCAGGCGATATGTCGCGTCGGGGACGTAGGCGAAACCGCCCGGCGGTCCGAACACGACCTGCCGGCAGTCCGGCCGCTCGACGGCCATCGCGTGAAGGATCTGAGTCGTGTAGACGCCGACCCCGGCCCGGGGCCGCTCGAGGCCGGACCCGTCGACCGCGACTTGCAGACCGGTCAGCGGACGTAGCTCTGGTTGCGCTTCAGGACTTCGAAGTTTTCCAGCGCCAGGCCGGTGCCACGCACCACCGAAGTCTGCGGCTCGTCCGCGACCATCGCCGGCACGCCGGTCTCGGCCGCGAGGTAGGCCGCGATGCCGCGGAGCTGTGCCCCGCCCCCCGCGAGGACGACGCCGCGCTCGCGGATGTCCGCCGCAAGGCGCGGCGGCGTCTCCAGCAGGACGTCGCGGATGGCGGCGGCGATGAGCCGGATCGGCGCGCGGACGGCATCGACCAGGTCGTTGGTCGACACGCGGGCGCCCGAGGCTCGGGTTTCGAGCGGCTCGTCCATGGGCATCGCCGAGCCGACGGCCACCTTGACCGCCTCGGCCGTGCTGTCGTCGATCGCCAGCGCCGACGCGATCGCCTGGTCGACGTGCCGGCCGCCGACCGGGATCGACCTGGCGACGACCATGCCCGACTCGGAGATCACGGCGATCTCGGTCTTGGCCGCGCCGATGTCGCAGACGGCGTTGGCGCGGCGTTCGGCGATGCGCAGGCCGGCGCCGATCGCGGCCGCCAGCGGCTCGTCGATGAGCCACGCCTGGCGTGCTCCGGCGGAGATCGCGGCCTCGGTGACCGCTCGCCTTTCGGCCAGGCCGACCGCCGTGGGCACGGAGATCGCGACCTCGGGCCGGAAGAGCCTGGCCCGTCCGCTTGCCTTGGCGATCAGCTGGCCCAGCGCATGGTCGCGCCCGGTCGCCGGCTCGTTGACCACGATGCCCTCGCCCTTCACGTAGATCAACACGGTCGCGGTGCCGAGGTCGATGCCGATCTTCCTCGACAGGAGCGACATCTGCCCGTTACTCGTACGACCGCTCTGACCCGGCCGGCTCGGCGTCCAGGCTGACGGCCTTGATGTGAGCCCCGGCCGACGCGAGCTTGCCGACCATGTCTTCGTAGCCGCGCTCGAGGTGCCACACGTTGCGCAGGACGCTGTCGCCCTCTGCGCAAAGGGCGGCGATCACCAGCGCCGCGCCGGAGCGGATGTCCGGGATCGCGACCTCGGTCCCGTGAAGACGGCAAGGCCCGTGGACGATGGCGTGCAGCCTTCCCTCGACCGTCACCCCGGCGCCCATCTTCGCCAGCTCGCGCACGTGCTGGAAGCGGTTCTCGTGCACGTACTCCGAGATGACGCTCTCGCCGTCGGCCTGGGTCATCATCGCCATGTACTGCGCCTGCAGGTCGGTCGGAAACCCCGGAAACGTCCACGTCGACATGTCGATGGGCCGCAGGGGCGTCTGCTGGCGGCGGCCGACACGAAACCAGTCCGGCCCGGTCTCGACGCGTGCCCCGGCCTGCTCGAGCTTGAGCAGCGGCACGAGCAGGTCCTCGGGCCGGCTGCACTCGATGCGCAGCTCGCCGCCGGCCGCGGCCACGGCGATGGCATACGTGCCGGCCTCGAGGTAGTCGGCGACCACCGTGTGCTCGGCGCCGCGCAGCTCGCGCGTGCCGTCGACGATGAGCCGCTCGGTGCCGATGCCCTCGATGCGCGCGCCCATCCTCTCCAGCAGATGACAGAGGTCCTGCACGTGAGGCTCGCGGGCCGCGTTGAAGATTTCCGTGCGGCCGTCCGCCTTCACGGCCGCGAGGAGAATGTTCTCGGTGCCGGTCACGGTCGGCAGGTCGAACACGATCCGCCCGCCACGCAGGCGCTCGGCCGTGGCCACGATCTCCGTCTCCGTCTCCTTTATGTGGGCGCCCATCTGCCGCAGGCCGCGCAGGTGCTGCTCGACCCGGCGTGCTCCGATGTCGTCCCCGCCGGGCCGCGGCACGCGTGCCTTGCCGAAGCGCGCGAGCAGAGCGCCGAGGAGCACGATGGTCGCCCGCATGCGCCGGCCGAGCTGGTCGGGGACCTCGCTGCGCACCGCGGCGCCGGTGTCGATGGTCACCGTGCCCTCGCCGTCCGCTCGCCCGCCGAGCTCGCGGATGATGTCCGCCATCAGCGCCGTGTCGCTGACCTTCGGCACGTTGTGGAGGGTCACCCGGTCGGACGTGAGCAAGGCGGCCGCCA
Organism: Candidatus Dormiibacterota bacterium; assembly: GCA_035689485.1. Lineage (GTDB taxonomy): Bacteria > Chloroflexota > Dormibacteria > Dormibacterales > Dormibacteraceae > 40CM-4-65-16. Next base: position 17,629 of record DASSLL010000010.1, on the reverse strand, counting down.
TCTCCGGCAGCGCCGCGTTCTTGGAACCGCTCACGCAGATGCTCCCGGCGAGCTGGGCCCCGCCGGTGATCCGTAGCCCTTTCATCAAGGGCTGAGCCTACTAGCCGCGGCGGGCCCTCGCGAGGCGCAGGCGTGCCTCCGCCATCGCGAGCGCGTTCTGGAACTCGACCTCCTCGGCCGCGGTCAGCGTGCCTGCAAGCCGCTCCTGCGCCCGGCGCCGCGCCTCCTCCGCGCGGTCGACCGAGATCTCGTCGGCGTGCTCGGCCACGTCGGCGAGCACGGTCACGCGTTCGGGCAGGACCTCGAGGAAGCCTCCGCCCACGAACAGGACCTGCTCGTCGCCGCCAAAGGTCTCCTGGATGCGCAGCGGCCCCGGCTTGAGGATCGTCATCAGCGGCGCGTGGCGGGCGAGCACGCCGAGCTCTCCTTCGGCCCCGTTCGCGATCATGAACTCGACTTCGCCCTCGAACAGGCTGCGCTCGACGCTCACCACGCGGAGCGGATACTTCACGAGCGTCGCGACTCCGCGGTCCGCTGCAGATTTCGCGGCATCGGCGGCCGGAGCCAAGGAAGGGGTGGCGCGACGAGGAGCGCAATACCTGCAGGGGTCCCCGCGTCGTGGTCGCGGGGGCAGCGAGGACGAGCCGGGCCCCCTGACGCAGGCTTCAGCGCTTCAGCGCCCGGCCGCCGAGGACGCGAAGATGCGCGGAACGTCGGTGGCGCGATGCTCAACCCCGCTTCTTCATCTCCTCGCCCTGCTGCCGCGCATCGTCGATCGTCCCGACCATGTAGAACGCCTGCTCCGGAAGGTCGTCGTGCTTGCCCTCGAGGATCTCCTTGAAGCCACGCACGGTCTCGGCGCGAGACACGTACTTGCCCTCACGCCCGGTGAAGCGCTGCGCAACGTAGTTCGGTTGCGACAGGAAGCGCTGCACCTTGCGCGCGCGTGACACCGCCTGCTTGTCGTCCTCCGAAAGCTCCTCCATGCCGAGGATGGCGATGATGTCCTGCAGGTCCTTGTAGCGCTGCATGATCTTCTTGACGCCCTGCGTCGTGTCGTAGTGGTCCTGGCCGACGATCGCCGGCTCGACGAAACGGCTCGACGAGCCAAGCGGGTCGACCGCGGGGTAGATGCCGATCTCGACCAGCGAACGCTGCAGCGTAAGGGTCGCGCCCAGGTGCGCGAACACGGTCTGGATCGCCGGGTCGGTGTAGTCGTCGGCGGGCACGTACACCGCCTGCACCGACGTGATCGAGCCCTTGCGCGTCGAGGTGATCCGCTCCTGCAGCTCGCCCATCTCCGAAGCAAGCGTGGGCTGATAGCCGACGGCCGAGGGCATGCGACCGAGCAGCGCCGACACCTCGGAGCCCGCGAGCAGATAGCGAAAGATGTTGTCGACGAAGAGGAGCACGTCGGCGCCCTCCTCGTCACGGAAGTACTCGGCCATGGTGAGCCCCGTCAGGCCGACACGCGCGCGCGCGCCGGGCGGCTCGTTCATCTGGCCGAAGACGAGCGCCGTCTGCGGCAGCACGCCCGCGTCCCCCATCTCGACGAACATGTCGTTGCCCTCGCGCGTCCGCTCGCCGACGCCGGCGAACACCGAGCGCCCCTTGTGCTGGTAGGCGATGTTGCGGATGAGCTCCTGGACGATGACCGTCTTGCCCGTCCCTGCGCCGCCGAACAGGCCGATCTTCGAGCCTTTGGCGAACGTGCAGATCAGGTCGATGACCTTGATGCCGGTTTCGAGGATCTCGACTTTCGCCTGCTGCTCCGAGATCGGAGGCGCCGGCCGGTGGATGGGCCAGCGAATCGTGCCTTCAGGCGTCGGCTCGTCGTCGATCGCCTGCCCGACCACGTTGAACAGACGCCCCAGCGTCTCCACGCCCACGGGGACCGAGATCGGCGCGCCGGTGGCGCGCACGGGGTCGCCGCGGCGGAATCCGTCGGTCGAGTCCATGGCGATGCAGCGCACGACGTTGTCGCCGATGTCCGACTCGACCTCGAGCACGACGTCTTTGCCCGCGGCGCCTTTCGCGATCAAGGCCTCGAACAGCTCAGGCTGCTCGCCGGGCTCGAACTCGACGTCGACGACCGCGCCGATCACCTGCGCGATCCGGCCCTGGCGCTCGCCGCCTTTCTTGCTCGCCGGCTCGGTTTTCTTCTTCGTCTTCGCCATCTGCGCTCCTTGAATCAGGACGAGCTCACGGCCTGGGCGCCGCTCACGATCTCCATCAGCTCGGTCGTGATGCCGGCCTGCCGGACCTTGTTCGCGTACAGGGTGAGTGAGTTGATCAGATCGCCGGCCGCGTTGGTAGCGTTCTGCATCGCGATCATCTTGGCCGAGTACTCGGACGCCTTGTTCTCGAGCACGGACTGGAACACCTGTGTCTCGACGTAACGCGGCAGCAGGCCGTCGAGCACCGCCTCCGGCTCCGGTTCGTAGATGTAGTCGGCCCGAGGCCCTTGTTCGCCGCCTTCGCGCTTCGGAATCTCGGCGGGAATCAGGACGCGCACCGTCGGCTCCTGGCGGATCGTCGAGATCCACTTCGCGTAGCAGAGGAGGACGGCATCGGTGTTGCCCTTCGCGTACTCCTCCAGCGCGACGGTGACGGCCGGCAGCACCTGGGCGACGCTCGGGCGGTCGGGCAGGTTGCTGACTTCAGCGATGACCTCCCGGCGGTAACGCAGCAGGAAATCGCGTCCCTTGCGGCCGAGAGTCACGTACCGCGGGTGGTCCGGGTAGTTGTCGCTCATGTAGCGCGTCGCCGCGCGGATGCTGTTGACGTTGATCGCACCGCACAGCCCCTTGTCGGTGGTGACCAGGATCATGACCGCGCGCTTGCCTTCGCGCCGGACGAGGAACGGGTGCCTGTACTCGGTCGCGCGCTCGCCAACGGTCTGGAGGACCTCGACCATCTTGTCCGCGTAGGGCCGCGTGGCCTGCACGGCGGCCTGCGCGCGCCGCAGCCGCGTCGCCGCCACAACCTGCATCGCCTTGGTGATCTTCTGCGTGTTCTTGATCGAGTCGATGCGGCGGACGATGTCGCGGAAAGATGGCATCTACGAAGCCTTTTGCGCCGGTTGCCCGGCCCGGTCGGGCTCGTCCTTGTAGCCCTCGATGCCGAACTGGTGGTTGAAGGTCGAGATCGCGGCGATCAGGCGCCCGAACAGCGTGTCGTCCAGGGCCTTCTGTTTGTCGATCTCCTCGAGGACTCCCGGGCGCTCGGACTTCAGGAACCGGAGGAAGCCTCCCTCCCACTCCCTGATCCGGGCCACCGGCACTTTGTCCAGGTGGCCCTGCGTCCCGGCGTAGAGCACCGCGACCTGCTCGGCGAGCGGCACCGGCTGGTACTTGTCCTGCTTGAGGAGCTCGGTCAGCCGGGCGCCGCGCTCCAGCTGATTGCGCGTCGCGGTGTCGAGGTCGCTCGCGAACTGCGCGAAGGCGGCGAGCTCGCGGTACTGGGCGAGGTCGAGGCGGAGCTTGCCCGCCACCTGGCGCATCGCCTTGGTCTGGGCGTCACCGCCGACGCGGGACACGGAGATGCCGACGTTGAGTGCCGGCCGCTGGCCGGCGTTGAACAGGTCGGCCTGGAGGTAGATCTGCCCGTCGGTGATGGAGATGACGTTCGTCGGGATGAAGGCCGAGACGTCATTGGCCTGCGTCTCGATCACCGGCAGCGCCGTGAGAGAGCCGCCGCCGTGCCCGGGGTTCATCTTCGCCGCGCGCTCGAGCAGGCGCGAGTGGAGGTAGAAGACGTCGCCGGGATACGCCTCGCGGCCGGGAGGCCGGCGCAGCGTCGCCGAGAGCTGGCGGTACGCCCACGCCTGCTTGGTCAGGTCGTCATAGCAGCAGAGCGCTTCCTTGCCCTGGTCCATGAAGTACTCGCCCATCGCGCAGCCGGCGTAGGGCGCGATGTACTGCAGTGACGCGGGGTCTGCCGCCGACGCGGCGACGATGATCGTGTAGTCCATGGCGCCGTTCTCTTCCAGAGTCGCGGCGACACGCGCGATCGAGGCCGCGTTCTGGCCGATGGCGACATAGATGCAGAAGAGATCCTTGCCCTTCTGGTTGATGATCGTGTCGAGGAGCACGGTCGTCTTGCCGGTGAAACGGTCGCCGATGATCAGCTCGCGCTGGCCGCGGCCGATCGGGATCATGGCGTCGATCGCCTTGATGCCCGTCTGCACCGGGCTGTCGACGCGCTTGCGGGTGATGACTCCCGGCGCGATCTTCTCGACCGGCAGCGTCTTGCTCGTCTTGATCGGCCCCTTGTCGTCCAGCGGCACGCCCAGTGGGTTGACGATCCGGCCGAGCAGCTCGTCGCCGACCGGGACCTCGAGCAGCCGCCCGGTCGTGCGGACCTCATCGCCCTCGTGGAGGTGTCCGAACTCGCCGAGGATGACGGACCGCACCTGATCCTCTTCCAGATTCAGCGCCAGGCCGTACGTCTCGTGCGGGAACTCGAGCAGCTCGCCGGCCATCGCGTGCTGCAGGCCGTAGATCTGCGCGATGCCGTCGCCGACGGCGACGATGCGTCCCACGTCCGCCGACACGAGGCTGGCGTCGAAGTCCTTGAGCCGCTCTTTGATTACCTCCGAGATCTCTTTGGTGCTGATTCCCATCTACGTCTCCTAGGAGGCCGCCAGCCGGCGGCGAAGTTGCTGCAATCGGTTAGCCACGGTCGCGTCGACGACGCGGTCACCGTACTGGAGCTTGAGCCCGCCGACAACGCGTGGATCGACGACCACGTTGAGGCGGACCTGCTTGTCGAGCCGCTTCGAAAGCTCGCGCGCGACACGGTCGCGATCATCGGCCGACAGCTCGATCGCGGTCGTGACCGTGGCGCGCACACGTCCGGCGGCCTCGTCGGCGAGGCGTTCGAACTCGTCTTCGATCCCCGCCGCCTCGGCGACGCGGCCCGACTCGATGAGCAGACGCGCGAGGTTGGTCGCCTCATCGTCCAGTGGCCGAGGCGAGGTCGTGACCAGGCCTTCGCGACGCGCGGTGGGTATGGTCGGGTTGCTCAAGACGGCCGCGACCTTGGGATCGGAGAAAAGCTCTCGAACGCGTGACAGACGGCGGCCCCACTCCTCGACCTCGCGCTCCTCGCGCGCGAGCTCGAAGACGGCTCTCGCGTACCGTCTAGCCGCGGCCGTCGCCACTCGCGACCTCCTCGATCGAGCGCTCGATGAGCTGGCGGTGCTTGCGATCGTCGAGCGTCTCACCGATCACCTTCTCGGTGGCCGTGACGACGAGGTCGGCGACCTCGCTGCGTACAGCACGGAGGGCTTGGTCTCGCTCGGCTTCGATCTGGCGGCGCGCGTTCTCGACCGTCCGCCTCGCCTCCTCGTCCGCTTTCGCCTTCAGCTCCTGGCGCAACTGCTCGGCCGACTTCTCGGCCGCATCGATCAGGCTCTGCGCTGAGCGGCGCGCATCGTTGAGCCTTGCCTCTGCGTCCTTGAGTCGCGCATCTGCGTCCGTCCGCGCCTGCTCTGCCTGACTCAACTGCTCGGCGATGGCGCGCTGTCGCGCCTCGGCGATGTCGACGATCCGCGGATAAACCCAGCGGCCGAGCACGTAGAGCATCACGAGGAACGTGATCGCCTCGATGACCACGGTGCCGTCGATGGTGACGACACCTGCCTCACCCGCCAGGAAGATCATCAGTGGACCTGGGACAGAAGGACGAACCCCAGACCGAACGTGACGAAGTACATGCCTTCGACGAGGCCGATCACCGCGAAGAGCCACGGCAGCATCCGGCCCTGCGCCTCCGGTTGGCGAGAGATGCCGCCCAGGAAGGCGTTGCCCGCGACGGAGTCGCCGATGCACGCCCCGATCGCGGCCCCTCCGAGCGCGATGCCAAACCCGAGGAGGGCCGCGGCCAATCCAATTCCATGGTCAGTCACTCAACTACCTCCTACTGATGTTCATGTTCGAGGCCCTCGCGAGCCGCGGCGAAATAGACGACGGTCAGCAGCATGAAGATGAAAGCCTGGATGAACCCGATGAACAGGACGTCGAAGGACTTCCACACGAAAAGGAGCAGGGTTCCGGCGACGACCCCCGCCACCTGGCCGACCACAGGCACAGAGACCAGACCGAGGCCGACGATCAGTCCGATGATCGCCGCGCCCGCGAAGATGTTGCCGAAAAGCCGGAACGCGAGCGTGACCGGCTTGGTGACCTCCTCGATGAGGTTGAGGGGGATGAAGATGATGCGCACCGGCAGCGGGAGCTCGAACGGTTTGGTGAACCGGCGCAGGAATCCCCAGAGCCCGAGGACCCGAATGCTGTACCCCTCGACGACCAGGATCACGATGAGGGCCATCGCGAGCGTCTGGTTGAGATCGGCGTTGGCGCCATGAAGGAACGGGAATATGCCCAGCGGAAAGACCTCGATCCAGTTGGCGACGAGGATGTAGAAGAAGAGCGTCATGGCGAGCGGGATGATGAACAGAGCGTCCTCGGAGACGTTGCTCTTGATCAGTCCGCGGAGCAGGTCGTACGCGTACTCCACCACTGCCTGGACCCTGGTCGGCTGCCCGTAACGGAGCTGCGACCGGATCCAGAACCCGAGCGCGAGCGTGGCGACGATGGCGACGAAGCTCGAGATCAGGCTCGTGTAGTTGAACGTGCACAACGTGCCGCAACCGCCGATCTCAACGGTCGGCTGGCCGATGGATTCGGCGAGGACCATCACCGCCGGATTCCCTGGCGCACGCCGACTCCGACCATCACCAGCTGGGCGAGCGCGAGGCCGCCGACGAGGGGCATGATCGGCATTCCGGTCAGAGCCGCGGCGCCGAACGCGACCCCGGTAAAGAGCGCGAGGCGGACAAAGCTCGTGGCCAGGATCGGCGCCCGCCGGTCGAACGTGGACTGGATGAGAAAGCCGTTGGCCGAGCCGAGGAGAAGGCCGGCGCCGATGGCGGCCCCCGCGCTCGGGTAGCCGGCGAGGGCCGCGACGGCGAATAACGCGGGAGCCAGCACGACGACGATCCCCAGGGACTGACCCTGAACCGTGCCTGCCCTCATCTCGACATGTTCCTCACCTTCAACCAGATCCCTGCCGCGCCTGCGGCGAGGCCCACGAAAAGACCCACCAGCACGAAGAGCGGCGCCGTGTGCCACGCGCGGTCCAGCGCCACGCCGGCGAGCAGCGGAATCAGGACGGAGGCCGCCATCTGGAACCCGATTCCGGCCAGATCTGATCCCGTCGGGCCTGAACCCGAGGTGGGCGCCATGCCCCTCCGAATTCTATCGGGTACCCGGAACGTCCAGCAGGCGGCGCAGCCATGGCGCGTCGATGCGCCAGCGCGAGTGCATCAGCAGGTCGGCGACGACGGTCGAGGTCAGGACGGCCGTGAGCACGAGGACGACGGCCAGGACCCGCCCATGTCCGAACAGGGTCAGCCCCAGGCTGCCGAGCAGCGCCGAGGCCGAATAGAAGACGAAACACGTCTGCCGCGGGTCGAGGCCCAGCGATTGCAGGCGGTGATGGAGGTGCATGAGGTCAGGCCGGGCCACCGAGGCGCCCTCCATGCGGCGGCGTAGGATCGCCCAGCCGGTGTCGGCGATCGGCAGCGCCAGCGCCAGGACGGGCGCGGCCAGAGCGAAGGCGACCGCGACCTTGGCGATGCCCAGGATCGAGATCATGCCCAGCGCCACGCCCAGGAAATGGGCGCCCGAGTCGCCCATGAAGATGCGCGCAGGCGGGAAATTGAAGACGAGGAAGCCGACGCAACACCCGGCGAGCGCCGCGCTCAGCTTCACGATCTCGGGCTGCCCGAGCTGGCCCGCCGCGAGCATCAAGATGACCGCCACGATGGCGATCACTCCCGCGGCCAGCCCGTCGGCGCCGTCGAGGAAGTTCACCGTGTTCTGCATGCCGGCGAGCCAGAAGACGCTGACCGGCGCCATGAGCAGGCCGAGCTGCACGATGTGGCCGCCCGGCAGGCTGAAGAACCTGATCTGGACGTCGAAAACGACCACCGCCAGCAGGGCCAGGCCGACCTGCGCCGCGAGCTTCACGACCGGCTTCATCGGCCATCGGTCGTCGACCGCCAGCAGCGCCATCGCCAGCCCGGACACGACCAGCACACCGGGTGTCGCGCCCTGCCCCGGAAGGAAGATCGCGACCGAGACGGCAAAGCCTATGTACAGGGCCAGCCCGCCGAGGTTGGGCGTGGGCGAGGCGTGCGCGTGCCTGCCGCCGGGCAGGGCGATCCAGCCAAACCGGCGCGACAGGAAAACGGCAAGCGGGACGGCGGCCGCGCAAACGACCAGCGCCACGACGAACGGCCACAGCCCCGGCAGCAGATGCTCGGTCAGAGCGGCTATCGCATCGTTGCTGAAGAAGTCAGTCAAACGCGTATGGAATGGGGAACTTCCGGCAGAGCTCGAGCGCACGCTCGTGGACCGAGTCGAGCGTCGCGGGGTCGTCGATGCGTTCGACCAGGTCGGCGATGCAATCGGCGATCACCGCCATCTCAAGCTCCTTCATGCCGCGGGTCGTCACCAGCGGCGTGCCCACCCGGACGCCGCTCGGGTTGAACTTCGACGCGTCGTCGAACGGAATCGAGTTTCGGTTGAGAGTGATGCCCACCGTGTCGGCCACGTCCTGGACCTGCTTGCCGGTCCGCTTTTGCGGTCGCAGGTCGATGAGCATGAGATGGTTGTCCGTGCCGCCGCTGACGAGTCGAAGGCCGCGCGCCATCAGCCGTTCGGACATCGCCTTCGCATTGGCGACGACCTGGCGCGCGTAGGCCTTGAACTCCGGCTTCAGCGCCTCACCGAAGCACACCGCCTTGGCCGCGATCGCGTGCATCAGCGGTCCGCCCTGTATGCCGGGGAACACGGCCGAGTCGATCGCTTTCTGCCAGTCGCTCTGGCACAGGATGATCGCGCCCCATGCGCCTCGCAACGTCTTCTGCGTGGTCGTCGAGGTGATGGCGGCGTGCGGGATCGGCGAAGGATAGACGCCACCGGCGACCAGGCCCGCGACGTGCGCCATGTCGACGAAGAGCGTCGCGCGGACCGAGTCGGCGATCTCGCGCATCCGCTTCCAGTCGACGATCCGCGAATACGCGGAAAAACCGGCCAGCAGCATCTTGGGCCGGACCTCTTCGGCCTGCTTCTGGACTGCGTCGTAGTCGATGCGCTCGCTCGCGCGGTCGACCCCGTAGGAGTGGATCTCGTACAGCTTGCCGCTGAAGTTGGCGGGGCTGCCGTGCGTGAGGTGGCCGCCCGCGGACAGGTCCATGCCCATCACCCGATCGCCCGGCTGGCACACCGCCATGTAGACGGCGGCGTTCGCCTGCGACCCGGAATGCGGCTGGACGTTCACGTAGTCGGCGCCGAAGAGCTTCTTCGCCCGCTCGACGGCAAGCGTCTCGATTTTGTCGATGACCTCGCCCGTACCGCCGTAGTAGCGGCGACCCGGATAGCCCTCGGCGTACTTGTTCGTGAGCAGCGTCCCGAGCGCCTCGAGGATCGCCGGGCTGGTGAGGTTCTCCGAGGCGATGAGCTCGAGCGTCTCCGACTGGCGCTTGAACTCTTTGCGGATGAGGTCGGCGACGTCGGGATCGACCCGATCCAGGGCGCGGAACGTCATCGTCGTGATGTTGGTCGTCACGATCGAATCCTAATCCCGCCGTTCGGATCGGCCGGGGGAGCTCGACGCTCCCCCGGTCGCGCTGCAGCTACGGAGCGACTGTGATCTGAAGCTGGACGCCGGCGGCGAGGCGCGCGCTGTAATGCCCGGTCGTGGTGGGGATGAGCCAGGTCGAGCCATCGGTGATGGTGACCGCGTAGTACTTGTCTTTCGGGTCGAAGGTGCCGAAGAAGATGGCACCTGGCGGAGCAGTTTCGAGCGACGTGTACTTCCAGGTCGCGGAACCCTTGATCGAGCCGGCGCCGGCGCCGCCCGGTCCACCCACACCGCCGACGGTGTGACCACAGGCCGCGCCCGAGAGATCACCGGTCCCATTGGCGTCCAGCTCGACCCAGTACCAGATCCCGCCGGTGCCTACACCCGCCGGAAACGGTGCGCACAGCGGGAACGATGGGTTGTCGCAGTTCGCCGAGACTTCCACCTGCGCGAGCGGCTGGTCGGCCGCGCCGTAGGCGAAGGTGGTGGCGACTTCGCTCACGAGGGTCGCGCCGGCCACCGCCGTCGCCAGACCACAAAGCAACAACGCGCGTCTGATCCTTGCCATGAAACCTCCCCTCTTTCCGGCGCCGCGCGCGCACCTGGGCACACGGCAGCTCGTGGTCGTTCGTTCCGGCAGGTGCGAGGTGACCTTAAGGCCCACCGGTGAAGGCGGGCAATGGGCCATTTGCCCCAATCAGCTTCAGCCCGCGTGCGGCGGAGGCGGGCCGAGGAGCTCCGGCGTGGGGATCGCGCCTTCGCGCAGCACGTGCGGCTCCGGGCCGGTCAGGTCGAGCACGCTCGAGGCGGTCCCGCCCGGCGCTGCGCCGCCGTCGACCACCGCCATGACGCCCGGCAGCTCGGCCGCTTCGACGGCGTTCATCGCCGGCTCGCGTCCGTGAAGGTTGGCGCTCGTCGTCAGCAGCGGGCCGGCGTGGCGCAGCAGCTCGAGCGCGACATCGTGTTTGGGGATGCGGACTCCGAGTGTCGTGCCGCCCGGCGCGTGCAGCACGAGCGTGAGGGGGCCTGGCCACCAGCGCCGCATGTAAGCCTCAGCACGCGAATCGACGTGGACGAGACCTTCGAGCTGTGACTCCGCCGCGACCATGAGGATCAGCGGCATCCCGACGGGCCGGCCCTTGATCTGATAGATGCGCCTCCGCGCGACCTCGTCGTCCGCCGCCGCTCCGAGGCCGTAAACGGTGTCGGTGGGGAATGCCACCACTGCGCCCGAGCGCAGCAGCTGCGCCGCCCTTCGCAGCCCTGCTTTCGTTGGTTTCAGGACCACGCTTCGAGGACGCGGTCGTGGCCGCCGAGGTCGCGATGCAGGCGGTGGCCGGCGAAATGGCGCGCGGCCGTCTCCGAGGCCACGCCGGCGATCGCGGGGTCCAGCTCGGCGAGCAGGCGCCCGCCCGGCCGGAGCCGCGCCGGAGCTTCGCTGAGCAGCCGGTTCACCAGCGCCGCGCCGCCATCTTCGGCGTAGAGCGCGGCCGACGGCTGGGCGGTGACCTCGGCGGGCAATGCCTTGCCGGCGGCGATGTAGGGCAGATTGGCACACACGATGTCGAACTCTCCCCTCAACGGTGACATCAGGTCGCCCCGCTCTACGTGCACCCGATCGACCAGGTCGTGGCGCGCCACGTTGCGGGCGGCGACCTCGAGCGCGACCGCGCTCGACTCCGTCGCCCACACTTCGGTGTTGCGCGCGTAGTGCGCGACCGCCACCGCTATGCAGCCGCTGCCCGTGCCGATGTCGGCGACCCGCAGCGGCCGCACGGTCTCGCGCGCGATCTCCACGGCGCGCTGCACGAGGACTTCCGTGTCCGGGTTGGGCACGAGGACGTCGGGTGTGACCTCGAAGTCGAGACCCATGAACTCCTTGTGCCCGATCAGGTACGCGACGGGCTCACCCTTGCCGCGGCGGCCCACCAGCCCGCGGTAGGCAGCGAGCTCCGGCTCGGTCAGCGATCGGTCGAACTTCAGATAGAGGTCGAGCCGGCGCAGCCCGAGTGAGTGCGCGAGCAAGAGCTCCGCGTCCAGACGCGCCGAATCCGATCCGTGTTTCTGGAGATAGTCGGCGGAGAGCTTCAGGACCTCGACGATCGTCAACTGGCGGCCGCTTGGTCACCGCCGTTGAGCTGCGCCGCTCGTTCGGCCGCGATCGCCGCCGATACGAGTTCGTCGAGGTCTCCCTGCATCACCCGGTCGAGCTTGTGCACCGTGAGGTTGATGCGGTGGTCGGTCACGCGGTTGTCCTTGAAGTTGTAGGTGCGGATCTTCTCCGAGCGATTGCCGGAGCGGACCATTCCGCGTCGCCGGGCACCGATCGCCTCTTGCTGCTCCGCGAGCTTCATCTCGTACAGGCGCGCGCGCAGGACGCGCAGCGCCTTCTCCCGGTTCTGGAGCTGCGACTTCTCGTCCTGGATGCTGACCACGAGGCCCGTGGGCCGGTGCACGATGCGGATGGCCGAGTAGGTCGTGTTGACGCTCTGGCCGCCGGGTCCGGTCGAGGTGGACGCCTTGATGTCGAGGTCCTCGGGTTTCAGCTCCACCTCGACGGGGTCCGCCTCGGGCAGCACCGCGACGGTCGCCGCGGACGTGTGAATGCGGCCCTGCGCTTCCGTCTTGGGCACGCGCTGCACCCTGTGGACGCCGCCTTCGTATTTGAGCTGCGAGTACGCGCCCTGCCCGTGGACCTCGAACTCGATCTTGTCGTAGCCGCCCTTCTCCGACGGTGAGGCATCGACCACGTCGACCTTCCAGCCCTTCTTCTCCGCCCAGCGCGCGTACATCCGGAACAGATCGGCGGCGAAGAGCGCCGCCTCCTCCCCGCCCTCCGCGCCCTGAATCTCGACGACCACGTCCTTCTCGTCGTTCGGGTCTTTGGGCAGGAGCAACACCTTCAGCTTTTCCTCGAGCTCCGCGAGCCGCTCCTGGGCCCGCCTTTCCTCCGAGCGCAGGTACTCCTGCATCTCGGCGTCCTTCTCGTGGCGCAGCAGCTCGCGCGCCGAGTCCATCTCGTTGCGCGCCCGCCGGTACGCGTCGTACGCCTCGACGATCTCGCGCAGCGAGCGCTGCTCGCGGGCCAGCCGGGTGAGCTGCTCGTGGTCGACCGCGACCTCCGGCCGCGCCATCTCGTGCTCGATCTCGCGGTATCTCCGCGCAATCCCTTCCAGACGGTCGATCACGCCGCCTTCGCCTCCTCGCCCTCGCGTGCGCTGTTGAAGGCGCAGATGGCGACCTCGAGCATGTCGTCGGTCGGCTCGCGCGTCGTGAACTTCTGCGTGCCGAGCACTGGCAGCAGCGCGACGCGGACGACGGCGTTTGTCCGGTGGCGCGCCATGAAGCGGATCAGCTCGAAGCCGGCGCCCGCGATGACCGGGATGGCCAGGATGCGGCTGGCGACGAGCCAGAAGACGTTCGGGTGGAACAGGGCGACGACGCTGAACACCACGACGCTGACGACGAGAACGACGAGCAGGAACCCGGTGCCGCAGCGCGGGTGCAGCGTGCTGGCGCGCCGCACCGACGGCACGTCGAGCGCCCAGCCTGACTCGAACGCGTTGATGGTCTTGTGCTCGGCTCCGTGATACATGAACACGCGCCGTACGTCCGGCAACAGCGAGATGGCGGACAGGTATCCCAGGACCAGCCCCACCCGGATCAAGCCCTCGATGACGACGAAGAGGAAGCTGCCGCTGCGGTGGACGGCGAGGCTCGCGAGGCCGAGAGGCAGCGCGATGAACAGGACGAGCGCGAAGACGCCGGCGGCCGCGACCGAGCCGGTGATCTCCTTCTTGCCGATCTCGACGTTGTGGCCGCTCGCGTTCATGTTGGCCGCCCAGATGAGCGACTTCATGCCGAGGTGCAGCTGCTCGCCGATGAGCGCCAGCCCGCGGACGAAAGGCAGCTTCCAGATCGGGTTCGTGTAGATCGGCGCCTTGAGCTCGCCGCGGTCGACCACGATCTCCCTGGTCACCGGTAGGCGGACGGCGACAGCGTAATGTCGCTTGCCGCGCATCATCACGCCCTCGATGACCGCCTGGCCACCGTAGAAGAACGGTTCTGGCTTAGGCGGTCCCTTGGCCTCCGGAGCGCCTACCTCCGGGACCTGCATCTAGACCCTGGTCTTCGCAGCCCGCTTGCGGAACCGCTCGACCTGGCCGCCGGTGTCGACGATGCGCTGCGTGCCCGTGAAGAACGGGTGGCAGACGGAGCAGATCTCGGTCTTCAGCTCCTTGCGCGTGGAACCCGTCCTGAACGTGTTGCCGCACGCGCAGGTGACCAGGGCATCTTCGTAGAAGGTGGGATGAATCTGTGCTTTCAAGGTTTGCTCCAGGGTCGCTAGTTTACCGGGGAATCGACGTGATCAAGGTCTCGGCCTGCAGGGTCATGAAGCCGAGGTAGAGGACCAGCCCGAGCCAGGACAGACCGAGCGCCCACTTGGCGCCGCTCGAGACCGACGTGTAGTACGGACTCTCGCCGACCCTGAACCGGGCGATCAGCTGCGGCAGCCCGAGCAGGGCGATGAGGAACAGCACGACGCTGAAGGCGTGCAGGAAGAACACGCCGAAGAGGATCAGGCCATAGCCGGCGACGAGCAGCCAGCGCGAGACCGGGGCCAGGATCCAGCCGCCGTCGAGCATCCCAGCGGGGATCAGGTTGATCAGGTTCAGGAAGAAGCCGAACCACGCCGCGACGAGGAAGATCGGCGACTGCGTCGACGTGAAGAAGAGGAAGGCGACGCTCGCGCCCAGGGTGCCCGCGATGGGGCCGGCGATCCCGATCTGCGCCTGCTTCAACGCGTCGGTCGGGTGCGAGCGCTGGAAGATGGCGGCGCCGAGAAACGGGATGAATATCGGCGCGGTCGCCTGCATGCCCTGGCGCCGAATCTCGACGACGTGGCCCATCTCGTGGACGAAGATCATCACGACGAGCGCCAGCGCCGACCACGGTCCCAGGACGAGGGACCAGGCGCCGATGCTGACCACCGCCGACACCAGGGTGGTCAACGCAGGGACCTTGACCGCGAGCAGCAGGCCGTACTTGATCACCGCCCAGACGGCCAGCGCTCCGGAGCCAAGCCAGCCGATCAGGTCGCGCCGGCTCTGCTGGGGCTGAGGCGAAGTGTGGATCGGCGAGTCCGGCGGGATGTCGGAGGTCGCGATGTACTGGTACTGAGGCTCGTCCTGGTTCAAAAGGGATCCCACCTACTTGATACCCCCTACCCGGACGGCCTAATCCGGGATTCCCGCTAGCTCCTCGAGTAATGGCGCGTCGTCAGCCGGCGCACGGTGCGCCGCCGGCTCGAAAGAACGAGCGAGGCCGTCTCGGCGAAGCCGCTGCCGAACGTGAGGCCGGCGACCAGCGGACCACCCGTCACGCCCGTGATCGCGACCTCGATGTCCGCCGCCGGTGCAAGGTCGGTCAGCGAGTACACGCGGGTCGCATCTGTGCCCGCCGCCGCGCGCTCCTCTTCGTTGCGAGGCGCGGGCCTGGCAAGGAACTCGCCGCCGAGGCAGCGGACGGCGCACGCCGCCATCAGCGTGGCCTGCGGGTCGCCGGTGCCTATGGCCGCGTCGATGCCGGTGCCGGGCAGGGCGGCCATGACCGCGCTGGCGAAGTCTCCCTCCTCGAGCGTGCGGATCCGCGCGCCGGCGGCGGCGACCTGGGAGATCAGTTCCTGGTGACGTGGGCGCTCGAGGATCGCCACCGTGAGGTCCTGCACGCGCACGTCGTTGGCGAACGCGATGCGCCGGAGGTTGTCGGCGATCGAGTCGTCGAGGTCGATGGCGCCCCTGGCCGCGGGGCCGGCGACGAACTTCTCGACGTGCGAGACCGCGGGCAGCCGCGCGAACCCGCCCGGCTCGACCGCGACCACGAGCGAGACGGCGTTGATATGGCCGCGCGCCACCTGGCTCGCCCCCTCGATGGAGTAGACGCCGAGGTCCGCCTTGCGGTCGCCACCGCTGATCAAGGTGCCCGCCGGCAGCGCGGTCTGGTGGCGCGGGCTGAGGACCACCGTGGCCGCCAGGCCGGAGCGTTCGAGTGCTCGCCGCATCGCGTCGGCGGCCGCTTCGGTGATCCCGTCGGGGTCACCCTTGCCGAGCTGCGCCGCGCAGACGAGCGCCGTCTCTTCGGTCGCGTGCACGAGCTCGAGCGCAAGCTCGCTGGACTGATCCCCACGCGTGGGGAGGTGGCCCGGAGGGCCGGAGGGGCGGTGTTCCATGAAAGTCCTAGTGGCTCTCGGTCTCTTCGAGCAGCTCCGCGGGCCGAAGCTCCATCTGGTCGATGCCGCTCTGCAGGAAGGCCGCGCGGACGAAATCGCGGAACAGCGGGTGGGCCCGGTTGGGCCGCGAGCGGAACTCCGGGTGGAACTGGCTGGCCACGAACCAGGGGTGGTCGGCCAGCTCGATGATCTCCACCAGCCTGCCGTTCGGGGAAAGGCCGCTGAAGATCATCCCCGCCTCGCCCATCACCTCGCGGTACTCGTTGTTGAACTCGAAGCGGTGTCGGTGCCTCTCGTACACCACTTCCTCACCGTACGCCTTGTGCGCTTTCGTCCCGGGCACGAGCTTGCAGGGGTACAGGCCGAGGCGCATGGATCCGCCCATCTGGTCGACGTTGCGCTGCTCGGGCATCAGGTCGATGACCGGTGTCGACGTGAACGCCGCGAACTCGGTCGAGTTGGCGTCGGGCGCATCCAGGACTTCGCGTGCGAAATCGATGACCGCGCACTGCATGCCCAGGCACAGACCGAGGTAAGGGATGCGGTTGTGTCGCGCGTACCGCGATGCCTGCACCTTGCCCTCGATGCCGCGGTAGCCGAACCCTCCAGGCACGACGATCCCGGCCACGCCCATCAGCAGCGAGGTGTCGCCCGCATCCAGCTTCTCCGACGAAACCCAGTGGATGTCGATCGCGAGGTCGTGATGCAGGCCGGCGTGCTTGAGCGACTCGATGACGCTGAGGTATGCATCCGGCAGCTGGATGTACTTGCCGACGATCGCTATAGGCACCGACGCACGCGGATGCTTGATGCGATCGACCAGCTTGATCCACGGCCCGTTGTCGGGAGCATGCGCGACCTCGTCGAGCTCGAAATGCTTCGACATGACCTTGCCGAGGCCGGAAGCCTCGAGCATGAGCGGGACCTCATATATCGAATCGACGTCTGGCACCGAGACCACGGCCTCACGCGGCACGTCCGTGAAGAGGGCGATTTTCTCCTTCAGGTCCGAGTCGATCTCCTTCTCGGAGCGGCAGATGATCGCGTCCGGCTGTATGCCGATCGCGCGCAGCGCCTGCACAGAGTGCTGCGTCGGCTTCGTCTTCATCTCCTCGCCGCGGATCACCGGCACGAGCGAGCAGTGCACGTAGAACACGTTCTGCCGGCCGAGGTCGTTCTTCAGCTGGCGGATCGCTTCGAGGAAAGGCAGGCTTTCGATGTCGCCGACGGTGCCACCGACCTCGACGACGACCGCGTCAGCCTGGGGATCACGCGACGCGCGGAGGATCTTTTCCTTGATCACGTTGGTCACGTGCGGGATGACCTGCACGGTGGCTCCGAGGTAGTCGCCGCGACGCTCGCGCGCGATCACCTCCTGGTAGATCTTGCCCGTCGTTACGTTGGACGCCACCGTCAGGTTCTCGTCGACGAATCGCTCGTAATGCCCGAGGTCGAGGTCGGTTTCAGCGCCGTCGTCGGTGACGAACACCTCGCCGTGCTGATACGGGCTCATCGTGCCGGGGTCGACGTTGAGGTAAGGGTCGAGCTTCTGGAGGGAGACCGAAAGCCGCCGCGCCTTCAGGATGTTCCCGATCGAGGCCGCGGTGATGCCTTTGCCTAGGGAGGAGACGACACCCCCGGTCACGAAAACGTACTTCGACATGGACGACCTCCAGGGCGGTTTTACGAATTTTACAGGACCTGAGGCTGTCCCCTCCCCCGCTTCGGGATCGGGTTAGGGCGGGG
>DASSLL010000009.1:0-61833 GCA_035689485.1 Candidatus Dormiibacterota bacterium | reverse complement strand
CAGCGTCCGCCGCACGTGCCCGCTCACCCCGCGCAGATACGTCGCGGCCATCAGGCGCAGCGGGTCGAGGTCCGCGTCGTCGACGCGGCGGCGGATGTGGTCGGGGTCGGTGTAGTCGCCGTCGTGGTGGCGGCCGACCTTCACCGACGCGCCGTCGAGCGTCGGAAAGCCGTACACGTCGCCGAACTGATCGGTCTGCCGGATGAAGACGGGAAACTTCTCCGGCCCAAACCAGTCCGCGTCCTTGGCGATCGAGAGCCACGCGTGGACCTGGCGCTCGACGCGCAGCGGCAGCCAGTCGGCGAGCTCGGCCGTCCACGGACCGGCGGCGACGACGACCGCGTCGAACTCGCCCCACAGCGAGGCGATCGATTCGACGCGCCGGTCCGCCCGGAGCTCGCCGCCGTGGCGCAGCATCTCGGTCACCGCGCCTTCCGGGTTCAGGATGCCGGCCTGGCGGTCGAGCACCGCGACGTCGCCGTCCTTCGGCGCGTGGCCGCGATACCGTTTGCGCAGCTCCGCAGCGCTCAGCACGTCGATGTCGAGGCCGTGCTCTCTGGCCGATTCCTGCGCGCCGACCACCGCCTCGGACCTGGCGTCGCCGATGTACAGCGCGCCGGTCATGGTCAGCAGCCGCGAGCCACTCACTGACTCGAGCTCGCGCCACAGCGCGAACGCCTCGCGCAGGAGCGGGACGTAATACGAGCCTTCGAAGTAGGCGGTGCGGATGATGCGCGACTCGCCGTGGGTGGAGCCTTGCGCGTGCGGCGGGATGAAGCGGTCGAACACCACGACGTCCGCGCCCCGTTCCGTCAACCGCCACGAGGTGGCGGCGCCCATCGCGCCGCCGCCGATCACCGCGACCTTCATGCCGGCGTCGCGCTCAGGGCAAACCTCACGATTGTCCGGACACTCTCGGCTTTGGCCGCGCGAAAAGTGTGGATAGTCCGGACAATCGCGGGGCGACTCACTCGTCCGGCGTGATCCGGGCGATCGGCTGCCCCGGCACGACCTCGTCGCCGACGTCGAGAAGCAACGCCTCGACTGTGCCCGCGACAGGGGACGGAATCTCGGCGTTCACCTTGTCGGTGTGCGCCTCCATCAGCGTCTCGCCCTCGGCGACGTGCTCGCCCCGCTGCTTGCTCCACGCGCCGACGGTGATCTCCTCCGCTCCCTGCAGGTCGGGCATCACGACGTCCTGGATCTCGGCTGCCACGCAACTATTGTGTGGTTTCCGTGGCTGACGAGCGCCCGGATTGGAAGTGGTACGAGCGCGTGCGCGACGCGGTCGCGGCAGGCGACCTGGACGCAGCGGAGCGGTCGGCGGCCGACGCGCTGGCGGCCGGCCACCTGTGGCGCGTGTCGCTTCTGCTCGCGCCCGCGTTCGAGCCGCTGCGCGGCCGCCCTCGCTACGAGGAGATCGCGGCCGAAGCTCGGCACCGCGTTGAAGCACTGCACCTGCAGCCGAAGGTCCTGGTCGCCTCGCCCGGCCGTGCAACCGCCACGCCACTGCTGCTCGTTTTGCACGGCGCCAGGGGAAACGGCGCCGACGAACTCGAGCGATGGCGACCCGCGACCGAGCTCGGATTCATCGTCGCCGCCGCGCAGTCCTCGCAGCCGGCGACCGCGGACGGGTTCTGCTGGGATCCGCCTTACGAGCGGGTGTCGCAGGACCTGCACGCGATCGTCGCCATGCTGCCGGCGCACGCGCGTGTGGTCGTCGCGGGCTTCAGCCAGGGAGCGTGGGTCGGGTTGCACCTCGCCCTGGAGGGACGCCTCGTGGTGGCCGGATCGGTGGTCATGATCGCCCCGTTCGGCGGGCCCGACCCCAACCTCCCGCCGGCGTGGCGGCGCCTCAGGGTCTCGATCGTCATCGGAGAGAACGACCAGTACCGCGAGCCGGTCGAGAAGATGGCCGAACAGCTTCGCGAGCGGGAGCACCACGTGTCGCTCGAGGTCGTCGCGGGACTCGGTCACGAATACCCGACCGACCTCGCGACCCGGCTGCCGGGCCTGCTCAGGCCATAGACACCACGTCGAGGAAGTCCTCCTCCCAGTAGTCGAGCCGGCCCTCGGGCATGAACAGCACCCGTCCGGGCCGCAGCGCCTCGACGAACTCGGGGTCGTGGCTGACGATGACCATCGTCCCGGGCCAGGCGGCGAGCGCGGTCGCGACGCCGGTGCGCGACGGCGGGTCGAGGTTGTTGGTCGGCTCGTCGAGGAGCAGCAGGTTGTGCTTGCCGGCCACGAGCTGCGCGAGGGCGAGCTTGGTCTTCTCGCCGCCGGAAAGGGTGCCTGCATCCTGGCGCGCGATGTCGCCCGTGAGGCCGAACATGCCGAGCAGCGAACGCAGCGCACGCTCCTCCGCGTCCGACTGCTCGCGCATGTGCTCGAGCACCGTCCTCCCGGCTCGGATGCCTTCGTGCTCCTGCGCGTAGTAGCCGAGCGAGACGCCGTGGCCGAGGCGAAAAGTCCCGGCGTTGGACTCGCTTTCGCCCGAGAGGATGCGCAGCAGGCTCGTCTTACCGGCGCCGTTCAGGCCCATGACGAGAAGCCGCTCCTGCCGCTCGACCTCGAAGGACACGTCGCGAAACACGAGCGGCCCGCCGTACCCCTTGGTGAGGCCGTTGACGTGGAGGACCAGGCGCCCGCTGTGGGGCGGCTCCGGAAAGGTGATCTTCACCTTGCGCTCCCGCCGCGGCGCGTCCACCTTCTCGGCCTTCATGCGTTCGACGCGAGAGAAGATCGCGTGCGCCTGCTTGGCTCGCTTCTGCGTCTGCCGGCGCATCACCTCGGCGAGCAGGCTCAGGCGCTTGATCTCCGCCTCCTGTCGCTGCGCCAGCGACGCCAGCCGCTTCTCCTCGCGCTTGCGCGCCGCCTGGTACTGCGAGTAGGTGCCGCGGTACTCGACGAGCTTGCCGGCGTCGAGGTGCAGGACGCGGGTGATGGACGAGTCGAGCAGGCCGAGGTCGTGGCTGACGACGATGACGGCGCCGCGATAGTCGCGGAGGAAGTCCATCAGCCACGTCTTGGCGTCGGTGTCGAGGTGGTTGGTCGGCTCGTCGAGCAGCAGGAGATCGGCGCCGGCGAACAGGACGCGGGCCAGCTCGATACGCCTGCGCTCGCCACCGGACAGGACGCTCAAAGGCAGGTCGACGCGGTCCGGCCGCAGGCCAAGGCCCGTCGCGATCTTGCGCGCGTCGGATTCCCCCGAGTAGCCGCCGGCCAGCCGGTAGCGTTCCTCGGCGTCCGCGTACCGGTGGATGGTCGCGGCCGAGTGGTCGTGCTCGAGCTGCTTGTGGAGCGCCGCCAGCTGGTCCGCCGCGGCGTCGAGGCCGCGACCGGACAGGATGTGGGCCAGCGCCGGATGCGCCGCCTCGCCCCGCGGCCGCGGGTTCTGGGGCACGTAGCCGAGCGTCCCGCGCCGCAGCACGACCCCCGCCGCGGCATCGTTCTCGCCGGCCAGCACTTTGAGCAGGCTGGTCTTGCCCGCGCCGTTGCGCCCGACCAGGCCGACCTTGTCGCCGGGTGCGACCGTGAAGCTCGCGTCGGACAGGACGCGGCGCGCGACGACATCGATGGCGAGGTTGCGTACCTGGAGCACGGCGAAGCGATGTTACGCGCGCGGCTCAGCGGCGTTCCGTACGGCAAATCTTCGTGCCCAGGAGGCCGACGTCAGATGAAAGGGTTACTAGCATTCGTCGCGATCGTTGTCTTGGCGGCCGCCTGCGGCGGGGGTGGAGGTGCCAGCACCGCGAGCAGCAACAACGGCGGCGGCGCCGGTCCGTCCCTCCAGCAGCCGGTGCAGAAGTCGAGCACCGGCCAGGGCTCGGCGACGGTCCCCCAGCCGGGTGACTCCAGCGGTGGCACGACGGTCCCGAACAACGTGCCCGCGCTCGCGGGGCCGCCGGTCATCCGCCAGGCGACCCTGAGCATCGGCGTCGGCTCCGGAACGTTCGGTTCCAAGCTTGCCGAGGTCCGGGGCATCGTCGAGGCGCAGGGCGGCTACATCGCCGGCACCGACGCTCAGGCGTCGTCCCCCACCGACAGCCAGCCTTCACAGCTCCGCACGGGGGTCATCAGCTTCATGGTCCCGGCGGCGAACTTCGACGCCACCATCGATCAGATCTCGAAGGTCGGGACCCTCCAGGGCGAGCACATCACCGGCAACGACGTGAGCGCGCAGTATGTCGACCTGAACGCCCGCCTCGCCAACGCCGAGGCGCAGCACCAGGTGTACCTGGCGCTCCTCGCGAAGGCGACCACGACCAACGACATCATCGCCATCGAAAACCAGATCGGCCAGATCACGGCGCAGATCGAGCAGCTGAAAGGCCAGATCAAGTACCTCGACAACAACACGTCGTACAGCTCGATCACTGTGACCATGACCGAGGCGCCCGCGCCTGCGCAGCAGCCGTCGAACGACAGCTGGGGCTTCGCCACGGCGCTGAGCAACGCCGCCCACAACTTCGTCGCCACCATCAACTACGTGATCAGCGGCCTCGGCGCGGTGGGACCGTTCCTGGTCCTGGTGGCCATCGGGCTGCTGGTCTGGCGGCGCCGGCGAGTGCCCCAACCGAAGCACGCGTAGGCCCGAGTCTCGTCCTGATCCCACCGGGCCCCCGCATGGGGGCCCGGTAACCTGCTGCGGTAGTGACCAGGTTGTGGAGCGGTGTCGCAGCGGCTGTAGGACATAGCTGGTGACGGCGCACGAGTCCGCCGACGAGCCGGCCGAGGTCATCGAGCTGCCCGTCACCGCAGGGTCGACGGACATCGCCCTCGACGAGCTGGAGATGGTCTACGCCTTCATCTACGCGCGGGTCGGCAACCGGCCCGACGCCGAGGATCTGACGCAGCAAGTGGCCTTGAAAGCGATTCCGCGCCTGCGTCCAGGTGCGCCGGCGAGCGCGATCCGCGGGTACCTGTTCGCCACCGCCCGGTCGGTGCTCGGCGGCTTCTGGAGCACCCGCCTGGGCCTGTCCGAGGCGGAGCTCCGCGACGACCTGGCCATGACCGTCCCGCCTGGTCCCGCGTCCGAAGAAGGGGCCGAGACGGTGCAACACGTCCTGGCCCAACTCTCGGACAACTACCGCCGGGTCCTGGAGCTGCGTTTCCTGCACGGGTATTCATTGAAGGAAGTGGCAGCGGAGATGAAGTCCACCGTGGGCGCGATCAAGGTGATGCAGCTGCGCGCCCTGCGCGCGGCGGCGAAGGTCCGGCTGGAGCGCGACTGGTGAACCGCAAGCCGGAAGACCGCCTCGAGCGCATCGTCAGCGACCTTCTCAAGGGCCGCCGCCTCCGGCTGCGCGGCGGCGACGCCGAGGAGAAGGAGGCCATCACCTCTGCGGCGCGGCTGGCCGGGGCGCGGCAGGGACCGCAGCGCATGCACCCCGCGTTCCGCAAGCAGCTGGCGGCGACCCTGCAGGAGACCTCGACCCAGGGCTGGATCACCAGGCGCGCCGCGCTGGTGGCCGGCCTGGGCCTGGCCGCGGGGGCGGCCGGCGGGACCGCCTTCGGGCGCACGTTCGGTGTGCAGACGGCAAAGGCGGGCGGCGAGGCGATCCAGCCGGTCAATGGCCGGTGGGTCGACGTCGCGGCTTTGAGCGACCTCGCGGAAGGCCAGGGCCATCACGTCACCGCCGGCGGCGTGAGCGCGTTCGTCTTCCGGCGCGGTGACGCCGTCAACGCGGTGTCGGCGGTCTGCTCGCACCTGCCCTGCGATCTGTGGTGGGACTCCAGAAGCGCGAATCTCAACTGCCCCTGCCACCCGGCGTCATTCACGCCTGAGGGAAAGGCTGTCGGGGGTTACGCCCTCCCTTCGTTGAGCAAGGTTCTGGTGCGCGTCACGGACGCCGGACGGGTGGAGGTTCTCGGCACGGAATGAACCTGCCGGTGCACCGCTCGAAGCAGCTTGCGCTGGACCGCTGTCTGCAGATCCTCGAAGAAGCGCAGGTGCGGGGCCAGTCGCGAATCGACGGGCAGCTGGGGACGTCGCTGAGGCTGCAGCTGGAGCGCGCGGGGGTGATCGCCGACCACCGGCTCGAGGGGCGGCGCATCGATCGCGTCCTCGACGACATCTTCGCGCTGCAGGCGCAGCTGCTGGGGCAGGAGCCCGAGGACTCGAGACACCACAACGGAGCGTAAGCGTCCGTCTCCCCGCAGGGGAGAGGGACGCCGAAGTTATCATCACCCTTCGTGACAACCTCATTCAGCTCATCGCGCTCTTTCCTGCTCACGTCCGAATCGGTCACCGAAGGCCACCCCGACAAGGTGTGCGACCAGGTCTCGGACGCCGTCCTCGACGGAATGCTCGCCCAGGACGCGCACGCACGCGTCGCATGTGAGACCGCGATCACCAAAGGCCTCTGCGTCGTCATCGGCGAGGTCACGACGCACGCCGAGCTCGACATCCAGCGCACGATCCGGGACACCATCCGTGGCATCGGCTACAACGACGAGTCGATCGGCTTCGACGCCGACCACGCGTTGATCCAGGTCTATCTCAAGGAGCAGTCGCCGGACATCGCCGCCGGCGTCGACCACTCTCTCGAGGAGCGCGAAGGCTCGCAAGGCGCCGACCCGTTCGAGCTCCAGGGCGCCGGCGACCAGGGCATGATGATCGGCTTCGCCTGCACGGAGACGCCGGAGCTGATGCCCCTGACGATCTCCCTGGCCAATCGCCTCGCCAGGAAGCTCGCCGAGGTCCGCAAGAGCGGCAAGCTCGGCTTCCTGCGCCCGGACGGCAAGACGCAGGTCACGGTCGAGTACGAGCACGGCAAGCCGAAGCGCATCGAAGCCGTCGTGGTGTCGACCCACCACGCCGCGAGCGCGACGCAGAAGGAGATCGCCGCAGGGGTGCGCGAGCTCGTCATCGACCCGGTCCTCAAAGGCCAGGTCATCGACGCGAACACCAAGATCATGGTCAACCCGAGCGGCTCGTTCGTGCTCGGCGGTCCGGCGGCCGACGCCGGCCTGACCGGGCGCAAGATCATCGTCGACACCTACGGCGGCGTCGCGCGCCACGGTGGAGGGGCGTTCAGCGGCAAGGACCCGAGCAAGGTCGACCGGTCGGCCGCCTATGCGGCCCGGCACGTGGCCAAGAACCTCGTCGCGGCGGGCCTCGTCGATCGATGCGAGGTCCAGGTCTCCTACGCCATCGGCCGCGCGCATCCCACCTCGATCGCGGTGGAGACGTTTGGCACGGGCAAGAAATCGGAGGAGGAGCTGCTGCAGCTGATACGCCGCCACTTCGACCTCCGGCCGGCCGCGATCATCGCCCACATGGACCTGCTGCGCCCGATCTACAGGCCGACGGCGGCGTACGGTCACTTCGGGCGCGACGACCTCGGCGTGCCGTGGGAGGCAACGAACAAGGTGGAAGCGCTCCGCAGCGACGCCGCCGTGCCGGCGCGTCACAGCTAGTACGGCGCTGATCCGGCTTCGGCTCCGCGACTCGCTGACGAGGCGGCTCGTCACCGTGTCGGCGCGACCGCGCAAGCGGCTGACGCTCTACGTGTGCGGCGTCACGCCATACGACTCGGGCCACATGGGCCACGCCTTCACGTTCTCGATGTTCGACGTGCTCGTACGGTTTCTCGAATCCAACGGCGTGCGCGTCAAGTACGTGCAGAACGTGACCGACGTCGACGACCCGCTCTTCGAGCGGGCACGTCGCGACCACATCGACTGGCGCGAGCTCGCCGGCCGCGAAACGCAGGTCCACCTCCGCGACATGACCGTCCTCGGCTGGCGCCCGCCCGACGTCATGCCCCGCGTGTCCGACGAGGTGCCGGAGATCCTGGCCGCGGTGACGAAGCTCGACAGGAAAGGATTTGCCTACACGACGGACGCGGTCTACTTCGACGCGTCGAAGTACCCGACGTTCGGCCGACTCTCGCACCTGTCGCGCCGGTCGATGCTGCGCAAGCTGCGTGATGAGGACCTGCTAGGTACGGTCGGTCCTGGTGCCAAGCGCGATCCGCTCGACTTCGCGCTGTGGCGGCGTTCACGCGATGACGAGCCCGCCTGGCCGTCGAAGTTCGGCGACGGGCGCCCGGGCTGGCACATCGAGTGCACGGCGATGTCGCAGCACTACCTGGGCGATCAGATCGACATCCACGGTGGCGGGCGCGACCTGCTGTTCAGCCACCACGAGTCGGAGCGCGCTCAGTCGGAGTCGGTCACCGGCAAGCGGCCGTTCGCGCGCGCGTGGATGCACACGGGGCTGGTGCGCTTCGAGGGCCACAAGATGAGCAAGTCGCGCGGGAACCTGGTCAAGGTCAGCCAGGCGCTGCAGATGGCGCCGGCCGCGGCGGTCCGCCTCTACCTCGTGTCGCATCGCTACAACCGCGACTGGAGCTTCGAGTGGAAGGGCCTGACGAGGTCCGCGCGGCTCATCGAGCGGATGCGGAAATTCCTGGCCGACGACGCGCGGATCGACTATGGACGGCGGAAGCCAAAGCCGGACGCGAAGTTGATGCGCGAGTTCAACGCCGCGCTGGCCGACGACCTCGACACGCCTCGCGCCGTGCGCGTCCTGCGCGCGGCGGTGCGAAGCCGCGACGCCGCGGCCACGCGGGCGATGAGGGACGTGCTGCTGGGCTCAGCCGCCCTCAGCTAAGCGCCGCCTGACCGGCGATAGTCGCGACCATGGCCGCATTCCGGTCGCGACGTTGGGCGTTAGTCGCGACTAGCGCCCACTTGTCAGACGACGAGAGGCGAGCCGCAGTTCGGGCACTCCATGTTGGCGTCGAGCTGGACCATCGTCTCGCACACCGGGCACAGCACGTCGGCGGTCACCGTCGCCGCCTGCTCGTCCTCCCGCGCCTCGGCCTCCATCTCCGCCGGCACCTCTCCCAGGTCCAACGCCGGCGCGCCGCAGTTCAGGCAGACGTAACCCGGCTGCGTTATCCGGTGGCCCTGGTACAGGCCATCCGCGTCGACCTCGACCTCGGCGAACAGGGCGCGGAAGAGCGTGCTCCCGCACCGGCGCGAACAGACCAGCAACATCGAGCCATCAAGCCTACGCAAGCCTCCGCCGGAGCGTGGTGGTGCCCGCCGCGATCAGCAGGATCACAAAGCCCAGGACGACGCCGCCGTCGAGCAGCAGCGAGGCGGAGGTGAGGTCGGCGCCCTTGACCATGATGTCGCGCATGCCGTTGACGGCGTAAGTCAGAGGCAGGACGTTGGAGACGTACTGCAGCGCCTGCGGCTCGCTCGAGACGGGGAAGAGAATGCCGGAGAGAAGGAACTGGGGCACGATGACCAGCGGTATGAACTGCACGGCCTGGAACTCCGAGCGCGCGAACATGCTGAGGAAGATGCCGAGGTTGACGGCGGCGATGGCCATCAGCGCCTCCATGCCGAAGATGAGAAACACGCTGCCGTGGTTGTGGATCTGCAACACCGCCAACGCAAAGGCGAGCACCTCGATCGACTGCACGAGCGCGAGCACCGTGAAGCCGAGCATGTAGCCGACGACGATCTCGCCTCGACGCAGCGGACTCGCCATCAACCGCTCGAGCGTGCCCTGCGTGCGCTCATTGAGGAAGGAGACGATCGTGATGACGAAGACGAGGAAGAAGACCACGAGGCCGATGAACGCGGCGCCGAAGTAGTCGAGCGTGTCGTAATCCTTTCCGCCGTATAGATAGACGGTCTTGGGCTGGAAGCTGACGCCGCGGCCGGCGACCTGCGACGCGAGCTTGATGAGCGCCTGCTGCAGGGCCTGGATCACCGGTGCGTCCTGGCCCGGCTGCGAACCCTCGAGATGGACTTCTGGCGCGACCGTGCCGGATTGCGCCTGCCGGCTGAAGTCCGCCGGCAGCACGATGTAGGCGACCAGAGATCCGTCCTTGAGCCTGGCGTCACCGTCTGCGCTCGCGATGTCGCTGGCCTTGATCTTGTCCGACTGGCGCAGGGAGTCGGCGACGGTGGCGCCGAGCGGACCGGAGTCCTCATTGGCGACGCCGACGTTGGGCACGCTCGCCGAGCCGCGTATGAGATAGCCGAGCAAACCGAGGATGACGATCGGGGCGACGAATAGAAGGGCCAGCGTCCTGCGGTCGCGACGGAAGCCCTCCAGCAGGCGCTTGGTGATGGCGCGGATGCGGTGGCCGCTCATGACTCGGCCCTCCGGCCGGCGAGCGCGAGGAACGCTTCTTCGAGGTTCTGGGACCCGCCCTTCGCCCGTATCTCGACCGGGCTGCCTTCCGCGAGGAGCCGGCCGTACTGGATCAACCCGAGCCGTTGACACCGGTCGGCCTCGTCCATTACGTGGCTCGAGACGATGATGGTCGTCCCGTCCGCGGCCATCCGGCGGAAGTACTCCCAGAACTGGACACGTAGCTGCGGGTCGATGCCGACCGTGGGCTCGTCGAGGAGCAGCAGCTGCGGCCTGTGCACGAGCGCGCAGGCGAGCGACGTCCGCTGGCGCATGCCTCCGCTGAGCGTCGACACGACCGATTTGCGCCGGTCGTAGAGCTGCACCAGCTCGAGGGCCTCTTTGACGCCCGCCTCGGCGCCGTTGATCGCGGCGAAGAACTCGACGTTCTCCTCGACCGAGATCGACGGGTACAGCGCGGCCTGCTGCGTCATGTAGCCGATGTGACGGAGGACCGGCACGTTCGGCATACGCTGGCCGAGCACGGTGACGGTGCCGGCGTGCGCCTCGACCAGGCCGCAGATGGCACGGATCAACGTGGTCTTGCCGGCGCCGTTCGGGCCGAGCAGGCCGTAGATCTCGCCCTGGCGGACGTGCAGCGTGACGCCGTTCAGCGCCTTGAAGGCGCCGAACGACTTGGAAACGTCGTCGATGCTGACAGCGAAGGTCTCGCTCATGCTCCTTCCTCCTTGGGGGCCATGGCGCGCAGCCAGGCATCCGCCAGTTGCGTGACGGCGTCCTCGCCGTCGACGTCGATGTGCAGCACACGCTCCGCCAGGGGGCGCGTGAGGATGTGAAACAGTACCGGTCCGATGAACGACTGCAGGGCAAGCAGCGGATGCATGCGACGCAGGCGGCCGGCCGAGGTCTGCGCCGTGATGTACAGCACGAGGAGTCCGACGACCTTGGAGATCGCCTGCGACGCCACCTCCTCGGTCTCGGGGGAGAGGCCGCTGATCTCGAAGAACAGCGCCCGGATCAGTCCGTGCCGGCCGGCCGTCGACCGGTAGGCGGCGCGCGCCAGCTCGGGCATGAGCACGTCTGGCGGATCGTCGCCGCGCGTCGACAGCAGCAGCGACACGGGCTCTAGCGGTGAGTAGGCGTCGACGATCGCGGCCACCAGCGGCGCCTTGCCGGGGAAGAGCCGGTAGAGCGTCGCCCGCGAAACCATCGCCTTGTCGGCGAGGTCGTCCATGGACAGCGCGGCCACGCCGCCCGTGCCGACCAGGGCCGCGGCGGCCTCGAGGATGCGCTCGCGCGTCCCGGGCCCCGGCGCGACGTCAAGCGCCTCGAGCAGCTCCTGCCGGGATTTGAAGTGGCGGTAGAAGCTGGCCCGCGAGGCGCCGGCGGCGGCGGCGAGGTCGGCCACGCTCGCCCGGGGTTTGCGGGCCAGCACGCGGGGGGCGTGGCGCAGGAATTGCTCGCGGGCCAATTTCTGTGGTGGCTCCGAGACTAGACAAGACGCGACGTCTTGTCAAGTCGTGTCTCAAGGTGTCCGATCCTGGCCGGTCGGCCGGTATTCACCTCAAGATGGAGGCCACACTGAGCCTTCCCGAGAAGACCCAGGCCGGCCAGATGACCGGCGAGGAGCTGTGCCGGGTGTACGCGGTGAGCGTCTGCCGGTTCGCCGCCATCGTCACGCGCAACGCCGCCGACGCCGAAGACCTGGCCCAGGACGCGCTCCTGCGCGCGGTGCGGAGCCTGCGCACGTATGACGCCAGTCGCGGGTCGGTGGAGTCATGGCTGTGGCGGATCGTCACCAACGCGTCTCGCGATGCGGCGAGCAGGCGGGAGCGGGTTCGCGACCTGGTCGTGCGACTCCGCGTCCTCGCGCCGCGAGAGACGGAGACGGTGGAGGACGCCGCGCTCGCGCGCCTGCGCGACAGCGAGCTGCACGCCGAGCTGCGCCGGTTGCCGTGGCGTGACCGAGCGCTGGCGCGGCTGCGCGCGCGATTGCTGGAGGTCAGGCCATGACGGTCGATCTGCTCGAGACGCGTTTGCGGGAGCTGGACGTCCCGACGCCGGACGCGGGCCGCGTCTCGGCGAAGGTTCTCGCCCGGCGGCCGGGGCGGCGCTCGCTTCGGGTTCCGCGACTCGTGACCGTCCCGGCCGCGGTCGCGCTCATCGTCGTCCTCGTCGCCTACTTCGTCCCGGCCGCAGACCTCGCCATCGCGGACCGTGCACCGTGGGGCGGGGAGATCCTGCGCTGGGCGGGGCTGGTCGGCGCCCAGGACCGCATCACGGCCGTGAACACGAGCGCCTCGTCCTCCGGTTACACGATCACCCTCCACGGCGCGTACGCGGATTCGAAGCGGACCGTGCTGTTGATGCACGTGTCGCCGGCCGCCATGCCGCATGGATTCGTGACCGACCAGTTCGCGCGGTCGTACCGGATGCAATCCGCCGCCCTCAACACGGACACCGGCGACGTGGCCGTCCAGTTCGAGGGCCTCGCGTTCCCAGATTCCGTGACCGGCGCGCGGATCACGGTGCACGTGACGGACGTGAGCGGGCCTCCGTCGACGGAAAGGGTGGGCGGCACCTGGGAGCTGACGGCGACGGTCGGTGTCGACGTCGCCCGGTCATTGCCCGTGCCGGCCGGCGGAGACCTTGGTCCGGCGCACTTCCGTTTCACCTCCGCCAGCTACACCCCCGCCACCGTCGAGGTGGATGGCGTGATCACCGGCGTCTCTCCCACGGAGCTCAGCCGGATCGTGCCCGATGACGCCAAAGGCGAGCCTGCGCTGCAGATGCTCCTGCTCGACCCGAACGGCCAGGTCGTGCTGATCGAGTCAGCGTCTGCAGGCGACCAGAACGCGACGGAAATCAGTCTCGTCGGCTATCGCACGATCGGTGGGAACTACACCGTGCGAGTCAGCTACTACGGTTACGGCAGCTTCGAGCGGACGCTGAAGATCCCCTCTTAACAGGCTGGGTTGCCGGCGGCGGCCCAGCCTGTGATCCTCTGGATCGTGATGGCGACGACCGGACCTTGCGGGCGGGCGCTTCGATATTGGGCATAGCGACGGGCCAGGAGGTCGAGCGCGTGGTCGCTCTTCCGCGCGTCGTCGACCGTGCGGGCGACGCCGTCGGCGCGCACCCACCACAGGCGTGTCCAGTCGTCGTCGGAGTAATGGTCTGCGAGCAGGCTCACAGCCGGGTTGGCGGCTATGTTGCGCAGGCGCTGGAGGTCGGTCGTGCGCTTCGGCTTGGCATCGATCGCGAAGTAGATGGTGTCGCCTTCGAGCGCGAAAACGACCGGCACGAGGTGCGGCCGCCCCTCCGCGGTCACCGTCGCAAGGCGTGCGACGCGCGCCTCCGAGAGGCGCTTTCTGGCCGCCGTGGCGTCCATCCGAGGAAGTATCGTTGACCCGTGGCGAGCAAGCTCGACCAGGTTGGGAGTTACTGAATGCAGCGGCTCCGCACGTACACCGTCGACGAGGCGAATCGCGAGCTGCCCCGCGTGCGGCCGATCGTCGCCCAGATCGCGGAGCTGTCAGCGCTGCGCCCCGACCTCGAGGAGCAGCTGCGCATGGCCGAGTACTCGGCGCAGCGGCGGAGCGCCAACGGCGACGACCGCGAGCGCGCGCAGCAGGCGCGCGACGCGGTGACCGGCGCGGAGGAGGAGCTGCTGAAGGCGGTGCTGAGCCTGAACAGCATGGGCATCCAGCTCAAGGGGCCGCTCGAGGGGTTGATCGACTTCCCGTCCTATCGCGACGGCGAGCTCGTCGAGCTGTGCTGGAAGCTCGGCGAGGAAAGGGTCGAGCACTGGCACCGCATCGGCGAGGGATTCTCCGGCCGGAAGAGGCTTTAGGGCTTCTCCGGCACGCGACCCCTCGCCGTTTCGTAGACCGTCTTCGCGATCCCGGCGGCGTCGAGGCCGTGCTCTTTGAGGATGTCCGACGCCTTGCCGTGCGGCAGGAACTCGTCGGGCAGCGCGATCGTGCGCACGCGGCCGGCGAGCCCATGCGGCGCGAGGGCTTCCAGCACCGCGCCGCCGAAGCCTCCCGTGCCGACGTTGTCCTCGACGGTCAAGACGTGGGGGTGCGAGCGCGCCCAGTCGGCAATGCGCGGATCGACCGGCTTGATCCACCGCGCGTTGACGACGGCGCACGAGACGCCCTGTGGCTCCAGGCGCTCGGCGGCTTCGAGCGCGACCCCTACCATCTTGCCCACCGCAAAGATCACTGCGTCATCGCCCTTGCGCAGCTCTTCCCAGCGTCCCACAGGCAGCGGCTCGACCGGAAGGTCGGGCGTGGCAGGCACCGGGCCTTTCGGGTAGCGGATCGCCACCGGGCCGTCGGTCGCGAGCGCGGTCTCGAGGAGCGCGCACAGCTCGGTCGCGTCCTTCGGGGCGGCGATCTTGAGGTTCGGGATCATGCGCAGGTACGAGAGGTCGAAGATGCCGTGGTGCGATGCGCCGTCGGGCCCGGTGACGCCGGCACGGTCGATCACGAACGTGACCGGCAGCTTGTGCAGCGCGACGTCCATGATCGTCTGGTCGAAGGCGCGCGCGAGAAACGTCGAATAGATGCAGACCACCGGGTGCATGCCCGCCATCGCGAGCCCGGCGGCAAAGGTCACGCCGTGCTGCTCGCATATGCCGACGTCGAAGAACCGGTCGGGAAACTCGCGCGCAAAGCTCAGCAGGCCCGTCGACGACGCCATGGCCGCCGTGATGGCCACCACCTCGGGGCGGCGCACGGCGGCGCTCATCAACGCCTCGCCGAACACATCGGTGTACGTGAGCTCGGTTGTCCGCGGGCGCCCCGTGAGCGGGTCGAACGCGCCGACGCCGTGCAGCTTGTCCACCTCGTCGTCGACGGCCGGGCCGTAGCCGTGGCCCTTCTCCGTGACGACGTGCACGACCACCGGCTCGCGCAGCTTCTTGGCGCGCGTGAGCACCTCTTCCAGCGCCTGCTCGTCGTGCCCGTCGACGAGGCCCGCGTACTTGATGCCGAGGCTCTCGAACATCGTCGACGGCTGGAGCAGCTGCTTCAGTCCTTCCTTGACGCGATACGCCGCCTGGTCGGCCGAGTAGCCGACCAGCGGCAGGTCGCGCAGCAGGTGCGAGATCTCGTCCTTGAGGCGTTCGTACCGTGGGTCGACGCGCAGCTGCGAGAGGTGGTGCGCGAGGCCACCGACCGTCGGCGCGTACGAGCGGCCGTTGTCGTTGATGACGATGATCAGGTTCGGCGGCTGCAGGTGGGCAATCTGGTTCAGCGCTTCATACGCCATGCCGCCGGTCAGCGCCCCGTCGCCGATCACCGCGACCACGAACCCGGGCACACGCTTGCGCAGCCGCGCCTCCGCGATGCCGAGCGCGTAGCTCAACGACGTGGAGGCGTGGCTGTTCTCGACCAGGTCGTGCTCCGACTCTCGTCGAGAGGGGTAGCCGGACATGCCGCCCGCCTGGCGCAGGCCGGCGAACTCGGCCACGCGACCGGTGACGAGCTTGTGGACGTACGCCTGATGGCCGGTGTCCCAGACGATGGCGTCCCGCGGGCTGTCGAAGACCCGATGGAGGGCGAAGGTGAGCTCGACGACCCCTAGATTCGGCGACAGGTGACCGCCGGTCCGCGACGTCTGCTCGACCAGGAAGGCGCGCACCTCGGCCGCGAGCTCCGTGAGCCGGGGCCCGTCGAGCGCCTTCAGGTCCGCGGGTGAGTGGATGGTCTCGAGGATCGTCACTCTTTACTAACGCCCGGCGGCGGCCACGAGTTTCGCTCCGAGCCGGCCATCAGCCCGGCGAGCTCGATGCACAGGCGCGTGCCGGCGCCGCTCGGGCCGCGCAGGATGGTCGTCAGCTCGGTGTTCGTGTTCCAGGCCGACGCGGCGATGTCGATGTGCGCCCACGGCTTGCCGGCCGTGAACTCGCCGATGAACATGCCGCCCATGATCGTGCCCGCCTCGCCGTACTCCGCGTTGCGCAGGTCCGCGATCTGGCTGCGCAGCAGGACGCGGTAGTCCGGGTAGATCGGCAGGCGCCACACGCGGTCGCCGGCCTCCCGTGACGCACGGTCGACGATGGCCCAGAAGCTGTCGTCGTTGCTGACCGCGGCGCTGGCGCCATGCCCGATGGCCACGGTCGCTGCGCCGGTCAGGGTCGCCAGGTCCATCATGTGCGTGGCGCCGTTGCGGAGCGCGTGCGTCAGCGCGTCGGCGAGGATCAGCCGGCCTTCGGCGTCGGTGTTGACGACCTCGACCGTCTTGCCGTCCGCGCTCACGAGCACGTCGCCGGGGCGCTGCGCGTTCGGCCCGGGCATGTTCTCGACCGCGGCGATCACGGCCATGACGTCGATGGGCAGCTTGCGGGACGCGATGACGTCGATCGCCGACAGCGCCGCCGCCGCGCCCGCCATGTCGCCCTTCATCTGGCTCATGTGCTCGGGGTTCTTGAGCGAGATGCCACCGGTGTCAAAGGTCACGCCCTTGCCGATCAGGGCGAGCACGGCCTCGCTGCCGTTGCGGCGGTCGTGGTTGCCGTGGTGCCGCACCCGGATGAGCCGGGGCGGTCGCGCCGACCCCTGGCCGACGCCGAGGATGAGGTTGTAGCCGCCGCTCTTCAGCTCGGCCGGCCCGAGCACCTCGACCTCCAGGTTGTGGCGCTGCCCGATCCGGGTCGCCTCCTGCGCCAGCGCGTCCGGCGTGAGCTCGTTGGGCGGCGCGTTCTGCCACTCGCGCGCGCGGTTCGTCGCCTCGCCGTTCTCCTGTGCCGCGACGACCTCGTGCTCGCGGCCGGCGCCGAATCCGGCGAGCATGATCTCGTCGATCTCGCGGCGCTCTGGCGCGGCGCCGGTCTGGCGCGAGCGTCGCTCGAACGTGCCCATCACGCAGCCCTCGACGACACCTTTGAGGCTGTCGGTGCCCAGCGGCTCGGCACGCAGGATCGCCATCCGCTTGTAGCCCCACGTGCGTGAGGCCCGCACCAGCTCGTGATGCGCCGAGCGCAGCCGCTGGCCGTCCAGCTCGTGCGTGGCGCCGAGGCCGTAGAGGATGACGCGGCGCGGCGCGACCTTGCCCTGGGCCGGGATGGGCAGCACCTCGTGGATACGGGCTCGAAACTCGGCGTTGACCACCATCTCGGAAAGCACCCCGCCCATGAGACGGTCGAGCTCGAGGGCGGCGCCCGAAAGACGCTGACCGGTGGCGACCGGGACCGCGAGGGCGTCGACGTTCAGCTCGGCGGCGGCCGCCGAGACCAGGCTCATCTTCACGGCTGCTTAAAGGTTAGCGACGGCCGCCGGTTGTTAAGCCAAGTGTTCCGCGACAAGTTCCAGCACGTGGGCCACGCGCAACCGCATGCGGCGGCCACGCGCCGCGGCGGCGATGTGCATGAGGCAGCCCGGGTTGTCGGAGGTCACGACCTCGCAGCCGGTCTTGGCGATGGCGTCCAGCTTCCATTCCGCGAGCCGGTCGGCCACCCGCGGCCACTCGAGGCTGAACGTACCGCCGAAGCCACAGCAGTTGGCGATGTCGGGGAGATCGACGACCTCGTACCCCGCCAGCTCCAGCACCTGCCGTGGCTCGGCCTTCAGGCCGAGCTGCCGCAGCGACTGGCACGAGTCGTGGTAGGCGATCTTCAGGCTCATCAGGTCGGGATCGACGAGGTCCGGGCGGGACTGCAGCAGCTGCAGGACGAACCGCGTCGAGTCCCGCATGCGGTCGCGGAGCTCGGGCGCCGGCGGCGCGCCCCAGTCCGGCGCGTCCATGGTGAAGGCGCCGAAGCACGACGCGGAGGGAGTGACGATCAGGCCCTTGGAATCTCGAAGACTCGCGGTGAGCCCGCGGTTGAGCTCGACGCCCGCCTTGAAGTCCCCCGCGTTGGCCGCGACCAGGCCGCAGCACCACTGGTCCTTGGGAAATCCAACCTTGAAACCGGCTGCCGAGGCGATGCGTTCCAGCGCCACGGCCGCTTCGGGCCACGCGCGGTCGGCCAGGCACGACGCGAAGATGGTCAGCGGCTCGCCGTCGATGTTGCGGTCGCGAAAGCGGTCGCGATAAGGGGTTGCGGCCAGGCGCGGACGGCCCGGCGCCAACCTCGTGAACGGAGCCGCGGCGCGCATCGCGCGGTCGGCCAGCTCGGGTCGCTTCCACATGCCGACGAGCGCGCGCTTGCGCAGCGACTTGCGACCCTTGCGCCGGTGCTCGAGGATCTGCCGCGGCAGTGGGATGTCGACCGGGCAGACCTCCTGGCACGCGTTGCACTGCGCGCACAGCGTGTTGGCGAGGTCGGCGTCCTCGAGCCCATGGTGAAACGGCGTGAGGACGAGGCCGATCGGGCCGTTGTACGCGTGGCCGCCGAACTGATGCCCGCTCACGGCCATGAACGGAGGGCACGCGTTGGAGCATGCGCCGCAGCGGATGCAGGTCAGCGCTTCGCGGAACAGCGGGTCTTCGAGCATCTGCTCGCGTCCGTTGTCGAGGATGACGCAGTGCATCTCCCTGGGGCCGTGCACGCCGATCGTCAGCGATTGCTCGATGTCCGCCGAGCGCGACGGACCGGTGATCCAGTTGACGTAGCTGGTGATGATCTGGCCCGTGCCGCTCCGCGGCAGCATGCGCAGCACAGCCACGGCGTCGTCCAGCGACGCCACCAGCTTGTCGATGCCGAAGAGGGCGATGTGCACCGGCGGCAGCGTGGTCGTCAGGTCGGCGTTGCCCTCGTTGGTGACGAGCACGATCGTCCCGGTCTCGGCGATCGCGATGTTGGCGCCCGAGATCCCGACCGTCGCGTCGATGAACTTCTGGCGCAGCGACGCGCGCGCGTGCTGCTGAATCGCCTCCACCGTCGGCTCCGTACCGAACACCCGCGCCGCGTCTTCCTTCGTCAGGTGGATCGCCGGAGCGATGAGGTGCGACGGGTGGGTGTGCGTGAGCTGGACCATGCGCTCGCCCAGGTCCGTCTCGACCACCTCCATCCCGAGCTCTTCGAGATACTCGTTGAGCCCGATCTCCTCGCTCGCCATGGACTTGCTCTTGGTGACGACCATCGGCGTGCCCGCGGGCAGGGCCGCGCCGGCGTTGAAGCAGATCTGGCCGATGACGCTTCGGGCCTCCGCAGCGTCCTGCGCGATGTGCACGACGCCGCCTACCGCGGCGAGCCGCTCGCTGAACTTCTCGAGCAGCTCCGGCAGGCGGTCGAGGTTGGCCTTGCGCCGGCGCTTCAGGTCCGCGCGCCCGGCGGCGAAGTCGAAGCTCTCGAAAGCGGCGTCGCGCCGGCCGCGAAGGCCGGTCATCGCCTGGATCAGCGCCTTCTGCAGCTTTGGGTCGTCGAGGGCTCGGTCGACGCGCCGCGCGAAATGCGAACGGCTTTCAGGCACGCGTTCCGAGGGCCTGCTCGATCGCGTCCTTGACGGCGTCCGGTGTAGACACCGGCGCCAAGCATATGGTCCCGACGCAGACGACGGCGCGGTCGTCGCCCTTCGGGTCGATGACGGCATAGGGGTGCGCGTCGCGGGCGGCGCGCGCCAGCTCGCGATTTGCCGTCGAGACCTTGATGGCGTGCGGCAGCCGGTCGAGCGCCCGTCCGAAGACGGCGGCCATCAAACCGTACTGGCGGGGCAGCGCGGCCACCGATTCCAGCGCGCGCCGGGCCCGTTCGCGGTAGGGCGACGCGGGGTCCGCCCTCAGCGTGTCGAGCTCGATCAGCGCGATCGCCGCGACCGAGTTCTCCTGCAGCGGCTTGATGCGGTCGCCGAGGCGTCCGAGCTCGATTTCTCCAGTCGGTGGGCCGGCGTGGTCGAAGTAACCGCCCAGGCTGGGGTCGGAGTACTTCGACTCCATGTGCTCGGCCAGGTCCTCGGCGATGCCGAGCCAGCGTTCGCCGAAGCCGTGCTGGTAAGCGCGCACCGCCGCCCACAGCGACCACACCTGGTCGCCCAACTGTCCGCCGGTGCCTTCCGCGTGGGTCATGCCCTCGCCCTTGCGGTAGGCGAGCTTGAAGAGCGATTCGACGAGCTTCTCCGCCCTGTCGCGATGCGCGACCGCGAGCGCCGCGTTCCACGAGGTGTAGATGCGACGGTCGACATATGGCGCCGTCGCCTGCGCGCGCTCCTCCGCGTCGAGCGAGTAGTAGTGCTCGTCGGCGTCCTGGCTGCCCGCATAAAGACCGGTCTTCGATTCCCGGAGCACGCGGTCGAGGTAGCCCCTCGTTTTGTCCAGCACCTCGGTCATGCCCGCGAGCGTTAGCGCATCGACGAGGCCGGCGTGGTCCTCGAGCATCTTCTCGAAGTGCGGGACGCTCCAGTCCTGCGTCGTCGAATAGCGGAAGAACCCGCCCTCCACGTGGTCGTACATGCCGCCCGCGGCCATCTGCTCGAGCGTGAACACCGCCATCCGGCGCAGGTCCGGGTCGGCGCGCAGCGCCGCCTGCTCCAGCAGCAGCATCAGGGCTTCGGTCTGCGGGAACTTGGGTGCGCCGCCGAAGCCGCCGTACTCGGCGTCGTACGCGTTCTTCACCGCCTCGACAAGGCTGTCGACGAGGGCCGGATCCAGCTCGCCTGCGGTGCGCGCGACGCCGCCGGCGGCCCGTTTCCGCGCCTCGAGGACGCGCGTCGCGATCTCGGTCCGGTTCTGGTGGTGATAGCTCGCCACGCGCAGCAGCGTGCTCGCCATCTGGTCCGGCGGAAGGTATGTCGCGCCGGTGAGGATGTCGCCGTCGGGGGTGAGGAACGCGGTCGTCGGCCAGCCGCCCATGTTGTAGCGCTGGTTGATGTCGGGCCGGACGTCGTTGTCGACGCGCACCGGGACGTACTCGCGGTTGATCAGGTCGATGACGCCCGGGTGCGAGTACGTCGTCTCGTCCATGACATGGCACCAGTGACACCACACCGCCGAGATCGACAGGAGGATGGGCTTGCCGGTGCCCCGGGCCTCGTCGAAGGCCTCTTTCGACCAGGGATGCCAGTTGATCTCCGCGGCGCGGTTCGGTCGCGGCGAGAAGTGAAACTCGGCCGCCGCTTCGCTCACCAGCAGAAGGTTACGATGAGGCCGTGATCTCAACCAGCGCCGTCGACGCGTACATCGAGAAGAACTCGCAGCGCTTCATCGACGAACTGAAGGAGCTGTGCACGTTTCCCAGCGTCTCCAACCACGGCCGGGACGCCATTCAGCCCGCACGCGACTGGCTGGCGAACCGGCTCGCGAAGTTCACCGACCGCGTCGAGACGCTCGAGGCGGGGGGCATGCCGGCGTTGTACGCGGAGGTTCCGGGCGCGGGTCGCAGGAAGCTCCTGCTCTACCAGCACTACGACGTGCAGCCCGTGGATCCGATCGACCTGTGGAAGTCACCGCCGTTCGAACCCGCAGAGCGCGAGGGGCGGATCTTCGCCCGCGGGGTGGCGGACGACAAGGCGGACGTCATGGCGCGCATCCACGCGGTGGAGACGCTGAAGCAGCTGGGCGAGATTCCGGTGACCCTTCGCTTCCTCATCGAGGGCGAGGAGGAGATCGGCTCCAAGAGCTTCGAGAAGATCGCTCACGACCACGCGGCCAAGCTGCGCGCGGACGGATGCCTGTGGGAATCGGGCTCGTCGTTCGACGACGCCGGGCGGCCGACGATCCAGTTCGGCTGCCGCGGCCTGCTGTACGTGAACCTGCGCGTCAAGCTGCTCGACTTCGACTATCACTCCGGATGGGCGTCGGTGTACCCGTCCGCCGCGATGTACCTGATCGGCGCGCTCGCGAGCCTGCGCGACCAGGACATGAACGTCAAGATCGACGGCTTCTACGACAAGGTCGTACAGCCGACGGACGCGGACCGGCGGATGATGGCTTCCATCGACCCCGAGGTCGAGAAGCTGCGCAAGCTCCTGGGCTTCGAGCGCCTCGTTCGAGACCCGAAGCCCGACCAGGTCATCGAGCAGATGCTGTTCCTGCCCACCTGCAACATCGCCGGTGTCACGACCGGTTACCAGGGGCCGGGCTCGAAGACCGTGCTGCCCGCCGAAGCGACCGCCAAGCTGGACTTTCGCCTCATCCCGAACCAGGATCCCGACGAGGTCTTGCAGCTACTCCGCAAGCACCTCGACCGGCATGGCTTCGAGAAGGTCGAGATCGCCGGCGGTGAGGGAGAGAAGCCGGCTCGGTCCGACCCGAACTCCGCCATCGCGCGCACCGTCATCGAGTCGGTGCGCGAGATGCACGGCGATCCGGTGCTGTGGCCGTTCATGCCCGCGACCGGGCCGATGCACCCGGTGGTGGCGGAGCTCGGCGTGCCCACGGTTCTGCCGGTCGGCGTCGGCCGGCCCGACAACCGGATCCACTCGCCGAACGAGAACATCCGCGTGGAGGATTACATCAACACGGTGCGACTGATGTGCCGGGTATGGGAGCGTTTCGGGGCCGCCTGATGGAGAAGCTGACCGACAAGCTCTTCACTGTCAAGTACAACGAGGACACCGGCAAGCCGCACATCGAGGTGCTCGACCAGAACGTCTGCCGGGACAAGTGCACGGGCAAGTACTGCAACCACTTCTGCCCGGCCGGCGTGTACGAGTGGAACGAGGAGCAGAAGAAGAACCTGGTCAGCTTCGGCAACTGCATCGAGTGCGGCGCCTGCTCCATCGGCTGCCCGTTCGACAACATCGCCTGCCACGCGCCCCGGGGCGGGTTCGGCGTGCGCTACCAGCACGGGTAGACCGACGGTCGGCATACCGGACATGCGCGCATATCCGCGGGGTGGCGCAGGAATACAACCCAAACCGGGAATACTTCCTACTAGCGGATGAGCAACTACGACGTGGTGATCGTCGGCGGCGGCCCCGCCGGCCTGGCGGCGGCGCTCTACACCACCCGGATGAACCTGAAGACGGTCATCCTCGACCGCGGCCCGCTGGGCGGCCAGCTGCTCAACACCGAGCTGGTCGAGGATTATCCCGGCTTCGATTCCATCCTCGGCTCGGAGCTCGCCACGAGGATGGGCGAGCACGCGCGCCGCTTCGGCGTCGAGGTCCGCGATTTCGAACCGGTCAAAGAGATAGACGTCGAGGACGGCCTGAAGGTCGTGCGT
Organism: Candidatus Dormiibacterota bacterium; assembly: GCA_035689485.1. Lineage (GTDB taxonomy): Bacteria > Chloroflexota > Dormibacteria > Dormibacterales > Dormibacteraceae > 40CM-4-65-16. The sequence continues at coordinate 38,656 of DASSLL010000009.1, read as the reverse complement.
CTGGAGTCAGGCGAGGAGATCCGCGCGCCGGCCCTGATCATGGCCGCCGGCGGCCTGCCGCGCTACCTCGAAGTTCCGGGCGAAAAGGAGCTCTGGGGCCGCGGCGTGAGCTACTGCGCGGTCTGCGACGGGGCCTTCTTCAAGGGCCAGGAGCTGGCCGTCGTCGGAGGCGGTGACGCGGCGGTCGAGGAGGGCGAGTTCCTCACCCGCTACGCCTCGAAGGTCTACATCCTCCACAGGCGGAGCGAGCTGCGCGCCCAGCCGATCCTGGTTGAGCGCGCGCGCAAGAACCCCAAGATTCAGTTCATCTTCGACGCGCACGTGAAGGAGATCGCCGGCGACCACAAGGTGCAGTCCATCCGCTACGAGCAGCACGGAGAGAACAAGGTGCTGAACGTCGGCGGCGTCTTCATCTTCATCGGCTTCGTGCCCAACTCTTCGCTGCTCAAAGTTCACGTCGACCATGACGCCGGGGGCTACCTGCTGACCGACCGCAACATGCAGACGTCGGTCGAGGGCATCTGGGCCGTGGGCGACGTCCGGTCGCAGCTGACCAAGCAGATCGCGACCGCCGTCGGTGATGGAACCACGGCCGCCGTGGCGGCGCAGCAGTACATCACCGGTCTGAAGGACGCAGCCCGGGCCTGAAAGAGCCGAAATTGGGACAAATGTCCCGGTTACGGCTGGCGGGCGGATCGCTAGAGTTTCCTGCCGAGAGGAGGGAAGCACTCATGCCTCACGTATCAGCACGCGTCTTTCCTGGCGCAGTCATGATCGCCGTCGCCCTGGTCATGCTGTCGGCGCTGTCGGTCTACGCCAAGAGCGATCCCGACAACCCGAATGGCTCCCACGACGGGCTGGTCGACAACCCAGGTCACCACTACGGGCAGTACAAGCATCAGACGCCTTCGCCGGTGCCGAGTCCGCTTCCGACGCCTGCGCCGACACAGGCTCCGGCGACGCCGGCGCCGGCCGTCACGCCTCCCGCCGCCGTACGGCCGAACCCTCAATCACAGCCCCAGCCGAGCTCCAGGATCCCGGACCTGCCGGTGTCGCTGCCCGTCAAGCCGTCGGGGCAGATCAGCGTCGCCGAGCCGCGACCGGCGGGTGACGGCCTCTGGTGGCTCCTGCTGCTGATCCTGCCGCTGCTGCTCGCCATCTGGGTGCTCGTCGTCACGCGCTTGGTGGTCACGGCGCTGCGCAGGCTGCGGAGGGACAAGGCCGTTCCCCAGGTCATGCCCGCGCCGGCCTAGACGCTCGGCTCCCCCAGGCCGCCTTCTTCGACCAGGACCGCCTCGCCGTCGCCTGGCCAGGGCGGGGACGTGTAGCAGAGGAAGCGCAGCGGCTCCTCGCCGTCCGCGCGGAACTGGAACGCCGACCCGGTGGGAATGACGACGGCGTCTCCGGGCGTGACCGAGCGAGTTGCGCCGGCGACCCAAACCTCGCCGGTGCCCGCCAGGACGTACCAGATCTCCTCGACGGTCTTGTGCTTGACCGGACGGCTGGTCCTGCCTGGCCCGAGCACGACCTCGACGACGCTGGCGCGCTGCGCGTCGAGAACGCGAAAGTAGATGTCCGACCCGTCGGGCGCGACCGCGTCCGGCACTGCATCACAATCGCACGGTGCCCGACGTCAGGGACCGGCTGCGCACATCGCTCAAAGCCGCGCTCAAAGCGCGCGACGAGGTCGCCACCGCGGCGCTGCGCTCCGCGCTCAGCGCGATCGCCAACGCCGAGGCGGTCCCACCGCCGGCCTCGAAGCCGCGACTTGGCGTGGGGTCCGGCGAGGCGCCACGCCGTGAGCTCTCGGAAGCGGAGGTGAAGGCGATTCTGCGTGCGGAGATCGAAGAAAAGCAAAGCGCGGCCGGCGTCTACGAACGGCTCGGAGAGGTCGAAGAGGCGCGCACGCTGCGTGCGCAGGTCGAGTTCCTGAACCGGCTCGTCTCGGCGCAATGAGGAAGATCGACGCGTTCGCGCACATCCTCCCGAAGCGCTACATCGGGCGCCTCGAGCCGCACCTCGAGCGGAACATGCCCACACGCGAGGTCCGCTACTACCAGGAGGGCGTCTTTCGTTTCGACCCGGCGCTCACGGACCTGGACGTCCGGTTTCGGCTGATGGACCGATTCGCCGGCTACGCCCAGGTCCTCGTGCTGGCCGTGCCGCCGATCGAAGAGGTCGGACCGCCGCCGGTCGCGGTGGAGTTTGCGCGCCTGGCCAACGACGAGATGGCCGAGCTCGTGCGCTCCCACCCAGACCGCTTCGCGGGCTTCGTGGCGGCTCTGCCGTGGAACGACGTCGACGAATGCCTCCGCGAGCTCGAACGGGCGGTGGTCGATCTGGGCGCCGCCGGCGCGCAGGTGTACTCGAACGTCCAGGGTGTCCCGCTCGACGATCCGCGCTTCGAGCCGGTCTTCGCGCGCCTCGAGCAGCTGGGCCGCGGCCTGTGGCTGCACCCCACCCGCAATGCATCATGGCGCGACTATCCCGGCGAGACGGCCTCCAACTACGGCCTGTGGTGGTCGATCGGCTGGCCGTACGAGACCGCGGCTGCGCTTGCGCGTCTCGTCTACTCCGGCGCGATGGAGCGCCACCCCCGCCTCAAGGTCGTGGCGCACCACGGCGCCGGCATGGTGCCGCACTTCTCGGCGCGGCTGGCGATGGGCCCGGGCTACCGCCAGGTGAAGGACACGCTGCCGCGACCGCCGCTCGATTACTTCCGCCGCGTCTACGCCGACACGGCGCTGTTCGGCGCAAGGCATGCCGTCGACTGCGTGGTCGACTTCTTCGGCGCCGACCACGTCGTCTTCGGCACGGACATGCCGCTCGGTCCTCCGGACGCGGTCGAGAAGACGATCGCCGACATCGATGGGCTGGCGCTTTCGGAAGAAGAGCGGTCGAAGGTCTACTCGGAAAACGCGGCTTCGCTGTTCCTGCTGCGCTGACCGCTACTGGACGATGTCGATCCAGACGAGACCCGGCGGCAGCGTCACCGGCTGTCCGTTGTCGAGCGTGAAGACCAGCGGCCCGTGGCTGTCGTTCGACGACCAGGTGCCGGAGAACTGCTGGCCCTTGTACAGCACCGAAATCGTGCCGCTCGTGTCGAGGTCGTAGTCGTGAAGTCCGTGTCCGTCGATGACCATGTACTGCTCGCGCGTGTGGAGGGTGATCACCATCTCGATGCGCAGTGGCGCGTGCAGGCTCGCGTCGGAGTAGGAGTGCTGCGACTCGGTCTTGGTGTACGTGCCGGTGGCCGGGTCGTAGTTGTACACGGAGTAGTGCTCACCGACGCTGGCTGAGCTGACGGCCGTGCCGCCGGTCAGCGTCGGTCGCGCCTTTGGAAGCACGTATGGCGAGATGCCGAACAGCTGCTCCGCGGCGAGCACACGGTCGCCGTTGATCATCAGGTTGTCCGGCGCATAGCGGGCGCTCGTGCGGTACTGGTAGCCGATCTGGTCGAAGAACTGCGGCGTGGGATCCGAAGCTGCACGCGCCGCGGTGGCCTGCGACTCGCCTGACTGGAACAGCAATCCCTTGTAGTGGCGTCCGAGCTTGAGCGACGCGAAGCGCGCCGAGCGCATCGGTCCGATGAGGTCGGGGACGTTCTGGAAGATCGCCGTCAGCCGGGTGATCCCGCCCTCGGCAAGATATTCGAAGACGATGCCCGCGGCCTGAAGGCCGTTCTGATCGACCGCCTCTTCGTCGTTCGGAATCTGAATGAGCGCGGGATACGGAAGCGAGATCGTGTGCTCGTGGTCGTGCCAGTAGATGCCCGTCTTCAGCGAGAAGCCCGCCGCTACGAGGTGGCCCGTCTGGTCGCGGCCGCCCGGCGACATGATGATCGTCAGCGGTCCTGAGGCCATGCCCGCGGTCGAGAACGTCGCGCTTCGGTCGTCGGCTGCCCACTTGAGCGCGACGGTCTGGGTCCCGATCGTCAGCTTGATGGTCACAGGCTCCATCGCGTCGTTGAAGGTCAGCTTCATCAGCGCGTTGGGGTCGAGCTCGTTGCCGTCCTTCAGCGGGCTGCCGTCGGCCAGCGTGATGGCGACCAGGCGCGGGACGATGATGGTCGTGAACGTCCACTCGCTCGGGTTCACCTTGTGATGGGTCGTGTCGAGCATCGGCTTGAGCGCGACGCGGTAGGTCGTCAGCTCGGTCAGCGGTTTCTTCGGCGTCCACGCATATTCGGTCTGGCCGGAGACGGCGCTGATCGAACCGTCGGTGGTGGGCGTGATGTCGAACGCCGCCCGCACCGACTCGATGGCGACCGGTCGCGAGAAGGACATCACGATGTTGCCGTCGGTCGGAACGTCTTTCTCTCCGCTCTTGACGTTCGAGGTCACGCTCGTCGGCAGCGTGTTCTCGTACGCGAGAAACGCGCCCATGCCGACGAGGACGACGAGGACGGCCATGCCGGCGGCAATCCATCCACGACGGCCGATGGTGCGGCGGCGTCGCAGTGGTCTCCTGAGTGCTGGCGGGGCCGTGGAGATCGGCGGCTCGAGCTCGGGCAGGGGCGTGGATATCGACAACGGGCCGCCGGAATTATGCCATCAACAGCCCTTTGAGGTAAGGGAATGTATAGATGCCGGACGCGTGCCCGCTCTCGAACGCGATCTGCAGCGCGTACTGACCGACAAGAGTCACGTCGGCGACGCGCAGCTCCTGTTCGCTCAGAGTCTTGACTCGCGACAGCCGGCCCGGCACTCCGGCCTCGCCTCGACATTCCGCGCATGGGCAGGCCCATCGCAGCTGCTCGCCCGTGTATGTCGAGCGCGTGCCGTCTTCCCACGTGATCGTCATGACCTGACGTTCACGGTCGACGTCGACGTTGGTGGGAAACGGATCTGGGTCGATCAGTGGATGTTGATCACCGGCAGCTGCCGAAACGACTGGATGGACGTGCGGGCCGCGACCTGCGAGGCGATCTCGACGAAAGCCTTTGCGCCCGCGGACTCAGGGCGAGAGACGACCACCGGAACGCCGGCGTCAGCGTCCTCGCGGATGCCTTCCTCGAGCGGGATCGCGCCGAGGAACGGGACACCGAGGCGCTTCGCAGCCCCCTCCGCGCCGCCGTGGCTGAAGATCTCGTGCCGGTGGCCACAGTTTGGGCACACGTACCAGCTCATGTTCTCGATCAGACCAAGCGGCGTCACGTTGAGCTTGCGGAACATCTGCAGCGCTTTGACTGCGATGTCGGTGGCGACGTCCTGCGGCGTGCACACGATGGCGACGCCGGTCAGGGGCACAGCCTGCGCGAGCGTCAAGGACGCGTCGCCTGTGCCGGGCGGCAGGTCGATGACCAGATAGTCGAGCGTGCCCCAATCGACCTGGACCATCATCGCCTCGATCGCCTTGCCGACCATCGGGCCGCGGTAGATCGTCGGCTCGTTGCCGGGGTTGATGTGGCCGAACGACATGAGCTTCATGCCGTGCGCCTCGACCGGCAGCAGGTGGCCGTTGGACTGCTGGGGCACGACGCGGGAGCCGGTCATGACCGGCACCGACGGGCCGTAGATGTCGGCGTCGAGCAGGCCGACCGAGGCGCCGCTCTTGCGCAGCGCGGCCGCAAGGTTGACGGCGACCGTCGACTTGCCGACGCCGCCCTTGCCTGAGGCGACGGCAATGGTCTGCTTCACGCCGGGAAGGATTTCGGATGGCTTGGGTCGCAGGAACGCGGGACGCACGTTGGCCGTCATGCGCACGTCGACGCCCGTGACGCCGGGCAGCTCGTTGACCGCGTCCTCGGCCTGCGACTTGAAGCGGTCGCGGACCGGGCACGCCGGCGTCGTGAGCTCGAAGGTGAAGCTCACCTTGCCCTCCGGCGTGACGTCGAGATCTTTGATCATGCCGAGGCTCACGACGTCGCGGCCGAGGTCGGGGTCCTTGATCCGGCCCAGCGCGTCCAGAACCTGCTGCGAGGAAGGTGCTGCCACGCGCCGGATGTTACCGAGGCTGCTAAGTTCATTGCCCAATGAAGCAGGCTATGGCGACGAGTCCCGCCGCCGAGCTCGTCGCTTATTACGGCAGGGCCGCGTCCGACGTCTACTTCCAGCGCGCGCAGAAGACCCTCGCGGGCGCCCACGTCGACGCTGTCGTGGCCATGGACTTCTTCTCCAGCCAGGCGGGCGTCCTGTGCGGCGTGAAGGAGGCGGTCGGGCTGCTGCGCGAGGTGCTGCAGGAGGGCGACGAGGCCTGGGCGATCCCCGAGGGCGAGGCGATGGGCCCCAAGGAGACCGTGCTGCGCGTGCGCGCGGCGTACTCGCACTTCGGCGTTTACGAGACCGCCCTTCTCGGCATGCTGTCGAGCTGCTCGGGCTGGGCGACCGCGGCGCGCGAGATAGTCGAGGCGGCGAACGGCAAGCGCGTCATCAGCTTCGGGGCGCGGCATGTGCATCCCCTCATCGGCCCCGTCATGGAGTACTCGGCGGTGGTCGGAGGCTGCGCCGGCTGCGCCACGCCGCTGGGCGCGCAGCTGGCGGGTCTGCTCGGCGCGTCGGGGACCATGCCCCACGCCATGATCCTTCTCTTCGGCGACACCGTCAAAGCGGCCCAGGCTTTCGACCAGCACATGCCCGACGACGTGCTGCGCATCGTGCTCGTCGATACGTTCAAGGACGAGGCGGAGGAGTCGATCCGCGTCGCCGAGGCTTTGGGCAAACGGCTCCGTGGCGTGCGGCTCGACACGCCGGGCGAGCGCGGCGGAGTGACGATCGACCTCGTGAAGGAAGTGCGCGCGCGGCTGGACCTCGCGGGCTTCGATCACGTCGGCATCTTCATCTCCGGAGGACTCGACGCCGAGCGAATCCGAGCGTTCGAGGCGGCGAAGTGCCCGATCCATTCTTACGGCGTCGGCATGTCGATCAGCTCGGCGCCGCCCATCGCGTTCACCGCCGACATCAAGGAGATCAACGGCAAGCCGATGACGAAGCGAGGCCGCATCCCCGGCGCCGCCGCCAACGCGCGGCTGCAAAGAGTGATCTGAACAGGAAGCAGCTTTTCGAGCTCCAGGCGGCATGTCGCTCGTGCCGCGTCTGCCAGGACCAGGGCATCATCGCCGAGGCGCGGCCGACCTTCCAGGGCGAGTGGGGAGCTCCCTTCTATCTCGTCGGCCAGGCTCCTGGCCCCGCAGAACGTGAATCGCGACGTCCGTTCTCCGGCCGGGCCGGCGCGGAGCTCAACCGCTGGATGCTGCGTGCGGGCTTCGCCGACCCGGCAGAGTTCCGGCACCTGACATACATCGCTGCGCTCATGCGCTGCTTCCCAGGTCGCAACAAAAGCGACACCGGAGATCTGCCGCCGCCGCGCAAGGGTGTCGCCAACTGCGCGCACTGGATCGAGGAGGAGATGGCGCTGCTGCGTCCGAAGGTCGTCATCCCCGTCGGGCAGCTGGCGATCACGCGGTTTCTCGGTCCCGGACCGCTGGAGGAACGGGTGGGCAACCGGTACGGCGAGCGGCCGGTGTTCGTGCCTCTGCCGCACCCGTCCGGGCAAAGCCGGTGGCTCAACGATCCGGCGAATCGCGACCGTCTGGACCGCGCGCTCGCACTGCTCGCGGAACTCCGTTCACAATTCGCGGCGTGAGATACCTGCTCGTCTATTACGGCGGCGCGATGCCCGAGACCCCGGCGCAGCAAGCGCGCGTCATGAAGCAGTGGACGACGTGGTACACGAAGCTCGGACCGGCGGTCGTCGACCCGGGCAATCCGTTCTCCGGCAAGGTGAACAAGATCGACGCCGACGGCTCGGTGGCGAGGGGCGCGGTCGGAAGGCGCGCGTCCGGGTACAGCATCATCGAAGCCCCGTCGCTGCAGGCGGCGACGAAGCTGGCGAAGGGCTGTCCTGTCATCAAGGGCGGGGCGCAGGTCGCGGTCTACGAAACTTTCAACGTGATGTAGCCGTGCCCGCCTTCTTCGCGAGGCACGAGCACGGCCGCGCGGTCATCGAAGGCGATGACGCACGCCACCTCGCGCGCTCGCTCCGGGCGAAGCCCGGAGAGGAGATCGAGGTCATCGACCCTGACGGGTTCATGCTGACCGTGCGCCTCGACGAGGTGTCGCCCACGCGAGTCGAGGGCACCGTGATCTCGCGGCGCGCGCACGAACCGGAGCCGGCGGCCTGCATCACGATCGCCGTCGCCCATCTGCCGGCGCCGGCGCTCGAGCTCGTGCTTTCGCGATGCACCGAGGCCGGCGCGCACGCGTTCGTGGTGTTTCACGCCGACCGCAGCGTCGGTCGCGGGGAGAAGCTCGAGCGATGGAACACGATCACGCGTGAGGCGGCGATGCTCGCGGGTCGATTGCGCATCCCTGAAGTGAGCGCAGCCTCGTCGACGGACGCGGCGATAGGCGCTGCGGAGTTTCCGGTGCTGCTGCGGCGGGATTCGCCCGTGCGTCTGGCAGACGTCGCCGACCCGCGCGACCTCACGCTGTTCATCGGCCCCGAAGGCGGCTGGAGTCCTCGGGAGCTGGAGCTGGCACAGACCGACGCGTCGCTCGGGCCCAGGAACCTACGGGCGGAGACGGCGGCGCTCGTCGGCCTCGCGATCGCCCTGAGCGTCCGCGGCGGATAGTCAGCGCCCGCATGGCGCTGGTCGCGACTATCGCCCGGTTTTCGGCTTGCCGCGCGCGGTCTCGACCTCGCCTGAGATCGCGACCACGGACGCGATCCCGAAGATCAGGGCGCCGATGACGATCAAGCCGGCGCCGATGGGCAGGACCTTCGCCGTCAGCCCCAGGCCGATGCACACGATCCCGACCGCGATCAGCAGCGTGGCGTAGACCTGGAAGCCGCGCCGCGAGGCCGCGAAACCGGGCGGCAGGGAGCCGAGGTACTTCGACGTGACCGTGCGGATGACGTAGTCGCCCGCACCGAAAAGGTCAAATAGCAGGACCAACCCCACGACCGCCAGGACGATCCCGATCGCAAGCACCAGCGCCACGTGGGTATTCTCGCGGACGATGGCCGTCGCAACCAAGCAGGCGTTGGTGCGGAACTTCTGCATCATCGCCCACATCGACCACGGCAAGTCCACGCTCGCGGACCGGCTGCTCGAGCAGACGGGCGCCATCAGCCAGCGCGACATGCAGGACCAGGTCCTCGACACCATGGACCTGGAGCGCGAGCGCGGCATCACCATCAAGCTCCAGGCGGTCCGCATGCAGTACCCGGCCAGGGACGGCCAGACGTACGAGCTGAACCTGATCGACACGCCGGGTCACGTCGACTTCGCGTACGAGGTGTCCCGGTCGCTCGCGGCGTGCGAGGGCGCGATTCTCGTCGTCGACGCGGCCCAGGGCATCGAGGCTCAGACGCTCGCCAACCTGTACCAGGCCGTGGAGGCCGGGCTCACGATCATCCCGGTCGTCAACAAGATCGATCTGGACGCCGCCCAGCCGGAGCTCGTCGCGGAAGAGGTCTCGGACGTCACGGGCATCCCGCGGGAGCAGGTGATCTTCGCTTCGGCCAAGCTGGGCATCGGCACCGAGGAGATCCTGGAAGCGGTGGTCGGACGCGTGCCGCCGCCGCACGGCGACCCCGGCAAACCCCTCCGCGCGCTCATCTTCGACTCGCATTACGACCCGTACCGCGGCGTCATCACGTACGTGCGCGTGGTCGACGGCGAGATCCTGCCGCGGACCCGCATCCGGATGATGAACACGGGCAAGGTCCACGAGGTCGACGAGGTCGGCTGGTTCGCGCCCCGTCCCCGCCCGGCCGACAGGCTCACCGCGGGCGAGGTCGGCTACGTGACCGCGGCCATCAAGAACGTGGTCGACGCGCGCGTCGGCGACACCGTCACCGCGGCCGAGCATGGCGCGACGACGCCGCTGCCGGGTTACCGGCGCGTCAAGCCGATGGTCTTCGCGGGCCTTTTCCCAAGCGACTCCGACCAGTTCGGCGACCTGAAGGAGGCGCTGGAGAAGCTGCAGCTGAACGACGCCGCGCTGTCGTTCGAGCCGGAGAACTCAGCGGCTCTCGGCTTCGGCTTCCGCTGCGGCTTCCTCGGTCTCCTCCACCTCGAGATCGTGCAGGAGCGGCTGGAGCGGGAGTTCGAGCTCGACCTCATCACGACCGCGCCGACGGTGGAGTACGAGGTCAAGCTGAAACGCGGCGGGGTGACGCTCATCGACAATCCCGCCTTGCTGCCCGACCCCACCGCCATCGAAACCATCTCCGAGCCGTTCGTCAGGCTGACGGTCATCACGCCGTCGGGTTACGTCGGCCCGATGATGGAGCTCAACCAGGACCGCCGAGGCACCTTCAAGCACCTGGAGCACAGGCCCGGCGACCGCGTCGTGCTCGAGTACGAGATCCCGCTCGGCGAGATCATCCACGACTTCTACGACCAGCTGAAGTCGCGCTCCAAGGGCTATGCCTCGATGGACTATGACATGCTCGGTTTCCGCGAAGGCGAGCTGGTGAAGCTCGACGTGCTGGTCGCCGGCGATCCCGTGGACGCGCTCTCGCTCATCACGCACCGCAGCAAGGCGCAGATCCAGGGTCGCAAACTGGTGGAGAAGCTGAAGGCGATCATCCCGCGCCAGCTGTACGAGGTGCCGATCCAGGCGGCCATCGGTGGCAAAATCGTCGCCCGCGAGACGATCCCGGCGATGCGCAAGGACGTGCTGGCCAAGTGCTACGGCGGCGACGTGACCCGGAAACGCAAACTGTTGGAGAAGCAGAAGGAAGGCAAGAGACGGATGAAGCGCGTCGGGTCGGTGGAGATCCCGCAAGAGGCGTTTATGGCGGTGCTGAAGCTTGACTAAGCGCGCGCTGTCGATGGTTTCGCTGGTGGTGATCTTCGCGGTCGCGTGCGGGCAGCAGACCTCGGTCACCGCCAAACCGATGGCCACGTTCGCCGCCGTCCCTTCTCAGGCGGACGTGCGCAAGCTCATGGGCGACGACAACTGGTATGCGGGGCCGCCGTCGTTCGACGTCTCGCCGCTGAACTCCCTCAGCCGGCCGGCGACCCTGAAGTACTCGATCACGGTCATCTACGCCCATCTCGGCACCGCCGAAGAGATCGCCGCCGACTACTCGGTCTACGACACCACGTCCTCTGCCAACACCGTCATGTCCGGCGCCCAGTCGACATATGGACCGACGGTGAGCTCGCCCAAGGTTGGCGACCAGGTCCTCTACTACCAGTTCCGAGGTGGCGGGGCCGCGCCGCACATCGCGCGAGTGTTCGTGAGGATCAGCCAGATGGTGCTCGAGGTCGCGTGGGCGAACAAGGACGCCCCGGCGTCGGTCGACCAGCTGGCGAAGGTGGCGCGCGGCTTCGTCTCGCGGTTCCAGACCTCGGGCAAAGGCAAGCCCACGCCCCTGCCTCTGCCCAGTCCCCTGGCCGCGAAGGAGCTGCCGCCGCCGGGACTCGACATCACGCTGCTCGGCTCGGCGCACCTGCCAATAGAGTCGTTGACGGTGATGATCGGCAGCGCGCTGCCCGACACGCTTGCCTCGCTGCTGCACCAGAGCGGGATCGACACGTTCGCCTACGGCGACTACGCGCTCAACAACGACACCCACATGGAGGTGCAGACGGCGCTGCTCACGTTCGGCTCCGCCCTCGACGCGACGACCTTCGCCAAGGACTTCGGTCCGGGGACGGCCGATTCGGCCGGCATCTACTCGGACTACATCCCGGAGTCAGGTTCGCCGGCATCCGGCGAGTACCACTACGTCTTCGCCGCCAACAACTACGGCATCTACATGATCTGCAAGTCGAGCACGCCCGGCGAGGCGGCGTCGCGTGAATGCGAGACCCCGACCCACCGCACCGCCATCGCGTGGCAGGCGTCGCTGCAGGGGATCGGCTAGAGCTCCCGGCTCGTCACCCGCACCGAGCGCTCGCGCGTGTCGAGGAACCACCGCCACTGCCTGGTGAGCCCTTCGCGCAGTGACACGCGCGGCTCCCAGCCGAGCCGGTCGCGCGCCAGGTTGATGGACGCGCCGGTGTGACGAGGATCGCCGGGCGCAACCGGCAGGTATTTGCGACGGGTCTTGAGCCCGCTGATGTCCTCCAGGGTGTCGAGCACCTTGTTCACCGTCACGCGGCTGCCGCCGCCCAGGTTGATCACCTGCCCGACGACGTCGGCGCTCGCGGCCTTCACGGTGCCGTCCACCGCGTCGGACACGTACGTGAACTCGCGCGTCTGCTCGCCATCGCCGAAGATGCCGATCTCCTGGCTGTCGAACATCGCCTCCATGAATCGCGTGAACGCCATGTCGGGTCGCTGCCGGGGGCCGTAGACCGTGAAGTAACGCAGCGCCGTCACCGGGATGCCGAAGTTGCGCATGTAGACGAATGCGAGATGCTCGGCGGCGAGCTTGGTCATACCGTACGGCGACACCGGCCGCGGCAGCGCGGTCTCCTTGGTGGGGAACATCTCCGCGTCGCCGTAGATGGATGAGCTGGAGGCGAAGACCAGTCGCTTGAGCCGCACCTCGCGAAGGGTTTCGAGCAGGCGCTGCGTGGCGACGATGTTGGCCTGCACGTAGCGGTCGAACTGGCTCCCCCAGCTCGGCCGAACGCCCGGCTGACCGGCCAGATGGAAGACCACCTCCGCACCGCGAAGATGCTCGCCCAGGTTGGCCGTCACCAGGTCGGCCTCGACGAGCTTGAACGCGGGGTGCTGGCGCGCCGTTTGCAGGTTCTCTTCCTTGCGGTCGCGCTCGTAGTAGTCGGCGAACGAATCGATGCCCACCACGGTGTGGCCGTCCGCAAGCAGACGCTCGCAGAGATGCGAGCCGACGAATCCGGCCGCGCCCGTGACGACGACACTGGTCGGTGAAGTGAGCATTGAGGACAAGAGTACCTATCGTGGTGCCGGTGAATCGTTTCGAGGCCTGGCTCGCATCCACGGATTTCGGCGTCGCCGTGCGTCAATTTCCCGAGGGCACACGAACGGCGACAGACGCCGCGCGAGCGGTCGGCTGCGAGGTCGGCCAGATCGTGAAGTCGCTCGTTTTCGTCGCCGGCGGGCGTCCCGTGGTCGCCCTGGTCAGCGGCGCCAACCGGCTTGACGAGCGGCGGCTGGGCGCGGTCGCGGGCGAGCCGGTCGCGAAAGCCGATGCGCAGATCGCGAGGTCCGCGACCGGGTATGCGATCGGCGGCGTGCCGCCTTTCGGTCACGCGACCGCCGTCCCCGTCTTCATGGACCGCGACCTTCTCGGTTACGAGGTCGTGTGGGCTGCGGCGGGCCGGCCGGATTCGGTGTTCGAGATCGCGCCCGAGAGGCTTCGCGACCTCAGCGAGGCGACGGTCGCGGACATCAAGGCGTGAGCCCGGACATGCAGGCGTTCCGACACCTCTACGTCCACATCCCTTTCTGCAAGCACAAGTGCGGCTACTGCGACTTCAACGCGTACGCGGGGATGGACCGTCTCATGCCCGACTACGTCGACGCGCTGGAGCGCGAGCTGGTGTTCGCGCGCGAGCGGTATCCGTTCCAGCAGCTCGACACGGTCTATTTCGGCGGCGGCACTCCGAGCCTGCTGCCGCCGGACCTGATGTCGCGGTTGGTGGCATTCGTCCGCGCGAACTTCAACGTCGCGCCCGACGCCGAGGTCACCCTCGAGGCGAATCCCGCGAGCACCGACGAGGAGCGCGTCGCGGCGTGGCTCGAGGGCGGAGTCAACCGGCTCAGCCTTGGCGTGCAGGGCTTCGATCGCCGTGCGCTCGCGGTGCTCGAGCGCCGGACCGACGCGGCGCAGGCGACGCGGGCCTTCGCGCTGGCGAGGGAGGCGGGCTTCGGCAACGTCAGCATCGACCTGATCTACGCCGTGCCGTACCAGAGCCTCGACGCGTGGGTCGAGACCTTGCAGCGCGCGATCGCACTCGGACCCGACCACGTGTCGACCTACTGCCTGTCTTTCGAGGAGGGGACGCTGCTTTACCGCCGGCGCGCGGAAGGCCGCGTGCCCGAGGTCGGCGCAGACCTAGCCTGGGACCAGCTCGACGCGGCGGTCGGGCAGCTGGAGGACGCGGGCTACCACCGCTACGAGGTTTCGAACTGGGCCCGTGGCGGCGGCTTCGAGTCACGGCACAACCAGGCGTACTGGCGGTGCCGGCCGGTGTACGGCGCGGGCGCCGGCGCGCATTCGTATGCGACCGACGGTGACGTCGCGGCGCGATGGTGGAACGTCGCCCGGCCGCGCGACTACATCGCCGCGTCGCCGGCGCCTCGGGCGGACGGGGAGGAGCTCGACCGGCGGAAGACGCTGGCGGAGTCATTGATGCTCGGCCTCCGCACCGCGGCAGGCATGGCTGCGCCGACGGGGTTCGACGGTGAGCTGGCCGAGCTGGAGAAGTCGGGCCTCGTCGAGCGCGTGAACGGCCGCGTCGTGCCGACCCGCCGCGGCCTCGACCTGCACAACCAGATCGCGCTCGCCGTCCTGTGAACGACCAGATACGGCGCCCGCGCGCGTTGATCTGACTGATGACGAAGCTGAGCGCGCCGATGGCCGTGCTGGCGGGGGTTGTCGGCCTGCTCGTCCTGGGCGACATCGCCTTCGCCGCCGTGCTCGTGAGCACCCGGTCTTCGGCCACGCCGGCGTCCCAGTCGCAGCCGCAGGGGTCGGCCACGTCGTCCCACCCCTGCAACCACGGCTATTTCGTCTCCCAGGCCGCGCACGCGAAGCACACCGGCCAGGGCCAAAGCAAGGTCGCCAGGAGCAGCGCGGGCAAGAGCGGGTCCTGCACGAAACCCTGACGCCCCTGCTGTAGTGTTGTTGGCACTCTCGGCCCGAGAGTGCTGAAACGATGGAGAACAGAAAGCAGGCGATCCTGCGGGCGGTCGTCAAGGAATTCACAACCAGCGCCGTCCCCGTCGGGTCGCAGGCGCTGCAGACGCGCTATTTCGTCAACCTGTCGTCGGCCACGATCCGCAGCGAGCTCGCGGACCTGTCCGACCTCGGTTACCTGACCCAGCCGCACACCTCCGCCGGACGCGTGCCGACCGACTCCGGCTATCGCTACTTCGTCGACTTCTTGATGGACGTGGAGCCGATCCCGGAGCGGGTGAAGGCCTTCATCCAGGACGAGCTCCGGGGGGCGCCGCCCGACGTGCAGGCGATCGTCGAGCGGGTGGCCATGACGGCGGCGTCGGTCACCCAGAACGCGTCGGTGGCCAGCGCGCCGCAGGGCTCCCGGGCGAAGATCAAGCACCTCGACCTCGTCTCGCTCGAGCCGAAAGAGGTCCTCCTCATCCTCCTGCTCGAAGGCAACCTGCTGCGCCAGCAGGTCTTGAACACCACCGAGGCTGCGACGCAGGCCCAGCTGACGAAGCTCGCCGCGAGGCTGAACTCGACGCTCGGCGGAAGGGCGAGCGAGGAGGCGCGCCGGCACTACGACTCGCTGGCGCTCGGTCTGGAGAAGGAGCTGATGGGCCGGGTGGTGGCGGTGCTCGATCTTTACGAGAAGGGCTCGGAGAGCCTGGTCGTGCACGACGGCGTGCGCAACCTCTTGCGGCAACCGGAGTTCGCCGAGTCGTCGAGATTGCACCAGGTGCTGGAGGTGCTGGAGGAGACGCGATACCTCACGCTCCTGTTGCGCCAGCTCATCGGCGATTCGGACCTGCAGATCGTGATCGGCTCGGAGAACACGTCGAGCCAGCTCCAGGGATGCGCGGTCGTCCTCACGTCGTACGGCCCGAGCGACAGGCTCAAGGGAGTGGTCGGAGTGATCGGGCCGACCCGTATGGCGTACAGCCAGACGGTCGCCCGCCTGCAGGCGGTGGCGCGCGGCGCCAGCGAGCGCATGAACGAGCTTGGAGTTTGAGGGCGGGGTTCGCCGCGGTATCTAAGGTTCGATGACGACGCGCAAGCATCCGCACGAGCCGACGGAGGGCGAGAGCGCCGACCCTACCGTCGCCCTTTACCAGGGCAAGATCGCCGAGCTCGAGTCAGAGCTCGCCGAGACCCGCTCGCGGCACCTCCGGCTGGCCGCCGACTTCGAGAACTACAAAAAGCGCGCGCGCCAGGAGCAGGCCGACACCATGCAGCACGCGTCGGCCGAGCTGATCGGCCGCCTCCTGCCGGTGCTCGACGACCTCAACAACGTCCTCGACCACCTGCCGGAGGGCGTCGACGATTCCTGGGCAAAGGGGCTGGAATTGAGCGTCCGCAAGCTCGAGGAGGCGCTCGGCACCCACGGCCTGCAGCCCATCGAGGCCGTGGGCGCGCGCTTCGACCCGAAGCAGCACGAGGCGGTGGGCCACGAGGAGTCCACCGATCACCCCGAAGACACCGTGGTGTCGGAGCTGCGCCGCGGATACCGGCTGCGGGACCGCGTGGTCCGGCCGGCCCTGGTCAAGGTGGCGCGTCCGCCCGCGCGCCGGCCTCGTGACGACGACGAATAGCTGAAGCCGTGGCGGTCAAGCGCGACTACTACGAGGTGCTCGGAGTGACCCGGCAGTGCACCTCCGACGAGCTGAAGCTGGCGTTCCGCAAGATCGCGATGGAGTCGCATCCCGACCGCCATCCCGACGACCCGGTCGCCCACCAGCGCTTCAAAGAGGCGAGCGAGGCCTACTCGGTCCTGTCCGACCCGGAGCGGCGGCGCAGCTACGACCTGTTCGGCCACTCGGCCGTCGGCGGCGGTCCGGGCATCGACTTCTCCGACATGCCGTTCGCCGACATCTTCGAGACCTTCTTCGGCGGCGGGTTCGGCGCCCGGGCGCGGCGTGAACGGTCGAACCGCGGCGACGACCTTCGGTACGACCTGACGATCACCTTCGAAGAGGCTTTCGCCGGGGTCGAGAAGCAGCTCGACGTGCCGCGTCTCGCGACCTGCGAACGCTGCTCGGGCAACGGCGCGGAGCCGGGGAGCGGCGTCGACAGCTGCCCGGGTTGCGGCGGGTCGGGCCAGGTCCGGCGCGCGGCCCAGTCGCTGTTCGGCCAGGTGGTGACGACGACGACGTGCCCGACCTGTCGCGGCGCGGGACGGCTCATCAGGAACCCGTGCGTCGAATGCCGCGGCCACGGCCGCGTGGAAAAGACGAAGCGGCTCGCGGTCAAGATCCCGGCGGGGGTCGACACCGGCTCCCAGATACGGCTCAGCGGCGAAGGCGAGGCCGGCGTCCGTGGTGGGTCGCCCGGTGACCTTTATGTGGTGGTTCGGGTCAAGTCGCACGCGCAGCTGGCGCGCCACGACCAGGACATCGTGTTCGAGCTGCGCGTGAACATGGTGCAGGCGGCGCTGGGCGACCGGATCGAGATTCCGACTCTCGAGGGCAACGTCGAGATCTCCATTCCGGCGGGCACGCAGAACGGGCAGTCGTTCCGGCTCCAGGGCCGCGGCATGCCGGACGTCCGCGGCGGGCGCCGAGGCGACCAGTACGTCGTCGTCCAGGTCGTCATCCCCAAAGACCTCAGCCCCGAGCAGAAGGCGCTGCTGCGCAGGGTCGGCGGCCTGACGGGCAAGCCGGAGAAGGTCTCCAAGGGCTTTTTCGAAAAGCTGCGCGACGCGATTTCGCTCGATTAGCCGAGGAATTTCGTCAAGCGCTGTATAGACTTTCGCCTCGCATTCGTTGCGTTGTAAAGCCGTGACTCGTTGGAGGGTGCTGGCCGCAGGCGCGGCCTTTTTCTTGCTGGTCGCCGCGTGCGCCCCGCCGCCCAAGACGGTGGCGAACCTCGCCTCACCGACTCCGTCGCCCTCGCCTACGCCGACCACGCCGATGACCGCCACCACCCCAACCTTCCACGTCGGCGAGGTCGGGGTCGCCTATGCCCCGGTGGCGCTCTCGGCGGCCGGGGGCGTGGCCCCGTACAGGTGGACGGTGAGCTCGGGCACGCTGCCGGCCGGGCTGACGCTGGGCGGCGACGGGAGCGTCTCTGGAACCCCGACGACCCCCGGGACCTTCAGCTTCACCATTCAGGCCGCCGACTCGGGCGACAGCTCGGCGTCGATCCCGGGCCAGATCGCAATCGCCGCCCATGTCCAGGCGACCCTGGTGCCGGCGTGCGCGCAGTACTGCAACGTCGAACTCGGGTGCACGACGGCGTGCGGCGCCTTCGGCGCGCTCGGCGGCGGCGTGGCGCCGTACTCGTACGCCGTGACGGGTGGGACTCTGCCCGCCGGGACGTCACTCTCGGCACTGGCCCTTTCGGGCACGTTCACCGGGCTCACTGGATGGCTGCAGTTCACCGTGACCGTCACCGATGGGCTGGGCGCGACGGCCTCGGTCTCGCCGAAGTTCTACATGTACCCGCACATCACGCTGCAGGGGAGCGCGACCTGCTACGGCAACTACGTGACGGGGTGTACCGCCCAGTTGGCGATCGGCGGCGGCGTCCCGGGTTCCAGCGTGACGGTGCAGCTCCTCGCCGAGGCTCAGAATCCGAATCCGAACCCGGCGAACAACAACCCCGGGAAGTGCTGGACGCTCGCGACCACAGCGCCACCGGCGAAGTCATCCATCACCGTCAGCGGCGGCACCGTAAACGTCTACATACCTCCAGCACCCGAGCCGTTCGCTGACGGCTACGGAGCCATCTGGACTGTCCAGGTCACGAGCTCTGACGTCTGTGGCGCGGGCGTCAACTGCGTGAGCAACCAGGCGACCGTCACGATCGGTGTGCAGTGTGGTTGACGGCATAACCCGCAAGGTTGCGGGGTTGTTATTCGGTTCAGTAGCTTTGAACCGTATATAAGAGGAATACAGTGTCCAAAACCATCGATCTCGAACTCACCCGGGCTGAAGTCGAAGTCCTCGAGCTGGAGGCGCGCCTCCGGGTGGTGCCCATGAACGACACCCAGCTGTCCGACGCCCTGAAGACAGCCCTGGCGGCCAAAAAAGAGCGGCTGGCCAAGCTCCGCACCCTCCACGCCACCTCCGGCCGGACCAGCCGGAGCGGAAAGGACGGCGACGGGGAGAAGGTCAACCCGCTTCACGCCGGCCGCCGGCCGCCTCTGAAGCGCACGGTGCCGCAGAGGCCTCAGGCCAAGAACACGAAGTAGGGGGTCCCGGCCCCTCACTCCAACCCTCTCCCCGGAGGGGAGAGGGAGAAGTTCCCCGAGGGGGGAGAGGGAACTCAATTTGAGTTCGGAACGTTATCGTTCTTCGGTTGGCTAAGCAGCTGAACGCCTCCCGCGGGCTCGGCGCCGATCCGATGTTCGGGGCGGCGTGGGCCACGGTGGGCGCCCCGAGGCCCACCTGGCGGTGGAATCTGCCCCTGATCAACAGCATCGCCGTGGCGGCGATCATCGCCGGCGTCGGGATCAGGATCTTCGAGGCCGACCTGCCCGCCGGCATCCTCCAGCGCGAAGAGGCCCTGGTCGGGTTCGGGGCCGTGTTCGCGGCCGCGGCGATCGCCGTCAAGGCCTCGAGGTTCGGGAACCGGCTGGCCGCGCAGCTGCCCATCATGATCGTGGCCACCATCCTGGCCGACCTCGTTCTCGGCACCGCCGGCAAGTGGCTGGGGGCCGACCTTCCGCCGCTCGCGGCCGTCAGCTTCGCCACCGTCTTCCTCTATTTCGAGGTGGGCCTCCATGCCCGCCACTTCGGCTACGTCTTCGGCGTGGCCATGCTCGGTCTGGGCGCGCTCTGGGTGTACGCGATCGCGCAGCTCACGGTCCCGCTCGACACGATCCTCGTCTGGACGCTCGTCCTCGCCGGCCTCGGCATCCTCGGCCTGTTGACGAGCCGCGCCGTCGAGCGCGACCTGGGGCTTCAGGTGGAGCGCCAGAGCTCGCTCCTCGCGACGCTCAGCGACCTGGGCGAAGGGCTCCTCATCACGGACAACGGCCGCTTCGTCGCCGGCAACGACGCGTACGTGCGGCTCACCGGCTACACGCGCGACGAGCTGGCGGCGATGCCTTCGCTCGTCGACCTCGCCCCGCCGGAGGACCGCGACAGGATCAGCTCGCAACTGACGCGCCGGCTGTCCGGCGGCGACGCTCCGGCGCGGTACGTCTCGGGAATCATCCAGAAGTCGGGGCGGAGGGTCGAGGTCGAGGTCGCCATCCACCGCGTCAGCAGCCGCCGCGAACAGCTGCTGACGCTGGTCAGCGACATCACCGAGCGTCTGCGCGCCGAAGACGCCGAGCGGGAAAGCGAGACGCGGTTCCGGACGCTGTTCGAGCAGGCGCAGGCCGGCATGGCATTCACCACGCTCGACGGGCACATCACGACCGTCAACCCCGCTTTCTGTGAGCTCGTCGGCTACACCTCGCAGGAGCTGCTGACGCTCTCGCTGCTCGACATCACGCATCCCGACGACGTCACCGCCCTGAACGTGGCGATGCAGAAGATGCTCGGCGGAGAAGAGGAAGGTCGCCGGATCGAGAAGCGCTACACGCGCAAAGACGGCGAGCATGTCTGGGTGGACCTCACGATGCGACTGGTGCGCGGCGGCGATCACCGTCCGCTCTACTTTCAGACCGTCGCGGTGGACATCCGCGACCGCAAGCGCTCCGAGGTGCTGCAGGCGGCGCGCTTCGCCGTGACGCAGGCGCTCGTGACCTCGCCGGGGTGGGAGAAGGCCGCGCCAGGCGTGCTCGAAGGCCTGTGCCGGACGCTCGACTGGGAGCTGGCCGAGTACTGGGAGGTCGACGCCGACCGCGAGACGATGCATTTCGTCACCTCGTGGAAGCGGCCGGGTCGGGACACGTCGGTTTATGAAGCGACCGCGTCGCCCACGTCGTACCGGCGCGGCGAGGGGCTGGCGGGTCGCGTCTGGGAGTCGGGCGCGCCGGTTTCGATGCCGGACCTCGCAGGCGACACGTCGCCGCGAGCCGCCGCAGCGGTGGCGGCGGGGCTCCACGGCATCGTCGGCTTCCCGGTCCGGAGCGGACGCCGCGTCGTGGCCATGATCTCGCTGCACACGTGGGCCGCACGGACCCTCGACGAAGGTCTCATCGCCGTCATGAACGACGTCGGCTCGCAGATCGGGGAGTTCGTCGAGCGCAAGCGCGCGGAGGTCGCGCTGCAGGAGAGCGAGAAGCGGATGCGCTCCGTGCTCGACAACGTGTCCGACGGTCTGGCCACCATCGACCAGGCAGGGATCATCGAGTCGGCAAACCCGGCGGTGGTCAAGCTCTTCGGCTACGCCGAAGAAGAGCTCATGGGCCAGGCGGCGGACATCCTCATCGCCACCACGCACCGCAGCGCCTTCGACAACTACCTGCAGCGGCGCCTGAATGTCGACGTCCCGGTCAGCGGCGCGCACGAGACGATGGGCAAACGAAAGAACGGCAGCCTCTTCCCGCTCGAGTTCGTCGTCAGCTCGATGCAGATCGGCGCCCGCCACCTCTTCATCGCCACCCTGCGCGACATCTCGGAACGCAAGGCGCAGACCGACGCGCTCGAGTACCAGGCGCTGCACGACGCGCTCACGGGCCTGCCCAATCGCAGCCTGTTCGGCGACCGCCTCCGCCAGGCGCTGCTCGCCGCCCGGCGCAACCAGAAGATGTTCGGCGTCCTCCTGCTCGACCTCGACCGGTTCAAGGACATCAACGATTCGCTCGGCCACGACCGCGGCGACAGCCTGCTGCAAGAGGTCACGGCCCGCCTGCGCGGCGTTCTGCGCGCGACGGACACGATCGCCCGCCTTGGCGGCGACGAGTTCGCCGTGCTGACGACCGACGCCAAGCACCCGGAAGACGTGGTCGCGACCGCGCGCAAGATCCTGGCGTCCCTCGAAGGCCCGTTCGCCATCGGCGACCAGATGGTCGAGACCGGGGCGTCGATCGGCATCGCCATGTATCCGATCCACGGCGACGATCCGAGCACGCTGCTGCGCCGCGCCGACGTGGCGATGTACGTGGCCAAGCGGTCGGGCGGCGGCTACGCGATGTACCAGCCGGAGCAAGAGGCGCAGACGCTGCGCCGCTCAGGCCTGGCGGGCGAGCTGCGGCGGTCCATCCCGCAAGGCGAGCTCGTCCTGCATTACCAGCCGCAGGTCACGCTCGCGACCGGAACGATCAACGTCGTCGAGGCGCTGGTCCGCTGGAACCACCCGCGCGAGGGCTTGATGCCGCCCGACCGATTCATCCCCATGGCCGAGGAGACCGGCATCATCCACCCGCTGACCGCGTGGGTCATCGACTCGGCGCTCGAGCAGCTGTGCAAGTGGCTCGCGGACGGCCTCGACGTCTCGGTCTCGCTCAACGTCTCGCCGCGCAACATCGAGGACCACTCGCTGGAGGAGATGGTCGCCCGCGCGCTCGGCAACTTCAAGGTCGAACCGAGCCGGCTGACCCTGGAGATAACCGAGGGCGTGGCCATGGCGGCAGCCGCCGCGAAGGCGTTGCACCGACTGCACGAGATCGGGGTGCGGCTTGCGCTCGACGACTTCGGCACGGGCTACTCGTCTCTGCTGTACCTGATGCGGCTGCCCGTCAACGAGATCAAGATCGACCGCTCCTTCGTGTCGGCTCTGGCATCCGACCCGGACTCAGGTGCCATCGTGCGCTCCGCCGTCGGCCTCGGTCACAACCTGGGCCTGCGCGTGGTCGCCGAGGGCTTGCAGGACCGAATGGCCGAGACGGTCTTGATCGAGGCCGGCTGCGACGCGGCGCAGGGGTTTCTCGTCGGACGTCCGTCGGACGAGGCGGTGATGACGGGGCGGCTGCGTTCGGTGCGCGACGGAGGGGAGACGGAGCCCGAGCCGGAGCAGGCCGGCGAAGCATCGGGCTGAAAGCTTTAGTCGTCGGCGCTTCGGGTCAGCTCGGTCATGAGCTCGTCACGCTGTTGGGCGCCGGCACGGGGCTGGAGCACGAGGCGCTGGACATCACCGACGCGGCGGCGGTCGAGTCGGCGATCGCGCAGCGAGAGCCCGACGTGGTGTTCAACTGCGCGGCCTACAACGCCGTCGACCGCGCGGAGACCGACCCGGAGGCCGCCTTTGCCGTCAACGGTGCCGGCCCGGGCAATCTGGCGGCGTCCTGCCGGCGGCACGCCGCCTCGCTCGTCCACTTCTCGACCAACTTCGTCTTCGACGGCGTCGGGACCGAGCCGTACGTCGAGTCGGACGAACCGGAACCGCTGTCCGTCTACGGCCGCTCGAAGCTCGCCGGCGAGCGAGCTGTGCTCGAGGTGGGGACGCATGTCCTGGTGATCCGCACGGCGGCGGTCTTCGGCACGACGACCGGGCGCAGCTTCCCGGAGCGGATCCTGGAGCGCGCGCGGGCGAACCAGGAGCTCCGGGTGGTCTCGGACCAGACCGTCAACCCGACCTACGCCAGAGACCTGGCCGCTGCGGCGGTCGAGCTGGTGGGCCAGGGCTTCGCCGGCATCGTCCATGCGGTCAACGACGGTTGCGCCGGCTGGGACGAGTTCGCCCGTGCGGCGCTGGCCGAGTCAGGGGTTGACGCCCGCGTGGAATCGATCGCGACCGGCGCCTACATGGCGCCGGCGAGGCGGCCGGCGAACGGCTGCCTGGCGACCATCCGCTACCATCCGCTCCGGCCCTGGCGGGACGCCGTCCGCGACTGGGCTCAGACCCTCAAAAACCCATAAAAAAGGCTCGGGCCGGGCGATTTCTCGACACCGGCTCCGAGCTTGGCTGCGGGGGGTGAGGTTCTAAATAAAGATGAGGTCCCTGACTCCTTTCTGAAGGCCCGCGCTACGCGTGCAGTGAAAAGTTTGGCACGAAAAGCGGGGATGGACCTAACGATGTCTGCACATTTTCGACGACGAAATGACTGCCCCACGCGTGGATTTCCAAGGCGCGAGATGGCAAACTCTTCGGCCGCCGACTGCTTTTCGGTCCGGCGCCGTTAGCTCGAACGAAACGTCATGCACAGACTGACCAGTTCGAAGGACCTGGAGGCATTGGGCCGGTGAATCGCTGGCTCCGCCTCGGTCTGCAGACCGCGTTCGGCCTCGCCCTGCTGTGGCTGTGGTTGCGTACCGTCTCGCTGCCGGAGGTCCTGGCCCACGCGCGTGTGCAGAACGGGTGGGCCGTCGTCGGGATGGTCGCTCTCTTTCTGCTGACGAGCGCGATTCGGGCTCGCCGGTGGCTGCTCCTGCTGCGGCCTCTGGCGCCGGTCGGCATGGTGCGGGCGTTCGCCATGAACGCCGCGGGAAGCCTTCTCAACTATGTGCTGCCGATCCGCTCGGGCGATGCAGCGCGCGCCTGGTGGTTGTGGCGCCGCCACCGCGTTCCCGCCGGGTCGGCTCTGGCCACGATCGTGATCGACAAGGCGTGCGACCTGTCGGCGGTCGCGATCGTCCTCGCCGGGCTGTCGGCCATCTCGCTGACAGGCGTCGTGAACGCCCCGCGCGGCCTGCTCGGCGCAGCAGCGCTGGCGATCGCGCTCCTGGCGGCGGTAGTCGGTACCGCGCTCGTGGGCCCGCGGATAGCGCGCAGCAAGCTCGCCCGCCGGTTGCTGCCGGCACGCTTCGCCTCCGGCCTCGCCGGCCAGGCGTTCGCCTTCCGCGCCGGAGCGAGAGGCTTGTGGACGCCTGGACTGGCCGGTCGCCTCGCCGTGCTGACCGCGGTCGCCATCGCCATCGACTCCTTCAACTTCACTCTGCTGTTCGCTGCGGTGGGCATTCAGGTCCCTCTGCTGAAGGCGATGGCCGCCTATCCCGCGCTCCTGCTGAGCTTTGCCATCCCCGCGGGCCCGGGCTATCTCGGCAACCTCGAGGTGGCGGGATCGTTGGTGCTCGTCGGCGGCCTCGGCCTGGCGAGCGGCGTGGCCGCGGGCGCGATCGTCCTCTACCACGCGATCACCGCCGCCAGCGCGCTCGCGCTCGGGGCGCTGAGCTTCTTCCTGGTCGGCGGGCGGCGTCGCGCACGGACCGGAGGACCACGTCGGATCGCGGTCTTTCACTGCGGCTTCACGTACTCGGGGGGCGGCGAAAGGCTCGTCATCGAGGAGGTCCTCGGCCTGCGCCGGCGCGGCTACGAGGTCGAATGCTTCGCCCCGACCGTCGATGCGTCGCGCTGCTACCCGGACCTGATCGGCGAGGTGCGCGTCAAGACTTTCCTGCCGCAGCTTCCGGGTTGGGTGCCTTATCGGGAGGCGGTGCAGATGGCCGCGACCTCGCTCCTCATGCCGCTGTACGCATGGCGTTTTCGCGGCGTGGACGCGATCGTCGGCTGCAACCAGCCGAGCGCGTGGATCGCGTGGTGGGCGGCGCGGCTCATGGACGTGCCGTACGTCGTGTATCTCAACCAGCCGAACCGGCTCGTCTACCCGCGGAACATCGACCGCCAGACTGGTTGGGTCTCCAACGCCGACTACCGCCTGCTCGCCGCGGTCGTGCTGCGCGCGACGCGCTTTGTCGCCTGGGCCGACCGCCGGTCGGTGCAGGAGGCCGACCAGCTGCTCGTCAACGGCGGCTACATCGGCGACATCATCCGCAAGACCTACCGTCGCGACGCCATCGACTGCCCGGCTGGGTGCCACGTCGCGGCGTCCGGATTTCCGCTGCCCGTCGAATCCCGGTTCAGCGGCGGGATGACCATCAACGGCTACCCGATCCGGCGGCCGTACGTGCTGCTCACCAACCGCCACTACCCGCAGAAGCGATTCGACCTCGCGATCCGCGCCATGGCCGAGGTGCGCAAGCGCCATCCGCGCGCGCAGCTCGTCGTCCCCGGACCCGCGACGTCGCACACGGCGTCCCTTCAGGCGCTGGTCTCAGAGCTCCACCTCGAGGACGCGGTCTTGTTTCTCGGCGCGATCACCGAGGAGGAGCTGCAGGGCCTGTACGAAGGCGCGGCGGTCTATGTCTACCCGGCGCCGGAGGAGGACTTCGGCATGGGCGTCATCGAGTCGATGGCCAAAGGCGTGCCCGTGGTGGCGTGGAACCAGGCCGGACCCACGGTCACGGTCGCGCCGGGCACCGGACACCTCGCCGAGCCGCTGGATGTCGACGATTACGCGGCCGGCATCGTCCGGCTCCTCGACTCACGCGTGGAGAACCAGGCGACAGGGGAGCGCGCTTTCGAGTGGGCGCGGAAGTTCGACTGGGAGAGGCACATCGACACGCTCGAGGCCGCGGTCCTCGACGTCGCCCGGGCGCACGAACAGATAGCGCTCGAGGCGGCGGCTAGTTGACGGTTTCCGCCCACGCGATCAGCTCGCGCAGGCCGCGGTCGAAGTCGACCTTCGGCTCCCATCCGAGGTCTCGGCGCGCTTTGGTGATGTCGCTCACGTAGAACTTCTGGTCACCTTCGCGCCAGCCGGCGTAGCCGAACTGCGGCTTCTTGCCAGTCAGCTCCCCGATCTGGTCGATGACCTCGAGCAGGTTGCGCTGGTTCTCGGGCCCGCCGCCGACGTTGTACACCTCGCCGCGCGTGATGGCGATCTTGTCGATGGCCGTGGCATAGAGCGCGCTCAGGTCTCGCGCGTCGAGCAGGTCCCGGACCTGCGTCCCGTCGCCGTAGATGGTCAGCGGGCGCTCGCGCAGGATCGAGTGGACGAAGTGCGCCACCCAGCCCTGGTCCTCGGTGCCGTACTGGTGCGCGCCGTATATGCAGCTCTGCCGCAGCACGACCGTGTTCATGTCGAAGACGCGCGAGTAGTCCCTAACGTACTGGTCGGCGGAACCCTTGCTGCAGCCGTACGGGCTGTGGAAGTCCAGCGGCTGTGTCTCTTTGCAGGCGGCGTTGCTCTCGTCGAGCTGACCGTAGACCTTGTTCGTCGATGCGAAAAGGAACGGCGCGTCGTGGTTGTGCAGGCGTACGGCCTCGAGGACGTTCAGCGTGCCTCGCGCGTTGACGTCGAAGTCGGTGTTTGGGTCGACGAGCGAGGTTGTGACGGCGACCTGGCCGGCGAGGTGGATGATCGCGTCCTGGTCGCGGACGGGATCGGCCAGCGCCGCCGCGTTCCTCACGTCCTCCTTTATGAAGGTCGTCCGGTCGGGGTACCGCGTGATCAGCCACTTGAGGTTTCGCTCCGTCCCCGGCCGGCTGAGGTTGTCCAGCAGCGTGACGTGCCAGCCCTCCTTGATGAGGTGCTGGGCGGCGTTGACGCCGAGGAAGCCTGCGCCGCCGGTGATCAGGACTCGCCGTTCCGCCTCGGCGGGCATGGGAGGGTACGACTTCGTCTTGGCGGAACGGGCCGTCGGGTCCATCGCGCCCGATACGTTATCCCGTTGCGATGCCTCTGAAATAAGCGATCGCGACGATCCAGCAGGCGCCGGCGAAGATGAGGGTCTCGCGACGCTGGCTGCCACCGTGGGAGTAGAGGTAGGCGCCGGGCAGGAACAGGACGGCGAACGCGCCATAGACCATGTGGAGGATCCCTTCGCGCGGGCTGCCTCCCGTGAAAAGCGCGCCCAGACCCAACAGTCCCTGGAGGGCGGTCACCACGGCCATGATCAGGAAGCTCGAGCGGAATCCGCCGCCCACCGGGCGGTTGCGGAAGTACAGGACAGTCCCCCAGACAGCGAGCAGGAGGGCGAAGATGAGGAGCACCCGCGCTCCGTACGCATGGAGAAAGGCCAGCACGTTCATCTACTACGCATTCAGGCGCGCGATCGCCTCGCGGAAATAGTCCACCGTCAGGCGCAGGCCTTCGTCGAGGGCGATGCGCGGCTCCCACCCCAGGTGCTCCTTCGCCCGGGTGTTGTCCAGGGCGATGCGGTACACGTCGCCTTTGCGTGCGGGCCCAAAACGCGGTTCGAGCCGGTACTCGGTCAGCAGCGCGAGCTTGCGGAAGAGGTCGTTGACCGTCACCGGCACGCCGGTGCTGATGTGGAACGTGCCACCGTCCCCGCGATCGAGCGCCGCGAGGTTGGCGATCGCGACGTCGCCGACGTGGAGCATGTCGCGCGACTGTGTGCCGTCGCCGTCGATGGTCACGGGCTTGTCCTCCAGCATGCGACCGGCGAAGATGGCGACGACCCGGCCTTCTTCGGCGAAGAAGTCCTGCCGCGCGCCGTATATGTTGGCGTAGCGCAGCGCCGTGAAGGTCAGGCCGAAAGTCCTCTCGAACGTGGCGAGGTACTGCTCGAAGGCGAACTTGCTCGTGCCATATGGCGACAGCGGACGCACCGGATGGTCCTCACCGGCCGGCACGACGTCGGGCTCGCCGTACAGCGCACCGCCGGTCGAGCTGAAGATCACCTTGCGCACCGAGCCGTCGACGCACGCCCTCAAGACGTTGAGGCCGCCGACGACGTTGACCTCGGCGTCGTAACCCGGGTCGGCGACGGACTTCGGCACCTCGGACTGAGCGGCGTGGTGGTTGACGACGTCCGGACGGAACGACGCGACGATGCCCTGCACCCCCGCGAGGTCGCGGACGTCGACGCGGTGGAGCTGCGCGGCGGGGTTGACGTTGTCCT
Source organism: Candidatus Dormiibacterota bacterium (assembly GCA_035689485.1). Taxonomy (GTDB): domain Bacteria; phylum Chloroflexota; class Dormibacteria; order Dormibacterales; family Dormibacteraceae; genus 40CM-4-65-16. Next base: position 10,406 of record DASSLL010000009.1, on the reverse strand, counting down.
CGCGTCCCGTGCTCAGGTTGTCGAGGACGGCGACCTCGTGACCCGCGGTGACATATGCGTCGACGACGTGTGACCCGATGAATCCCGCGCCGCCAGTGACGAGAATCTTCAAGGCACCGTGAATGTAATCGAAGTCGAAGTCGTGAAGGCCGTGCCCGCCGGCGTCGAGCCGGCGTTCGTGCGGCGCATCCTGACGCGCGCGTCGAAGGTGCCGGAGATGGCGGCGCGCATGCCGGCCGGTCGCAGCACCGTCGCGGTCCGCATCACATCCGCTGAAGAGCTGCGCGCGCTGAACAAGGCGTACGCGCGCGAGGACCATACGACCGACGTCCTGTCGTTCACCGGTGAGGGCGACCACCTGGGCGACATCGCGGTGTCATGGCCGGCCGTGGTCGAGCAGGGCCGCCGGCAGGGTCACGGCGAGAACGTCGAGCTGGCGATCCTGCTCGTCCACGGGTTTCTGCACCTCCTCGGCTGGGACCACCGCACGCGCGCAGAGACGACCGAGATGTGGCGGCTGACCGATCTTCCGTTGAGCGGGCGCCTGGCTGGGTACACTCGAGAGCGAGGTCTGCGGCGCTCGCCGCGGGCCTAATTGCGCCTGCATGGAAGAACGAGAGGACAGACTGATCGTGGGACTCGGCAACCCCGAGTCGGAGTACGCGGACACGCGTCACAACCTCGGTTTCGCATGCGTGCGCGAACTCTCACGGCGGCTGGGCACTTCGATCGAAAAGAAACGATGGCAGTCGGCGGTCGGGCGCTCTGAGGCGCACCGGCTGTGGTTCGTCCTGCCGCAGACGTACATGAACCTCTCCGGCCAGGCGGTCGCCAGAGCCCTGAAGGACACGGGGATCACCCCCGAGCGGACGTGGGTCGTTTATGACGAGCTCGACCTGCCGCTGTGCCGGATGCGGATCAAGCGCGGCGGCTCGACAGCGGGCCACAACGGCGTGCGCTCCATCGTCGAGTCCCTCGGCACCGACGCGTTTGTGCGCTTTCGGGTCGGCATCGGCAAGCCGGCCCGCAGGGGCTCTGGCTCCGGCCGAAATTACGTCCTCGGCCGGTTCACCAAGGCCGAGGCTCAGCGCGTGCCGGCGATCGTCGACGGCGTCGCCGGCGCGCTCGAGCTGGCGCTCGACGCGGGCCTCGAGCGCGCGATGGACCGCTACAACCGCGCCGGCGCCCTGGGCTGCGAGGAGCTGGCGTGACGGAGCTGTGGCGCGCGGCGACGAGCGAGGCACGGCTGGCGAGATGGCTCGACGACGGCGGCGAGCTCGAGGTCGCAAGGTTGCCGCGCGCTGCCTGGCCGATAGTCGCGGGCGCGGTGGCGCGCGCGTGCGCCGAGCGGCGCAAACCGCTCCTCATCCTCGTCCCCGGGCCCGAGCGTTTCGCGGACGAGCTGCGCACCTGGCTCGCCGGCCGCCCGGCGACCCACATCTTCGCCGAGGTCGCGGTCTCCTTCCTCGACCGCCCGCCGGCGTTCGATGACGCGGTCAGCAAGCGTCTCGACGCGCTGACGGCGCTCGCGGGAGCGGACGGAGACCCGGCGGTCGTGGTCGTCTCGTCGCGTCGCGCGATCACCCGGCAGACGATCTCGCGCCCCGACCTGGTCGGCAGCACCGTCGTCCTCGAGCCCGGCGCAGGCCCCGACCCGATCACGGTTGCGTCCCGGCTGGTCGAGCTGGGCTACTCGCGCGAGCCGCTGGTCGACGAGCAGGGCCAGTTCTCGCTGCGGGGCGGCATCCTCGACGTGTTCCCGTCCGCCGCCGACGCGCCGGTGCGCGCCGAGTGGTCGGGTGACGTGGTCGAAACCCTCCGCATCTTCGACCCCGAGAACCAGCGGTCGGTCATGGCCACCAGCCAGGCCGTGATCCGCACCGGGCGCGAGCTGCTGATCGGACCCGACCGTGGTGGCGCGGCCGTGGAGCGGATCCACGGGACGGTCTCGCTCGACAGCCTGCGTGGCGACGTGAGGTCGCAGTGGGAGGACGACCTGACGCGCCTCGGCGCCGGCGCGGCGTTTCCGGGGATCGAGTTCTACGCCGCCTATCTCGACCCGGCGCGTCCTTCTCTGCTCGATCATCTGCCGGAGCCGGCGGTCGTGCTCGATTTCGAGCCGGGCCGGCAGACGGTCGACGCGCGGACCCTGCTCGACGAGACCGCCATGCTGGCCGCGGCAGAGGCAGGTGGAGGAGAGCTGCCCAGGCAGTTCGAGCTGCCGACGGTGCGCACCCTCGACGACTTCGGCGGCAGGGCGCGCCTGACCGTCACCGCGGCCGAGGGTTCCCCAGACGCGGCGGACCTTCAGTGGTTCGAGGGCGAGACGCTCGTCGGCCAGCCCAAGGCCCTGGCCGGCTTTGCGGAGAGGGCGGACGCGGCGACGATCGTCTTTGCCACCGAGCAGGACGAACGCCTGCGCGCCCTGCTCGACGAGGCCGGCGTCAAGGCGCCGCTGAGACAGGTCGACCTCGACGTCGATCTCCCCCTCGGGCCCGCGCTCGCGCACGCGTCGATCGACATCGCCGCCGGCTGCTCACAGCCGCAGCTGGGCTTCCACCTCGCCACCGACGCCGAGCTGTTCGGTCGCGTCCGGCGCCCCTCGCGCGCAGGTCGTGGCGAGCGCACGCGCAAGGAAGAGCTGACGAGCGAGTTCACGCTCGACTTCGCGCCCGACGAGCTGGTGGTCCACGTCGACCACGGGATCGCGCGCTTCAAGGGCATGCGCCTGATCGAGTCCGAAGGCGCGCACCGCGAGTACCTCGAGCTCGAGTACGCGGAGGGTGACCGCCTGTTCGTGCCGGTCGAAAACCTCGACCGCGTGCAGAAGTTCCTCGGCGGCGAGGAGACGCCGGCGCTTCACCGCCTCGGCACGTCGGACTGGTCGCGCGCTCGAGGGCGGGCGCGCAAGGTCGTGCAGGACGTCGCCGAGGACCTGTTGAAGATCTACTCGATGCGGGAGGCGCGGCCCGGCATCGCGTTCGCGCCCGACACCGCGTGGCAGCAGGAGCTCGAGGCCTCCTTTCCTTATGAGGAGACGCCGGACCAGGTGGGGGCGCTGGGTGAGATCAAGGCCGACATGGAGTCGGACCGGCCGATGGACCGGCTGCTGTGCGGCGACGTCGGGTTCGGCAAGACCGAGCTCGCGCTCCGCGCCGCGTTCAAGGCGGCGATGAGCGGCAAGCAGGTCGCGCTGCTGGCGCCGACCACAGTCCTCGCGCAGCAGCACTTCCACGTCTTCCGCGACCGCTTGAAGAACTTTCCGGTCGTGGTCGAGATGCTCTCGCGGTTCGTCGACGACGAAACGCAGTCGCGCACAGTCGAAGGCTTGAAGAGCGGGCACGTCGACATCGTCGTCGGCACGCACCGATTGCTGCAGAAGGACGTGCGGTTCAAGCGCCTGGGCCTGCTGATCATCGACGAGGAGCACCGCTTCGGCGTGATGCAGAAGGAGCGGCTGAAGAAGCTGCGTACGCAGCTCGACGTGCTGTCGCTTTCCGCGACGCCGATTCCGCGGACGCTTCACATGGCGGTCGGGGGGATCCGCGACATGAGCGTCATCCAGACGCCGCCCGAAGAGCGCCAACCCATCAAGACGTACGTGACCGCGGACGACGACGAGCTGGTCAAGGAGGCGATCGGCCGTGAGCTGGAGCGCGGGGGCCAGGTGTATTTCGTGCACAACCGCGTGCGCTCGATCCAGAAGGCGGCCGAGCGCGTGCGCCGGCTCATGCCCAACGCCCGTGTCGCCGTCGGCCACGGCCAGATGTCCGAGGACCAGCTCGCCGCCGTGATGGTCGACTTCGAGGAAGGCAAATGGGACGTGCTGGTGTGCACGACGATCATCGAGTCGGGACTCGACATCCCGAACGTGAACACGATCATCGTCGAGCGCGCGGACCGTTTCGGCCTCGCCCAGCTCTATCAGCTCCGCGGCCGCGTGGGTCGCTCCGGACGGCGGGCATACGCCTATTTCCTCTACGACCCGCGGCGGTCTCTGACCGAGCAGGCGGACAAGCGGCTGGACGTCATCTCGGGCCTGCACGAGCTCGGCCAGGGCTTCAAGATCGCCCTTCGGGACCTCGAGATCCGCGGCGCGGGCAACCTCCTCGGCACCGAGCAGCACGGGGCGATCGCGGCGGTCGGCTTCGAGATGTACCTGCAGATGCTGCAGAGCGCGGTGGCGAAGCTGCGCACGGGGTCGGAGGAAACCGCCATCGGGGACGTCCTGTCGACGGCGGAGATGAACCTCGACCTGCCGCTCGACCACTTCATCCCGCGGTCGTACATCCGCGACGAGAAGCTCAGGCTTGGCGCCTACCGGCAGCTCGCCGGCGCCGAGAACGAGGAGGAGCTGGACTCGATCCTCCGCTCGCTCAAGGACCGCTACGGCACGGCGCCGGGGCAGCTCGACAACCTCGCCTACTCGCTGCGGGTCAAGCTGCGAGGGCAGCGCATGGGCTTGCGCGGCGTGATCGCCGAGGGGCACGACATCGTGGTCCGCGTCGACCCCGAGCGGTTCCTCGACGTGGAGGAGCTTTCGCGGCGGATGGCGGGACGGATCGCCATCTCACCCAACCGGATCAAGATGCGGCGCAAAGGCGAGGGTTGGCAGGGCGACCTCCTGCTGCTCCTCGACGAGATGGCGACGCTGTACCACGCGGGTCGCGGTGCCGCGGTAATGTCACCGCCGTGAGCGAGAAGCCGTACCGCGACGGCATCGAGGCGATCTTCGAGGTCGTGCATCGTCTGCGCCTGCCGGACGGATGTCCGTGGGACCGCGAGCAGACCCATGAGTCGCTGCGGCCGTACCTCCTCGAGGAGACCTACGAGGTGCTCGAGGCGATCGATGCGGGAGACGACGCGAAGCTGATGGAGGAGCTGGGTGACCTCCTGTTGCAGGTCGCCATGCACGCCGAGATCGCGTCGCAGGAGGACAGGTTCGACGCGGCGCAGGTGTCGGAGGCCGTGGCCGCGAAGATGGTCAAGCGCCATCCCCACGTCTTCGGCGACAAGTCCGTCGCGAACGCCGACGAGGTCTTGCGCAACTGGGAGCACCAGAAGATGCACGAGGCACGCAAGGCGGGCAACTCCGATTCGGTCGTGGACCGTGTCCCGGCCTCGCTGCCCGCGTTGGCCTGGACGCTCGGCCTGCAGAAGCGTGCGGCCCGCGTGGGTTTCGACTTCGCGTCACCGGCGGCGGCCGCGGAGTCCGTGGCCGAGGAGGCGCGGGAGCTGGCCGAGGAGACCGACCACGACCGCGCCTTCGAAGAGATGGGCGACCTGCTGTTCGCCATCGTGTCGCTCGCGCGGAGCATGAAGGTGAATCCAGAGGACGCGCTGCGAGTTGCGGGTCAGCGTTTTCGCAGGCGATTCGCCACGACGGAAGCGGCGGTCCGCGCCGAAGGGAAGAGCTTCACCGACCTCTCCGAAGACGAGATGCTGCGCCAATGGGAGAAGTCGAAGTAGCAGCGGTTTGATATAGTCCGCGCCGTCTCGTCCCACCAGACAAGCCCGCCATGAGACAGAACAAAGCTCTTTCCGCCGCCGGCACGGTCCGCGCCAGCTCGTTTGGCGTGCGCCAGCTCTTCGTGCTCGTCATCGCCGGCATCGCAGTCGTGTGGGGCGGCATCGCTTTTGCGCAGGAGGCCTACGTCAGCCACAAGCTCGGCCAGCAGGTGGCGGACCTCCGCCGTCAGAACGCCGAGATCGCCGCCCAGAACGCGGGCTACAAGAAGGACGTGCAGGGCCTGACGAACGGGACCGCGAACGAAGAGGAGGCAAGGCTCAACGGCTACGCCAGGCCGAACGAGAAGACTTACCTGGTGACGACGCAGCCGAGCCCGAGCCCCAGTCCGAGCGCCAGCCCCAGCGCGAAAGCGTCGCCTTCCGCCTCTCCCAAAGCCCACTGAAGCGGCGGGTATACTTCTAGCCGCGGAGTGGAGCAGCGGCAGCTCGTCGGGCTCATAACCCGAAGGTCGTCGGTTCGAATCCGACCTCCGCAACCAACCTCTGATCCCCAGCCACCCGGTCGGCTCGTGTCTTTGAGGGCCTGAACAACAACGTGAACAAGAGGAAGCGTGTAGCGCTCGCGAAGCGCCGCCAGAAGAAGCGCAAGACGAAGGCGCGGGCGCAAGCTACTCGTTAACGTCTGCGTGGCGGTGCCGTAGCTCAGGTGGTAGAGCGCGCGACTCATAATCGCGTTGTCGGTGGTTCGAGTCCACCCGGCACCACCATGACGCGCTCGATCCTCAAGCAGCCCTTCGCCGGCCAGGTCGCGATCGCCGGCACCGCGCCGCAACGGGACGAAGGCACGGTGGCCCACCTGTGGCAGCTGCTCATGGCGGCGCAGGTGCCTGTCATCGCGGTCTTCGCGGTCACCTCCTTTCCACGCGCGGCCCGCCAGACGGCGATCGTGCTCGCGGTGCAGCTTGCCGCGGCGCTCGCGGCGATGGCACCGATCTTCTTTCTCGGATGGTGATCGCCCGGCCGCCGAGTCAGTCGGCGATGCTCACGGCCGCGGCCCGGGCAATGCACCGCGAGGAGCCGCCGCCACTTGCCCTCGATGACGAGTTGGCCTTTCGCCTCGCGGGCGACAGCGGAGCCGAAATGCTCGAGGCCGCGAGCGCAAGACTCACGCGCGAGGGAGTCCTGAGCTTCAGCCGCTGGGTGTGCGCCCGGGCCAGGGCGACCGAAGACCTCGTCGAGCGATCGCTTGCGGAAGGCGTCGAGCAGTACGTGATCCTTGGCGCTGGCCTCGATTCGTTTGCCTACCGGCGGCGCGACCTGGCCGACCGGCTGCGGGTTATCGAGGTGGATCACCCGGCAAGCCAGACCTGGAAGCGGGCGCGACTGCATGAGCTGGAGATCGAATCCCCGACGAATCTCGTCTTCGCCGCGGTCGATTTCGAGTCGGAGACGCTCGAGTCCGGCCTGCACGCTGCCGGGTTCGACTTCGCGTCGCCTGCCGTCTTCGGGTGGCTGGGCGTGACGATGTACCTGACACTCGAGGCGATTCGCGCGACGCTTGCCTTCGTCGCGTCATGCGCGTCCGGCAGCCGTATCGCTTTCACCTACAACCGGCCGACGTCCAGCGTCGATGCCGCATCCGCCGGCGTGACGGATACGTTGGCGGCCGTGATCGCTGAGACGGGTGAGCCGTTCATCACGGTGTTCATGCCCGAGGAGATCGACGAGTTGATGCGCGGCCTAGGCTTCGTCGACATCGAACACTTCGGCCCAGACGACGCGGTCCGAGCCTATTTCGGTCATCGCCCCGACGCCCGGATCACCGCGGCGCAACGACTTCTTCTGGCGAGGGTGCCGTGATCCTCGTCGCCGTGTCGGGCGGCCCCGACTCCACCGCCCTGCTGCTGAAGCTCCACGAAGAAGGACGCGAGATCGTCGCCGCGCATTACGACCACGCGCTGCGCGACGGATCCGAGGTCGCGGCGCGACAGGTGGCGGAGCTATGCGCGCGACTCGGCGTCGCGCTGATCACCGAGCGCCGCACCGAGCCTGTGCCAAAGGGCTCGCTGCAGGCGGCGGCGCGCACGTTGCGATATGCATTCCTCGACCGAGCGCGCATGCAGGCGGGCGCAGACGAGGTCGCGCTTGCGCACACCGCGGACGACGTAGTCGAAGGCGTCGTGCTTCACCTCTTGCGCGGCTGTGGGCTGGCGGGTCTGCGAGGTATGCCCGCGCGACGCGGACATTTCGTCAGGCCGATGCTCCCGACGTGGCGGAGCGAAGTGCGCGCGTTCCTGGCCGAGCGGGGCGTCGAGGCTTACGAAGATCCGTCCAACGCCGACAGGCGGTTCGCTCGTGTTCGCGTGCGCCTCGACCTCCTGCCCGCGATGGAGCGCGACCGGCCCGGCTTCGCGCGCCGGCTGCACGCCGCCGCCCTGAACGCCGCGCGCCTTCATGAACGGGCGGAAGACGAGCCCACCACGGCGGAGGCCGTGAAACGCCTGTACGCCGCCGCGGGAGGCCCGGCGCCAGGCCTGTCCCGCCGACATTTCGAGGCGATCTCGAAGCTGGCGAAAGGCGGCCGGGGCGGCCGTGGCGTCGATCTGCCGGGCGGCCTGCGTTTCCGTATCGTGGGGGGCCACATGCAGATCGTCCCGTCCCAACCCGTGCGCGAGGCGCCGGACCTGGTGGTCGGAGCCTGCGCCGGCTGTGGCGAGACGGGCGCTGTGCACCTTCGCGCCGGCCTGCACCTGAGCCTCGGCTACCGCAGGCCCGGCCTCCGCATGCGCCCGCTCGGTGGCCGCGGCACGCGCAAGCTGCAGGACATCTTCGTCGACGCACGGGTGCCTCGCGAAGACCGCGACAGCTGGCCGCTCGTGTTCGCGGGTGAGCGGCTCGCGTGGGTGCCTGGACTCGCGGTCGAAGGCGACCTGGCGGCCCCGCCCGGCGGCCCCGCGATGCATGTCGCGATCACGCCTATGCCGGTTGCACCGATCTCGAAAGTTGTTAGGCTAGATTCTTCAACGCTGCCTGAGGAGATCTGAGTTTGAGTCGTTTCCCCCGCTCCAGCCTTTTCTACTTTGCATTGGTAGTCGTCCTTGGTCTGATCTTCTGGTTCACGTGGAGCTCCATCCAGAGCAACCAGGGCCAGGGTGACTGGGACTTCTCCACGATGATGAGCCAGGCCGCCGACGGCAACGTCAAGGTCGTCGACATCAGCGGCACCGACGGCTCCGTGACCGACGGGCAGGGCAAGAAGCACAACGTCGTGCTGCCCGACTGCTCAGGCCAGTGCCAGTTCGTGACCGACCTCCAGAACCTGAAGGTCGACGTCAAGTTCGAGAAGAACTCGAGCGGCAGCTACCTGCTGCAGGTGCTGCTGCCCAACATCATCCTGGTCATCCTCATCGCCGCCTTCATGTGGTGGGTGCTCCGCCAGACGCAGAGCGGCAACAACCAGGCCATCTCGTTCGGCCGCTCGCGTGCTCGCATGATCGCCGGCGACAAGCCGGCCATCACCTTCGCCGACGTCGCCGGAGTCGACGAGGCCAAACAGGAGCTCACCGAGATCGTCGAGTTCCTCAAGTATCCGGAGAAGTTCGTCGCCCTCGGCGCGCGCATCCCCAAGGGTGTGCTGCTCGTCGGTCCTCCGGGAACGGGCAAGACGCTGCTCAGCAAGGCGGTCGCAGGCGAGGCCGGCGTGCCGTTCTTCTCCATCTCCGGTTCCGAGTTCGTCGAGATGTTCGTCGGCGTCGGCGCCAGCCGCGTCCGCGACCTGTTCGACCAGGCGAAGAAGAACTCGCCGTGCATCGTGTTCGTGGACGAGATCGACGCCGTCGGCCGCCAGCGTGGCGCCGGGCTTGGCGGTGGCCACGACGAGCGCGAGCAGACGCTGAACCAGCTGCTCGTCGAGATGGACGGCTTCGACACCAACACGCACGTCATCGTCATCGCCGCCACCAACCGGCCGGACGTCCTCGACCCGGCCTTGCTGCGCCCCGGTCGCTTCGACCGCCACGTCACGCTCGACAGCCCGGACATCCGCGGCCGGCGTGCGATCCTCGACGTGCACGCGCGCAACAAGCCGCTCGACTCCACGGTCGACCTCGACGTGCTCGCCCGGCAGACCCCGGGCTTCAGCGGAGCCGACCTGGCCAACCTCATCAACGAGGCGGCGATCCTCGCCGCACGCGCCAACAAGAAGGTCATCGGGATGGACGAGCTCGAGGAAGGCATCGAGCGCGTCATCGCGGGCCCGGAGCGGAAGAGCCGGCGCCTGTCAGACCACGAGAAGGAGGTCACGGCGTACCACGAGGTCGGTCACGCCCTGGTGGGCAAGGCGCTGCCGCACTGTGACCCCGTGCACAAGGTCTCGATCATCTCGCGCGGCCAGGCTCTCGGCCTCACGTGGTACCTGCCGACCGAGGATCGCTACCTGCGCAGCAAGGCCGAGCTGATGGACACGATCGCGGCCGCCATGGGCGGACGCGTCGCCGAGGAGCTCGTCTTCAAGGACGTCACGTGGGGCGCTGAGAACGACATCCAGAAGGTGACGAACATCGCGCGCCGCATGGTCACGCAGTGGGGCATGAGCGAGAAGCTCGGCCCGGTGACGATGGGCCACAAAGAGGAGCTCGTGTTCCTCGGCCGCGACCTGGGCGAGCAGCGGAACTACTCCGAAGAGGTCGCCGCGATCATCGACGAGGAGATCCGCAACATCGTCAACCACGGCTATCAGACCGCCAAGTCGATCCTCACCGCGCAGCGCGGCAAGATGGACGCGGTGGTCGAGCGGCTCAAGGTCGTGGAGACGATCGACGCCAAAGAGCTCGACGCGATCCTCGCGGCCGAGGAGCCGGTGAGCCCGGCGGCGACTCAGTCGGCGTCGTAGAGCAGAAGCTAACCGTCGCGGGCCGGGGCAACCTCGGCCGCAGCCT
>DASSLL010000008.1:0-6009 GCA_035689485.1 Candidatus Dormiibacterota bacterium | reverse complement strand
CCTGCGATGTCGGCGAACAGAACGGTGAGCGGGCGCCGCTCGCTCGAACCGGCCGGGCGTGTTGGTGTGGGGGCTCCCGAGATCGCCATCTCCGGGGGAATCATCAAGGATTTGCGGTGCGCTTGACTCTTCCTGTTCCGGGAGAGGCGCTCGATCGGGGGCCCCGCCGAGACGAAAAGAGGTCGGGCGGCTGCTCAGCACCGTACTGCTTGAGGCAAGCGGGCGCGGAGAGTCGCTCTGGATCGCTGCGCGTGAGGGCCCGGGCCGCGTGCCCGGGCCCTCAGTCGTTTGGGTTCAGCTCGCCTTGTCTGCGAATTCGTTGGTGTAGGTCTCGCTGAGGTTCGCCGACTTGCCCTTGTAGCTCGCGACGAACTGCTGCTGGATCTTCTGCACGGTCTCTGCCCCGCCCGCGGGCATCTTGCAGTCGGTGCCGAAGATGGCCAACTGGCTCTTCAGATCGGAGACGTACGACGCCTTGTCGCCGGCGTAGTAGTCGGCCGGCATCTTGTCCGCGATCTCGGCCGCCGAGTGCGAGTGCATCCACTTGAGCGTCTTGACGTATGCGTTGACCAGCCGCTGCGCGACATCCTTGTTCGAGTTGACCCAGTCGTTCTTGGCGAAAATCCCGATGAACGGGTAGTCGCCGCCGAGCGCCTTCTCGGTGTCCTGCGGCGTGAGCAGGCTGACGAGAATCTTGCCCTTGCCCGAGTTGACCAGGCGCGAGATGGTCGGGTAGGTGGTCATGCCGGCGACGATCCGCTTCTGGTCCATCGCGGCGATGAAGGTGTCACCTGCGCCGACCGCGATGTAGTGCGCGCTGTTTGGGTCCACGCCGGCGGTGCCGAGAATCGCCTGCGTAAGCACGTGCGTGCCCGACCCGAGGTCGGTGACGCCCAGGTTCTGGCCCGACAGGTCCTTGGGGCCCGAGACGTTCGAGGCCGACGTGGACACGACCTCTGCCTCACCCGGCGCGATGCCGAACTGGCAGATCGTCTCGATCTTCTTGCCCTGTGTGTTCAGCACCATCGGGTGCGTGTACGCGCCCGAGCCGGCGTCGACGTTGCCGGCAACCACCTCGTCCTCGGACGCCTGCCCGGAACCCTCATCGATCAGCGTCACGTTGAGGTGCTGGTCGGTGAAGTAGCCGAGGCGCTGTGTGAGCATGTTCGGCAGATAGATCTGCTTGTTCAGGCCGCCGACCATGATCTTGAGAGAGACCGTTTGCTGACTGTTGCCCGAGCTGCTCGGGCTGCTGCCGCCACAGGCGGCGAGCATCGCCGCTACCGCCACGACCGAAGCCATCCAACGCAACCGCATACGTTCTTTCCTCCTCAGATTCGTGTCTCGGTGGCGACGGGCGGCCGCCACCTGATGAGACGGTTCTCGAGCGCTGTGATCAACGCCTCTGCCACCAGCGCCATGGCAGCGAGCAGGGCCATGCCCGCAAACACGCCCGCGGTGTCGAAGAGGTTCTTCGACAGGTAGATCAGCTCGCCGACGCCCTGCGTCGCGCCGAACAGCTCGCCTACGACCGCGCCGACCAGGGCCAGCCCGAAGCTCGTGTGCAGGCTGGCGACGATCCACGAAAGCGCCGACGGGATGACGATCTCGGTCGTCAGCCGGCGGTTGTTGGCGCCCAGGATGCGGGCGTTGGCGATCAGGTTGCGATCGACCTCACGCACGCCCTGGAACGCGTTGAAGAAGACGACGAAGAAGACGAGCACCGAGGCGGTCGCGATCTTCGCCTTGATGTCGAGGCCGAGCGAGACGGCGAACAGCGCGCCGACGACCACGCGTGGGATCGCGTTGGCGCCCTTGATGTACGGGCTCAGCACGTCGGCGAGCAGCCGGTTGCGCCCGAGCGCGACGCCGAAGATGATGCCCAGCACCGAGCCGACGACGAAGCCGCCGACGGTCTCCTCCATTGTGACGAGGACCTGGTCCCAGATCGGTCCGAGGTCGGTGCCTTGCGTGAACCACGTCCACAGCTTTTGCGCGATGTCGGACGGCTGCGACCAGAAGAACTTGTCGACGATGCAGACACCGCCCGGTGTGTTGCAGTCGCTGACACGCGCGCCAAGCTCCCAGGCGCCGAGGATGACGACCGCGAGCACGATGCGCAGGCCGATGACCTGGAGCTGATAGCGGCGCGCGCGGTTCCGGCGCGGCGAGGCGGCGGGAGCCGTCGCCGCCTGCGTGTCGACGTGGCGCATCCTAAGCCGCGCCGCGCTTCTGACGCTCATAGCTCACGAGGACCTCGTCCCGCAGGTCCTTCCAGATCTCCTCGTAGATCTCGAGGAAATGCGGCTGCAGCCGGATCTCCGCCACGTTGCGCGGCCGCGGCAGGTCGACGGGATAGTTGCTCTTCACCGTGCCCGGGCCGGCGGTGATCACGAAGACGCGGTCGCTGAGCGAAATCGCCTCCTCGAGGTCATGGGTGACGAAGACGACGGACGCCGAGCTTGCCGACCACAGGCCCAGCAGCTCGTTCTCCATCAGCGCGCGGGTCTGGACGTCGAGAGCGCTGAACGGCTCGTCCATGAGCAGGATCCGTGGGCTGTTGATGAGGCTCTGGGCCAACGCGACGCGCTTCCGCATGCCGCCCGACAGCTGATACGGATAGCGGTCTTCGAAACCGGCGAGCCCGACGCGCGCGATCCACTCCCGTGCCCGGTCGCGCGCCTCTCGCTGCGCGACGCCGCGATAGCGGGGACCCGCCGCGACGTTGTCGAGGACCGTCTTCCATGGAAACACCGCGTCGGACTGGAATACGTAGCCGATGCCATCGGCGATGCCGTCGACGCGCTTGCCGTAGACCTCGACCAGGCCGTCGCTCGGCGGCTCGAGACCGGAGATGAGGCCCAGCGTCGTCGACTTGCCGCAGCCGGTCGGCCCGACAACGGCGCAGAACTCTCCCGGCTGGATCGTCATGTCGAGGTCGCGCAGCGCTGTGTAGACGGTGCCCGAGGGGGTGAGGAACCGCTTGGTCACGCCGTGGAGCTGGATCGCGGCGGTCATCGGAGTTTGAGCGTGAGGCAGGCGGCCCGGACCTTCAAGCCATGCGGTCGTTGTGGCCGTTTTGGTCTTTTTGGTCGAAAGCCCGGTTGCAGAATTCGTTCTAGGATCACGAACAAGCCGTGAAGACCCGCCTACCGCTCGCCTATCAGATCCTCGGCTTCCAGATCGCGATCATCTTCGTCTCCGCCCTGATCGGAGTCGCCGCGGCGGTCTGGCAGGCGAGCCAGGAGCTTGACCGCCAGTCCGAGGAACGTTCGCTTGCGATTGCCGAGTCGGTGGCGAACAACACGGCCGTTCAGAGCGCAATTCTGGAGGGCGACCCCAATGCAACGATCCAGAAGACCGCCGAAAGCGTCCGCCATGCCACGGGCGCCAGCTACGTCGTCGTGACGGATGCTCAAGGCATCCGCTACTCGCACCCGAACCCGACGCTGATCGGCAAGCAGGTCGACGAGGACCCTGGCTCCGTGCTCGCCGGCAACACATGGGTCGGTGTCCAGCGCGGCACGCTCGGCATCGCCGCTCGCGGCAAGGCGCCGATCTTCTACGACGGCAAGGTGATCGGCATGGTGTCCGTGGGTTATCCAGAGCCGTCGCTAGCACAGCGCTTCCGCGACGAGCTGCCTGCCTTCGCGGTGACGCTCCTGCCGTCGCTTGCCATCGGCGTGCTCGCCTCGTGGCTCCTCGCATCGCGCGTGAAACGGCAGACGTTCGGCCTCGAGCCGTACGAGATCGCGGGCCTTCTCGAGGAGCGCGAGGCAAGCCTGCAGGGCATCCACGAAGGCGCCATCGCGACGGATCGGGACGGGACCATCACGCTGGCCAACGCTGAGGCGCGGCGCCTGCTCAGTCTCCCCGAAGATTGCATCGGGCGGAAAGCCGCCCAGATTCTGCCGCCCGGCCGGCTCCAGAGCTTCCTCTCGGGCAAGCTGAAGGACCAGGACGAAGTGCTCCTTGCCGGTGACCGTGTCCTCATCGGCAGCCGACGGGCGATCAGAACGCGAGGTCGAGAGATCGGCCACGTGGCCACGTTCCGCGACACAACCGAGCTCGAGATCCTGTCGCACGGCATGGGCGTCGACAGCCTGACCGACGCGCTGCGGGCCCAAGCGCACGAGTTCGCGAACCGGCTCCACACCATCGCCGGCCTCGTCCAGATGGGCCGCGCCGAGGACGCGATGAAGCTGATCGCGCAGACCTCCGGTCTTCAACAAGAGCTCACCGAATCACTGCTCGATCGTGTCGGGGACCCAGTGCTGGGCGCGCTGCTGCTGGCCAAGGCTGCAATCGCCAACGAGCGCGGCATCGAGTTTCGCGTCAGCGACAAGACCGTGATGACGCGCAGCTCGGTGGACAGCGAGGACCTGATCACATTGCTGGGCAACCTCATCGACAATGCGCTCGATGCCGCGGCCGCATCGTCGACGGACGAGCGGTGGGTCAGGGTGTCGGTCACCGAGGAGGACGGCCAGGTTGTGATGCAGGTCCACGACTCCGGTGGCGGAGTGCCCGAGGAACTCGACGGCCAGATCTTCCAGGAAGGCTTCAGCACCAAGAACGGAGCGGGGCGAAAGCGGCGAGGGTTCGGGCTGGCCCTGGTCAAGCAAATCGCATCACGTCACGGAGGGACGGTTACCGTGGTCAACCAGGGCGGCGCCGTCTTCACGATTCGGATCCCCGTCGGGGTGGCCGAGCGCCGGTGATTCGAACGCTCGTCGTCGAGGATGACTTTCGCGTCGCAGACCTCCACTGCGCATACACCGAGCGCGTGCCTGGCTTCTCCGTCGCCGGCCGCGCGCACACCGGGAAGGCGGCCCTCGAGGCGGTCGACCGGATCCGGCCCGACCTCGTCCTGCTCGACGTCTACCTTCCCGACATGAGCGGTCTCGAAGTGCTGCAGCGCCTTCGCGAGGACGACCATACCGCCGTCGACGTGATCGCGATCACGGCCGCGCGCGAAGTAGACAGCTTGCGTGCCGCCATGCGCGGAGGCGTCATCCACTATCTGATCAAGCCGTTCCTGTTCCAGGCCTTCGAGGAAAAGCTGCTTTCCTACGCCGCCGCGCACGAGCGGATGCGGCATATGGGGAAGGCCGAGCAGGGCGACGTCGACCGCATCTTCAGCGCTCTGCGGTCGGCAAGCAACGAACCTTTACCCAAAGGACTCTCTGACACGACGCTGAACCTGATCGTCCAGGTGCTCGGCAAGTCGGAGTCCGGTCTCACGGCCACGGCGGTCGCCGAGGCGGCGGGGGTAAGCCGCGTGACGGCAAGGCGCTACCTCGACCACATGTGCCAGCTCGGGCGGGCCGAGGTGACGATGCGGTACGGAGCCCCTGGGCGACCAGAGCACCGCTACCAGCTCGTCCTGCCGTCGGCCGCATCCGCCGACCCGACACGCTGAGCGTGCGCCGGGTCCCGATCATCGCCGGCATCGCGATCGGCGTCGCAGCATTGGCTTCGGGATGCGGGACGAGCACCAGCAGCGGTGCCTCGTCAGCGGACACCGCCTTCTACGGAGGCACCATCCTGGTCACCGCACAAGCCGGCCATTTGACGCTGCCGCTCACGAAGATCGACGAGATCAAGCAGGTGGCCGGAGTGAAGACCGCCTTTCCCTCGTACCGCTTTGACGCCAAGACTGGTGCGGTTGAGACGGGAGGCGTCGCGGTGGCGGACTCGATCGTCGCCGGTGATCCGACGGAAGCAGCGTGGAGCGCCCTCAGGACCAGCTACTCGAAGGGCCACGCGATCGATGCGGACTCGAGCGGCGAGGTGGTCCTGGGATCTGCGATCGCGCAAGAATTGAAGAAGACGATCGGCGACACACTCGACCTGCCGATCAACCCGTCCGGCGGTGCAACGAGCCGCTCGTTCAGAGTCGTAGGCATCCTGGATGTGACTCACACCGGCCCGGATCGAATCGCCAACATCAACATCACCGACGGCCAGATGCTCCTGAAAGACAGTCTGCCGCCCGCGGAGCGCGAC
>DASSLL010000007.1:0-2100 GCA_035689485.1 Candidatus Dormiibacterota bacterium | reverse complement strand
AGCCGACCGGCCTGCTGATCGGCGCGTTCCTGCTGCCCGTGCTGGCTCACCGCCCGATCGCATAGGCCTGCATCAGGCGCGGCGTCGCCGCCGCGATTACCATGCCGTCCTGGCGGCCGACCGCGCAGACGCGGCCGAGCGCCCACGGCCCTTCCACCTGCACGTCGTGGCCACGTCGGCGCAGGCCGGTGATCGTCGGCTCGCCCCAGCGCTCCTCGACCAGCAGCCGATTGGGCTCGATCCGGCGCGGATAGAACGATTGCGGAAAGTGCCGGCTGGTGAACAGCGGCATGTCGATCGCCGTCTGCAGGTCGAGCCCGTGGTGGAGATGGCGCAGCAGCACCGCGAGCGTCCACTGGTCCTGCTGGTCGCCGCCCGGCGTGCCGAAGCCGATGCGGCGGCCGTCCTCGTGCACCGCGACGGTCGGGCTCAGCGTGGTCCGAGGACGCTTGCCGCCCTCGACGCGGTTGGGGTGCTGGGGGTCGAGGTTGAACATCTGCGCCCGCGTGCCGAGGCAGAAGCCGAGACCATCGATCACGGGCGAGCTCTGCAGCCAGCCGCCGCTGGGGGTGCAGGCGACGAGGTTGCCGTGCCGGTCGGCGACGGCGACGTGCACGGTGTCGCCCGGCATCGCCGCGTGCCGGGCGTGGAGCTCCTGCACCTCCCGGCCGGGCAGGCGCGGAGCCTTGCCGCCAGGGCTGCCCGGGCGCAGCTCGAACGAAGCGCGGTCGCCGACGAGGCCGCGGCGCCGGCCTGCGTACTCGCGCGAGACGAGCTCGCGGACCGGCACCTCGGCGAAGTCAGGGTCGGCGTACCACGCCTCGCGGTCGGCGAACGCGAGCTTCGCGCACTCGGTGACGAGGTGGATGTGCTCGGCCGAGAGAAACCCCGCGGTCTCCAGGTCGAAGCCCTCGAGCAGGCGAAGCTGCTGCAGGAACACGGGCCCCTGGCTCCACGGACCGCACTTGGCGACCGTCCAGCCGCGAAAGTCGGCCGTGAGCGGCGTCTCGTGGCGGGCCGCAAAGCGCGCGAGGTCGGCGGCCGTCAGCAGGCCCGCGTGCGCGCCTCCCGAGCTGTCCATCGCCGCCTTGCGGCAGTGCCGCTCCACCGCATCGGCGACGAACCCGGAGTAGAAAGCGCGCAGCGAGGCGTCGATCTGCCTTTCCCGGCCGGGACCCGACGACTCGGCTTCGCGCAGCAGCCGCGCGTACGTCGCGGCGAGGTCGCGGTTGCGGAAGACCTGCCATGGCCGCGGCAGACCATCGGCCAGGTACACGGCCGCCGAGGCCGGCCAGTGCTCGCGAAACAGCGGCTCGACCATCGCGAGCGCGTCGACGATGCGCGGCAGCAGCGGATATCCGCCGCTCGCATACCCGGCGGCGAATTCGAGCACGTCGCCCAGCCGCCACGTGCCGTGGTCGCGGAGCAGCGTGAGCCACGCGCCGTAAGCGCCGGGCACGCAAGCCGCCACGAGGCCCGTGCCGGGGATCTGGTTCAGTCCCATCTCGTGGATGCGGTCGATGCTCGCCGCGGCCGGCGCGGGACCCTGGCCGCAGATGACCTCGGCCTTGCTTCGGGTCGCGTCCCAGAAGACGACCGGCAGGTCGCCACCCAGGCCGTTGAGGTGCGGCTCGACCACCTGGAGCACGAAACCTGCGGCGACCGCTGCGTCGAAAGCGTTGCCGCCCCTCTCGAGGACGGCCATCCCGGACTGCGTCGCCAGCCAGTGCGTGGAGCTCACCATCCCGAACGTTCCCTTGAGCTCGGGCCTGGTCGTGAACTCCATCTCTCGTTTAAGGCTAGTGTCTGACGGATGAACGAGTTCTTCGACGCGCTGGGCCAGGACTGGGTCGACGCCGCCCGCCGGCGGGGCGCGACCATCGCGAAGCCGACGCTGGATTCAAGGGTCGCGCTGGAGCTGCTCGAGATCGCGCGGGTGGCCGCGCACACCCAGGAACGGCGGTTCGCGCCGCTGGCGAGCTACCTCGCCGGTGTCGCGGCCGAGCGCCTGCGCGCGGCCATGCCTGACGTCGACGACGAGACGGTCGCCGGCTTCATCCAGGAGGTACGCCAGAAGCTGGAGCGACAGATCCCGGGTCT
>DASSLL010000006.1:0-26875 GCA_035689485.1 Candidatus Dormiibacterota bacterium | reverse complement strand
AGCATCCAGAACTCGACGCTCATGTCGTTCTTCCAGTAAGGCGAGTCGACCACGCCGTGGATCGTCCAGAGGACGAGCGCGGCGAGCCCGCCCCACAGCGCGGGCCGGTACGCATCGGCAAGACCCGGCCACGCGCGCCAGCCTCTCCACAACAGGCCGAACAGGATCACCGCGAAGGCGATGACGCCGAGGATGCCGAGCTCGACCCAGAACGTCAGCCATATGTCGTGCGGGTAGATCTCGGGGCTGGTCCCCCGGAACTGGAAGCTGAACCCGCCCAACCCCAGGCCGAAGATGGGATGGTCACGGATCATGCCGAGCGCCGCGCCGAACAGCTCCTGGCGGCCGTTGAGGGACGGCGGGATGGTCGAAAGGCGCTGCATGACCAGCGGGATCTGCGTGGCGATGACCGCGGCGGCGACGAGCGCGCCGAGCACCGGGAGGCGCCATCTCGGCGCGGTGATCACCACGAGCAGGACGAGCCCGAGCAGGGCGGCCCAGCTTCCCTTGGAGAACATGACGGCCAGCCCCGCACCGCTGACGGCGAGCCACAGGGCTCCGAGCCATCTCGCTCGAGCGTTCTGCCCGAACAGCAGGAACCCCGCCGCGATCGCGACCGGCGGCTCGAGGTACATGGCGACGTAGTTCGCGTCGCCGTAGAACGCATTTGGGGCTGAGCCGACGTTGACCGCATGCGCCGTCAACGCCTGCGCGAAGACCGCGAGGTTGATCAACGCGAAGGCGGACGAACCGACAGCAAAGGCGACGATGGCCTCGGTGACCTGCTCGATGTTCTGCAGCAGGTCGATGGCCACGTAGAAAATCGCCACCGGCTCGATGAAGTACGCGCGATAGAGCCCAAGCGCCGTGCGGTGATCGTTCGCGACCACGACCGCGATCGCTCCTGCGAGGAGCAGGGCCACGATGGGGATGTCGTACGCCGATGCGAGCGGCCGGCGCATTCCCTCGCGCCACCTCGCGACCACGTAGAGGACGACGGTGAGGATGATCAGCGTCTCGAGCAGCGTGGTCGGCAGGGGACCGTAATGCCAGCGCACGACGTAGAGCGGCAGTGCGCCGACGGTGACGTAAAGCATCCATCGCGCGTACGTCAGAAGCGACATATGGGAGACGCGTGCCGCGACGGTCGCCACCGCGCGATCATATCTGCATGCCGGCGCGTGACCTGCCGAGCCGAACCCTCTACCAGGGCCGCGACCGTGCGGGCGCGCGATCGTTCCTCCACGCCATCGGTCTTTCCGCCGAAGACATCGAGAAACCGTTCATCGGCGTGTCCAATTGCTGGACCGAGACGATGCCGTGCAACTTCGGCCTGCGTGACCTGGCGGTCCCGCTGAAGGCCGGGATCCGCGCTTCCGGCGCCAATCCGATGGAGTTCAACACGATCGCCATCTCAGACGGCATCACCATGGGTACCGAGGGCATGAAGACCTCGCTGGTGAGCCGCGAGGTCATCGCCGACTCGATCGAGCTGGTGGCGCGCGGTCACATGTTCGACGCGATCGTCTCCCTGGTCGCGTGCGACAAGACGATCCCCGGATCGGCGATGGCGCTGGTCAGGCTCGATCGCCCCGGCGTGCTGCTGTATGGCGGGTCGATCCTTCCCGGCTCGTGGCGGGGCACGCAGGTGGCGGTCGGCGACGTCTATGAGGCGATCGGCGCCGCCGCGGCGGGCAAGATCACGGACGCCGACCTCGCCGAGCTCGAGATGGTGGCGTGTCCAGGCGCCGGCGCCTGCGGCGGCCAGTACACCGCCAACACGATGTCCATGGTCATGGAGGTCATCGGTCTGTCGCCCGTGGGATTCAACTCCATACCGCAGGTGGTCCCGGAGAAGCGTGTCGCCGCGGAGGGCATAGGCCCCGTCGTGATGAACGCGCTCGAGAACGACCTCCGGCCGTCGCGCATCTTGACCCGGCCCGCGTTCGACAACGCCATCGCCGCGGTCGCGGCGAGCGGCGGCTCGACCAACGCGGTGCTGCACCTGCTGGCGCTCGCGCGTGAAGTCGGCGTCGACCTGGCGATCGATGACATCGATCGCATCAGCAAGCGGACTCCGCTGCTGTGCGACCTCAAGCCGGGCGGTCGCTTCGCGGCGGTGGAGCTGCACCGCGCGGGCGGGATCGCGCTTTTGACACGCCGGCTGCTCGACGGCGGATATGCCGACGGCGACGCGCTGACCGTGACGGGTCGCACGCTCGGCGAGGAGTGCGAGCACGTGTCGGAAACGGCCGGTCAGCAGGTCGTCGCCCCGCTCTCGGCGCCGCTGCGGTCGGAGGGCGGCCTGGTCATCCTGCGCGGCAACCTCGCCCCCGAAGGCTCGGTGGTCAAAGTCACAGCGCACACACCGACATCGCATCGAGGTCCAGCACGCGTCTTCAACCGCGAGGAGGATGCGTTTGGTGCGGTCTACGGCGGCAAGATCAAGCCGGGCGACACCGTGGTCATCCGTTACGAGGGGCCGCGGGGCGGGCCGGGCATGCGCGAGATGCTCGGCGTCACCGCCGCCATCGTCGGCGAGGGGCTTGGCGACTCGGTGGCGCTGGTCACAGACGGCCGGTTCTCGGGGGCCACCCAGGGGTTGATGGTCGGGCACGTCGCGCCCGAGGCGGCGGTGGGCGGGCCGCTGGCGGCCCTACGCGACGGCGACGTCATCGTGATGGACGTCGAGCGCCGCCTTCTCGGGGTGGAGGGAATCGACATCGCGGCGCGCATGAAGGACTGGTCGGCGCCGGAACCGCACTACCGGCACGGCGTGCTGGCGCGCTACGCGGCTCTCGTGGGTTCTGCTTCCGAAGGCGCGATGCTCAAGCCGTAGCCCGAGCCGACCTGTCAGTGGCCGGGCTGGAAGTGGAAGGTCAGACTGGCCGCGCCGATCGTCACCCCTGCGCAGCCGGGCGACGTCAGGCCGGCTGCCCAGCCGATGACCCCTTCGAAATCGCCGATCTCCCGGACCTCGACCAGAGTCGAACCTTGAGGCATGAAGTCCTTCGGGCCTGTGTAGTTCTGCATGTCACCGCGAAAACCGCGGAGCACGATCAGAACGCCGGCGGCGCCCGAGAGGTCGACCTCGCCACCGCGCCCGTCCGTGGCGGTGAAGTGGGCGGTCGCCTGGGGTGTGACCTCGAATGCGGGTGTGCCCTGATCGAAGGTCAGTGCCAGCGTATTGCCGGAGACCCGCGCCGACACGATCGGCGGAGTCGTCGTGGTGCGCTTGTCGGGCGAGGTCCACGAAGCCGAAGCTGGTCCGCCCGAGGTACACGCGACCGCGGTCGGGCTGGCCGACGCCTGGCTGGACGTTGAAGGCGAAGAGTTTCCATTTCCGCAAGCGCCAAGAAAGACCAGGAGCAGTGCCATGCTCAGAACCGAGTCAGCCCCTCCTCTTCGACCTGTCATGTGTCAATAGGTCAACGGAATAGGGCGGCAAATGGTGTTGGTCCACCCGCCTGAGTTACCTGACGGCGGGGAGCCAGTCCGCGCGACGCCCCTCAAACGCGGCGATGTCGGCGTCGTGCCGCTCGATCAGTGACACCTCGTCCAGGCCGCCGAGCAGCATCTGCCGCGCGAACGGGTCGACCTCGAACGCGTAGCCGAACCCGTCGCCGCGCACCTCTAGGCGCTCCAGGTCGACCGCGACCTTCGCCGTCGGGTCCTCCGACACCAGGTCCATCAGGTGCCTGACCTGCGACGCGGGCAGCGTGATCGCGAGCAGGCCGGTCTTGTAGCAGTTGGCGCGGAAGATGTCGGCGAACGAGGGCGCGATGATGGCGCGGAAGCCGAAGTCGCGCAGCGCCCACGGCGCGTGCTCGCGCGAGGAGCCGCAGCCGAAGTTCGCGCCGGCGAGGAGCACCGACGCGCCCGCGTACTCGGGACGGTCGAGGACGAAACCGCCTCTCGCCCGCCAGTCATAGAAAAGGAAGGGCCCGTAGCCGGTGCGCTCGATCCTCTTCAAGAACTGCTTGGGGATGATCTGGTCGGTGTCGACATCGGCCAGGTCGAGCGGCGCCATGCGGCCTTCAACGCGCTTGACAGGAGACGGCATGGCTACAGCAGCTCCCGCACGTCGACCAGATGGCCGGTGATGGCCGCGGCGACGGCCATGGGCGGCGACATCAGGTGCGTCCGCCCGCCCGACCCCTGGCGGCCCTCGAAGTTGCGGTTCGACGTCGATGCGCAGCGCTCGCCCGGCGCCAGGATGTCCGGGTTCATGCCCAGGCACATCGAGCAGCCGGCGTTGCGCCACTCGAAGCCGGCCGCCTTGAAGACCACGTCCAGGCCTTCCTTCTCGGCCGCCGCCTTGACCAACGTCGAGCCGGGCACCACCATCGCGCGGACCTTGGGGTGCACGCGCCGCCCCTGGATCACGCCGGCCGCGGCGCGCAGGTCCTCCAGGCGCGCGTTGGTGCACGAGCCGATGAACACGCGGTCGATGGCGATGTCGGCCAGCGCGGTGCCCGGGGCCAGGTCCATGTAGCGCAGCGCCCGCTCGTCGGTCTCCGAACGCGGCGCCGGCACGCGGCCGGTGACCGGCACCACCTGGGCAGGCGTCGTGCCCCAGGTGACGTGCGGCTCGAGCCTCGACGCGTCGAGCTCGATGACGCCGCCGAACACGGCGCCTTCCTCGCTTTGCAGCGACCGCCAGTAGTCGAGCGCCTTCTCCCAGGCCGCCCCCCTGGGCGCAAAAGGCCGGCCCTCGACGTACGCGAACGTGGTGTCGTCCGGCGCCACCATCCCGGCCTTGGCGCCCCATTCGATGGACATGTTGCAGACGGTCATGCGGCCCTCCATCGACAGGCCGCGGATCGTCGCGCCCCGGTACTCGACCAGATGGCCCTGCCCGGCGGAGGTGCCGGTCCGGCCGATGAGCCCGAGCACGATGTCCTTGGGGGTGACGCCGAGCGGCAGGTCGCCTGTGACGTCGACCGCCAGGTCGCCCTGCTTCTTCTGCGGCAGGCACTGCGTCGCCAGGACGACCTCGACCTCCGACGTCCCGATGCCGAACGCCAGCGCCCCGAACGCGCCGTGGGTCGAGGTGTGGGAGTCGCCGCAGACGATCAGCATCCCCGGCTGAGTCAGCCCGAGCTCGGGGCCGATGACGTGGACGATGCCCTGCCGCCGGCTCCCGATCTGGTGGAGCGCGATGCCCTCGCGCCGGCAGTTCTCGGCCAGCACCTCCATCTGCCTCCGCGAGAGCTCGTCGGCCGAGCGCACGCCGCCTCTAGTGGGCACGTTGTGGTCCATCGTCGCCACCGTCAGGTCGGGGCGCCGGACGTGGCGGCCGGCCATGCGCAGGCCCTCGAAAGCCTGGGGGGAGGTGACCTCGTGGACGAGGTGGAGGTCGACGAACAGCAGGTCGGGCTCGCCCTCGGCCGCGCGGACGACGTGGGCGTCCCATACCTTCTGCGCGAGCGTGCGGGCCATGGCGACCGACAACTTTACGCAGCCACACGGCAGGGAATTTGTGTCCTGGGTACAACCCGGAGCGACCGATGGCTCGTTAACATTCACGACCTCATGACGCAGTCGCGCGCGCTCGGCCTCGTACTTCTGGGCCTTCTGGGCCTTATCGGCATTGCATCGGGGGCACGCGCGACCTAGCCAGAACCGCCAGACAGATCGCAAAAGCCCCCGACCGAGAGGCGGGGGCTTTCTCATTTCCAAGGAGACCGCCACGAATATGACCGGAGCCGACATGGTGCTGGAAGCGCTGGAGCGCGAAGGCGTCGAGTACGTCTTCGGCTACCCGGGCGGCGCCAACCTGCCGCTCTACCAGCACCTGCACGAGCACCCGAAGCTCAAGCACATCCTGGTCCGGCACGAGCAGGGCGCCGCGCACATGGCGGACGGGTACGCCCGCGCGAGCGGCAGGCCCGGCGTCGTGTTCGCGACTTCCGGTCCCGGCGCCTTGAACCTGGTCACGGGCCTCTGCACCGCCTACATGGACTCGGTGCCGATGGTCGCCATCACCGGCCAGGTGCCGAGCACGGTCGTCGGGCGGGACGCCTTTCAGGAGTCGGACGTCATCGGCGCGACGAGCTCGGTGACCAAGCACAGCTACCTGGTGACCAGGATCGACCAGCTGCCGCGCGTCATCCACGAGGCCTTCCACATCGCCACCACCGGCCGGCCGGGGCCCGTGCTCATCGACATCTGCCGCGACGTGCAGCAGGCCGACGCCGACCGCGTCACTCCCGACGGAGTCGACATCGCGGGCTACAGGCTGAACGGCCACGTCGACTTGGATGGCGCCCGACAGGCGGCCGTGGCCCTGGCGGCGGCCGAGCGCCCGGTGATCCTGGCCGGACACGGCGTCCTCCTGAGCCACGCCGAGCCTCAGCTGCTGGAGCTTGCGGAGGGGGCCGCGACGCCGGTGGGCACGACGCTGCTCGGGATCGGCGCCTTCCCGGTCAAGCACCCTCTGTCCCTGCACATGACCGGCTTCATGGGCACGGGCTGGAATCTCAAGGCGGTGCAGAACGCCGACGTCCTGATGATGGTCGGCATGCGCGTCGACGACCGCGTGACCGCGAAGCTCGCGGATTTCGCGCCGAACGTCAAGACCTTCATCCACGTCGACATCGACGGCTCGGAGATGGGCAAGAACGTGCGCCCGCACATCGAGCTGGTGGCGGACGCGAAGGCGGCGCTCGCCGCCATGCTGCCGCACGTCGCGGCGCTGAACCCAGGCCGTGCGGCCTGGCTGCAGCAGATCGACCGCTGGCGCGAGGAGCACCCGCTTCGCTACCGGAAGTCGAACGGCCGCCTGCAGCCGCAGGACGTGCTGATCGACATGTACGGGCGCGCCCGCAGCGAGGCGATCGTCGTCGCCGACGTCGGCCAGAACCAGATCTGGGCGGCGCTTTGGTGGAACTACGACCGGCCAGGGCTGTTCATCAACTCCGGCGGCGCCGGCACCATGGGCTTCGCCCTCCCGGCGGCGATCGGCGCGAAGTTCGCCCGGCCCGACGTCCCGGTCTGGTGCGTCGCCGGCGAGGGCGGGTTCGTGATGACGGCGCAGGAGCTCTCGGTGGCCGTCGAGCACCAGCTCGACGTCAAGATCGTGCTCCTCAACAACTTCTCGCTCGGCATGGTGCGGCAGTTCCAGGACGACTTCTACGGGGGCGTGCGCTCCCAGGTCGACCTGACCCACATGCCGGACTTTGTCAAGCTGGCGGAGGCTTATGGCCTGCCCGCGCTGCGGGTCGAGAAGCTGGAGGATGTCGGGCCCTCGTTCGACGCCGCCGAGCGCACGAAGGGGCCCTTCCTCATCGACTTCCGCATCGACCCGGAGGCCAACGTCTACCCGATCGTCCCCATCGGCAAGAGCCTCAACGAGTTCTGGGAGGCGCCGGAATCATGACGAGCCCCTCCGGCGGCTCCCCTCTGAATGCCCCACCCGGTGGGGAGGACAAGATCCGCGTGCTTTCGGTCGAGGTCGAGGACGGGCCGAACACGCTGACCAAGGTCTCGGGCGCGATCCGCCGGAGAGGCTTCCACGTCCGCGGCATCTCGGTCGGTCCGAGCCGGAAGCCCGGCCGCCTGCGGATCACGCTCCAGGTCGACCACGGCCACGCCGAGGCCGACCAGGTGCGCAAGCAGCTCGAGCGTCTGGTCGAGGTGGTGGACGTGGAGGACGTCACCGCGGACGAGATCCACAGCCGGGAGATGGTCATGGCGACCGTCGCCGCTGCGGAGCTCGACGGCCTGCTCCGGCACGGCGCGAAGGTGCTGGCCACCGGCCCCAAGGGCACGACTGTCGAATTCACCGGCGAGCGCGACGAGGTCGGCGCGTTCGTCGACGAGCTGCACCGGCACGGAATCGTCGACGTGGCACGGTCCGGCCCCGTCGTCATGAGGAGAACCGCATGAAGATCCACTACGACGCCGACTGCCCGCCCAACCTGGGCGAGCCGGTGGCCGTGATCGGCTACGGCAGCCAGGGCCGGGCGCATGCGCTCAACCTGCGCGACTCGGGCGAGGACGTGCGCGTGGGCCTCTACCCCGGCAGCAAGTCGATCCAGCGTGTCGAAGAGGACGGCCTGCGCGCCGTTCCGGTGCCCGAGGCGGTGTCCGAAGCGAGCGTGGTCATGGTCCTGACTCCGGACGCGGGCCAGGGCAAGCTCTTCCGTGAGTCGATCGAGGCCCACCTGCAGCCGCGTTCGCTGCTGCTGTTCGCCCACGGCTTCGCCATCCACTTCGCGCAGATCCGGCCCAACGCCGACATCGACGTGGCGATGATCGCGCCCAAGGGCCCGGGCCACCTGGTGCGCAGCACCTACGTGTCCGGCCAGGGGGTGCCGGCGCTGATCGCGGTCCACCAGGACGCGACCGGCAAGGCCTGGCCGCGGGCGCTGGCCTACGCGCGCTCGCTCGGCGCGGGACGGGCGGGCATCCTGGAGACGACGTTCAAGGAGGAGACCGAGACCGACCTGTTCGGCGAGCAGGCGGTGCTGTGCGGCGGCGTCTCGTCGCTCGTCAAGACCGGGTTCGAGACGCTGGTCGAGGCGGGCTACCAGCCTGAGCTCGCGTACTTCGAGGTCCTGCACGAGCTGAAGCTCATCGTCGACCTGATGTACCGCGGCGGCCTCGGCTTCATGCGTTACTCGGTCTCCGACACCGCCGAGTTCGGCGACTACGTCTCGGGGCCCCGCGTGATCGACGACCACGTCCGCCAGACGATGCGCCGCGTCCTGGCCGAGATCCAGGACGGCTCGTTCGCCGAGCGGTGGCTGGACGAGAACTCCAACGGTCGCGAGCACTTCATGGCCATGCGGCGCAAGGATGCCGACCACCAGATTGAGCAGGTCGGTCGAGAGCTTCGCTCGATGATGACCTGGCTGGAGCCTGTAGAGAGATGAGAGACATCACGCCCGACCGCGTATTCATCTTCGACACGACGCTGCGGGATGGCGAGCAGTCGCCGGGCTTTCACCTCGACGCCAACTCGAAGCTGCGCATCGCGCGGCAGCTCGAGCGGCTCGGCGTCGACGTCATCGAAGCCGGCTTTCCGATCTCATCGCCAGGTGACTTCGAGGCCTGCCGGCGCATCGCGCGCGAGGTCCGTGGCGCCACGGTGACCGCGCTCGCCCGAGCGGTCCGCGAGGACATCGACGCGGTGTGGGGGGCGATCAAAGATGCCGAGGACCCGCAGATCCACATCGTGCTTTCGGTCTCCGATGTCCACATCCAGAGGAAGCTGGGCATGACCCGCGAGCAGGTGCTGAAGCGCGGCGCCGAGATGGTCGAGTACGCCCGGTTCCTGTGCGACAAGGTCGAATACTCGCCCGAGGACGCGGGGCGCGCTGACCCCGACTACCTGGTCGAGACGGTGGAGACGATGATCGCCGCCGGCGCGAACGTCATCAACATCCCGGACACGACCGGGTACTGCCTGCCGTACGAGTTCGGTCAGATCGTCCGCCGGACGATCGCCGAGGCGCGCGGCAGTGCGGGGGCGTTGTTCTCGGTCCACTGCCACAACGACCTCGGCCTGGCGGTGGCGAACACCCTGGCGGCGCTCGAGGCCGGCGCGCGCCGGGTCGAGTGCACGATCAACGGCATCGGCGAGCGCGCGGGCAACACCTCGCTGGAAGAGGTGGTGATGTTGCTCCGCGTGCGTCAGAACAAACTCGGCCTCGAATGCGGCGTCGAGACGACTGAGATCACTCGCACGTCGCGCCTGGTGTCGGAGCTCACCGGCACGCCGGTGCAGCCGAACAAGGCCGTCGTCGGCGCGAACGCGTTCGCGCACGCGTCCGGCATCCACCAGGACGGCGTCCTGAAGGACCGCCTGAACTACGAGATCATGAAACCCGAGGACGTCGGCCTCGCCGACTCGCGCATCGTGCTGACCGCGCGCTCGGGCCGGCACGCGTTCCACCACCGCCTCGACCGCCTCGGCATCAAGCTCGCCGACGGCAAGGGCGACGAGGCGTGGCAGCGGTTCCTCGCGCTGGCCGACACCAAGAAAGAGGTCACCGACGAGGACCTGCGCAAGATCGCCGCCATGGCCGAGACGAGCAATGGTCACGAAGGCAACGGTCACCCGCCGGTCACGGATCAGCTCCACGACCACAACCACGTGGCGGACGCGCTCCGGCATCTGATCTTCGGGTGAGCAGTAGAAGAGTCGCGTATCAAGGCGAGCCCGGCGCCTACTCCGAGGAGGCGGTCAACTCCGTCTTCCCGGATGCGTCCGCCGTCGGGTTCGCGACCTTTCGGCTGACGTTCGAAGCCCTGTCCATGGGCGCCGTCGACGCCGCCGTGCTGCCGGTGGAGAACTCGAGCGCCGGCATCGTGCAGGAGGTCTCGGACCTGCTGTGGGAGCTGCCGGGCATGCGCGTCGTCGGCGAGCAAGTCCACCCGGTGCGTCACTACCTTCTCGGCTGGCCCGGTCCGGTGGAGCGCGCGCTGTCGCACCCGCAGGCGCTCGCTCAGTGCGACCGCTATCTGCACTCACGGCAGATCCGTCCGGTGGCCTTCCACGACACCGCGGGCGCGGCGCGGGCGGTCGCCGAGCAGCGACAGCCGGGGACCGCCGCCATCGCGAGCAAGGCGGCGGCAAGGCGGTACGGCCTGTACGTGCTCGCCGAGTCCATACAGGACGACTCGGAGAACCGGACGCGCTTCGTCGTGGTCGAGAAAGGAGACCCGACCCGGCCGCGCGACGCGGCCAGCGGCTGGAAGGGCTCGATCGCCTTCGTCACCGCGCACCGGCCGGGCAGCCTCGCCCACGCGCTGGACTGCTTCGCGCGGCGTGGCGTCAACCTGACGCGCCTCGACAGCCGGCCGATGATGGGCCGGCCGTTCGAGTATCGGTTCTATCTCGACTTCTCGATCAACGGCGATGCGCCGGCCGCCGAAGCCGCGCTGAGCGACCTGGAAGAGGCCAGCGCGCAGATCAAGCTCTTCGGGACCTACCCGAGCGCTCGGTAGGTAGCCCGGTCAGCCCCTCCCCCTTTGAGGGGAGAGGGGATCTTGGGAGAGGGGTGACCGGGGGCCGAAAGGGGAGTAGTAGCAGGCCGCGGTGGGAAGCACTCTGACCGCGGCCTGCGCCAGGAATCTTAACTTAACAACGTTAAGTATGTGACGGTCTTAGGAGTGTTTTTTTACCTTGTCAACCTGTAACGCGCGTTTCAAACCCGTCCGCTGCCAACGCCCTGAAGGTTTTGGGATAAAGTGACCGTCCGTGGGCAGCGCCGACACTGACGCACCCGTTGCGACAGATGCCCAGCCCCGACGACGCAGGCTCCCAGGGGTCAACCTTCGCCCAGGCGCCGTCAAGCAAGCCCGCGTCGAAGCCGGCCTGAGCCTGGCTCAGCTCGGCAGAGGGCACGTCACGGCCCCGGCCATCTACCTGGTCGAGACCGGCCGGACCCGTCCGTCGCTGCCGACGCTCGAGCACATCGCGCGGCGCACCAACAAGCCGGTCGAGTTCTTCCTCGCCGAGCCGGCGGGCGCGCCGGACGACATGCTGGCGAACCTGATCGAGCTCGAAGCGATGGTGGCCGACGGGCGGAGCAACGAGGCGATCGCGTTCGGCCGTTCGCTCCTCGACCGCGGCACGTCGGCGTTCCACCTCGGCCGCATCCGCTTCTTCCTCGCCCAGGCGCACCTGGCGACGTCGACGCCGGACCGGGCGGCACCGCTGCTCAAAGAGGCGCGCGCCCACTTCGAGGCAGTGAACGACGGCGTCATGCTCGCCGAGTGCCTCGGCGACCAGGCCGCGCTCGCGAACATGACCCAGTCCGGCGACGCCAGGGCGCTGGCCGAGGAGGCCCTGGCCGTCTGCCGCAAGCTCAAGCCGGTGCCGGCTCCGACCGAGGCGCGGCTGCTCGGCATCCTCGCGACCGCGTATGTGGCGGGCCGCGAGTGGGAGAGCGCGATCGCAGCGTACGAGGAGGCGATCGCGGTCGGAGACACGATCTTCGACCTTCGCCGGGTGGCGAGGATGTACAGCGGCCTCGGGATGGCATATCACGAGGTCGGCGCGGTCGAGGTTGCGACTCGCTACACGATGCGCTCGGTGGCGCTGCTCGAGGTTCTGCGCGACCGCGTCTCGCTGGCCCGCTCGGAGAACAACCTCGCGCTCGTGCTCATGGCCCGGGGCGACCTTGCGGCCGCGCGGAAGCACCTCGACCGCTCACTGCAGCTGTGCGATGAGTCGGACCTGGAGTTCGGCCGGAGCCACGTGCTGCTCAGCCTGTGCGAGCTCGCCATGCAAGAGGGCGACGTCGACCGGGCGGCCGGGCTGGCGCAGGAGGCGCTGGAGCTTGCCGAGCGGCTGGAAGAGGGCGCGAGCATGGCCGAGGCGCACGTCTGGCTGGGCCGCATCGCGGCGGGCAGGGGGGACGATGCGCGGGCCGACCGCGAGTTCGAGGATGCCATCCACGGCTTCGAGGCGCTGGGCATGCGCGAGCGGCTCCTGAACTGCCACGGCGTCTACGCCGAGATCCTCGAGCGCCGGGGAGAGCTCGCCAAGGCGTACGTGCACATGAAGGAGGCGCTGCAGGCGAGCCGGCCTGGCGTCCTTCGCCAGACAAAGCCTCAGGAGGAGAAGGTCAACTCCGCCTGACCTTCGTTTACCCTGCAGTTATGGCGCGGGACGTTCGCAAGGCCAAAACCCCCCTGGCCGCCGAAGCCGTCATCGCCGATTACCGCCTGGCGTACAGCAGCCGGCGCGCGAGCATCATCGGCCGTGCCGAGGTGCTGCGTGGCAACGCGACGTTCGGCATCTTCGGCGACGGCAAGGAGGTCGCCAACCTCGCCATGGCCAAGGCGTTCCGGCCCGGCGACTGGCGAGCGGGCTACTACCGCGACCAGACGTTCATGTGGGCGACGCGCATGTCGAACGTGCGCGAGTTCTTCGCCCAGCTGTACGGCAACGCCTCGCTCGAGGCCGACCCTGCGTCGGGCGGCCGGCAGATGGGCAACCACTTCGCCACCCGCTTCCTCGACGACGACGGCGCGTTCACGCGCTCGATCGACACGCCGAACACGTCGGCCGACGTCTCGAACGTCGCCGGCTGGATGCCGCGGCTGGTCGGCCTGGCGTACGCGTCCAAGCTCTACCGGGAGAATCCGCAGCTCAAGGACGCGCAGGACGGGTTCTCGGTCGCCGGCAACGAGGTTGCGTTCGGCACCATCGGCGACGCGGCGACGAGCGAGGGCCTCTTCTGGGAGTCGATGAACGCGGCCGGCGTGCTTCAGGTGCCGCTGGCGATGTCGGTCTGGGACGACGGCTACGGCATCTCGGTCCCGATCAAGAACCAGACGACGAAGGGCTCGATCTCGGCCGCGCTCCGCGGCTTCATGCCCGACGACCGCGCGGGCGTCGACATCTACGTCGTGCGCGGCTGGGACTACTCCGCGCTCCTGGAGACGTACGCCGGCGCGGTCGACAAGGTCCGGCGCGAGCACAAGCCCGCGCTCATCCACGTCACCGAGATGACGCAGCCACAGGGCCACTCCACGAGCGGCAGCCACGAACGGTACAAATCGAAGGAACGACTGCGGTTCGAGAACGAGTACGACTGCGTGGCGCGGATGCGCGACTGGATCATCGAGTTCGGCATCGCGTCGGAGTCACAGATCGAGGGCTGGGAGGCGGCGGACAAAGAGGCGGTCGAAGCCGCGCGCGACCTGGCCTGGGAGGCGTTCCAGTCACCGCTCCGCGCCGAGCGTGACCACGCGGTGGCGATCTTGCGCCGCGTCGACATGCCCGAGGTGTCGGAGATCACCAACGCGCTGGACGAGGCGAACAAGGTGACGCGTTCGCTCATCCTGTCGAGCGCCACGCGGGCGCTCCACCAGCTGCGCGGCATCGACTCGCCGGCGCGCACGGAGCTGGCGAAATTCGTCCAGGAGTACAGGCGGGAGAACTCCGAGCGCTACAACTCGTTCCTGTACAGCCGGTCTGAGGAATCGCCGCTCCGCGTCCCGACCGTCGCGCCCGTCTACTCCGACAGGTCGCCGGTCGTCGACGGCCGGCAGGTGCTGGTGCGCAACTTTGACGCCAACTTCGCCCGCGATCCGCGGATCTTCGTCATCGGCGAGGACGTGGGCAAGCTGGGCGACGTCAACCTCGTCTTCGAGGGCTTGCAGGCGAAGTACGGCGAGTGGCGGCTGACCGACACCGGAATCCGCGAGGCGACGATCCTCGGTCAGGCCATCGGCGCCGCGATGCGCGGCCTGCGCCCGATCTGCGACATCCAGTACCTCGACTACTTCCTGTACGCGCTCGAAGTGGCGTCGGACGACCTGGCGACTCTGCACTGGCGGACGGTGGGAGGGCAGAAGGCACCGGTGGTCATCCGGACCAAGGGCCACCGCCTCGTGGGCATCTGGCATTCGGGATCGCCGATGTCGGTGCTGCTGAACGCGATGCGGGGCGTCTACGTCTGCGTGCCGCGCAACATGACGCAGGCGGCCGGCTTCTACAACACGCTTTTCCGCGGCGACAACCCCGGCATCGTGATCGAGGTCCTGAACGGATACCGCTTGAAGGAGCGCGTGCCCGACAACGTCGGATCGTTCACCGTGCCGCTGGGCGTGCCCGAGGTCTTGCGCGCGGGCACGGACGCGACGGTGGTGACCTACGGTGCGTGCTGCGCCCTCGCGCTCGATGCCGCGACGACGCTGGAGGAGCTCGGCGTGTCGTGCGAGGTCATCGACGTGCAGACGCTGAACCCGTTCGACGTGGGCGGGATGCTGGCGCGTTCGGTCGAGAAGACGCGGGCGCTGATCGTGGTCGACGAGGACGTCCCCGGCGGTGCGTCGGCCTTCATCCTGCAGCAGGTGCTGGAGGCGCAGCAGGGGTGGTGGCACCTGGATGCGGCGCCGCGCACGCTGAGCGCGTCGCCCAACCGGCCGGCGTACGGGCCGGACGGTGACTACTTCAGCAAGCCCAACCGCGAGAGCATCGTGGCGGCGGTCTATGACGTGGTGCGCGAACGCCAGCCGTGGAGGCTGCCGCCGCTCGAGTCCTGACGCGAGCCGTCTCGCCATAGGCTCGTTTTGCGCCAAAGGGGTCTATCCCATGGCCTCGACACTCACGTTTTGCGCAAAACATTTGTATCACCCGCGACTACACAAGCTCGGGCGGCAGGTACTCCATCACCGCCAGCGCCGGCGCGCGATTGAGCAGGGTCAGACCCTCCATCAGGTAGCCCAGCCAGCCGGCCGCCGGCGGCGCGGCAGGCAGGGGCGGGATGACCCGCTTGGGCCCCCGCACCTCACGCAGCGCCGCGCTCGGCTTCAAGCCCGCCAGCTGCCGCGCCTTGCGCGCTCCCGCGTCGAGCCCGCCCAGCTCGTCGACGAGCTTGCGCTCCAGCGCCTGGCGCCCCGTCCACACTTTGCCCTGGGCGATCGGCCGGAGCTCTTCGACCGAGATCTTTCGCGACCTCGCGACGGAGTCGAGGAACTCGCCGTATATGTGGTCGATCTCGCGCTTCAGGATCGCTTTCTCCTCATCGCTGAACGGCCGCTCATCAGACTCCATGGTCGCGTGCTCGCCGAACGCGACCGTCTCGCGGTTGAACAGCAGCTTGGCGAAGAGCCCGCCGGTCACGATCTTGCCGCTGAGCACCCCGATCGAACCGGTGAGCGTGCTCGGCCGCGCCACGATCCATGCCGCCGGCGTTGAAACCGCGTAGCCGCCCG
The DNA here is from genome assembly GCA_035689485.1 of Candidatus Dormiibacterota bacterium. Lineage (GTDB taxonomy): Bacteria > Chloroflexota > Dormibacteria > Dormibacterales > Dormibacteraceae > 40CM-4-65-16. The sequence continues at coordinate 11,194 of DASSLL010000006.1, read as the reverse complement.
AGGCGGCGACCGGGCCCATCACCACGACCACCGGCTTGCGCGACGCCACGACGGAGAGCGCCAGGCGCATCGCCTCCGACGCGGTCGACGAACCGCCCCGCGAGTTGACGTATAGGACCACGGCCGCGGCCCGCCTGTCCGAGGCGACCTGCCGCGCCGCCTGGACGACTGTCAGGTCGCCGGCGCGCTCGTCGCCGACGAGCGGGACGTCGATCGGCGGTCGCAGCGGCGTCCGCGCCGACCGGCCGTCGACGATCGTGCCTTCGACACGAATCAACGCCACGTACCTACCTCGCCGCAGCACAGGCGCCGGCCTGCGCATGCGCCGGCTCGCCCGCTCCCACGTGCCGACGCCACCTCCCAGGTGCGCCGCCAGGTCTTCCTCCGCGATCACCCTGTCGATGACCCGACGCTCGACGACGGCGTCGTCGGCGTACGGTGACCCGTCGATCAGCTCGCGCGCCCCGGACTCGTCCATCGAGCGCGACTCCGCGATCGCACTGACCAGCTCCGCATGCTGCGACTCGAGAAGCCATGTCAGCTGCTCGCGCAGCTCGGGCGACATGCGCGACTTGGTCAGCGTGTCGGCCGCCGACTTGTACGGCGAGACCTGGACGAAGTCGGCCACGATGCCGGCCCGCGCCAGCCCGTCGGCGAGGAAGACGCCGGTGGAGGCGAACCCAAGCGGCTGCACCAGACCGCCCGGCATGAGCAGGATCTCGTCGCACGCGCAGGCGAGGTAGTACGAACCCGTCGTGTAGAACGGCGCCCAGGCGACCACACGTTTGCCCCTGGTGCGCAGCCGGACCACGAGCTCGTGGAGGTCTTGCACGCCGGCCATCGAGGTCGGCGTCGGGCGCAGGTGCAGGACGACGCCCTTGATGCGGCGGTCGCGGCCGATGGCGTCGAAGCGCTCACCGAGCTCCTTGACGCTGAGCCGCGACCTGACGCCCAGGAACCGCTGCCAGAACGGCCGGGGTGGGTCGGGCAGCGCCGGCAGGCTCTCCTCGAGCACGAACTCCACGTACGGCGGCGGCCGTCCAAACGACCGCCACAGGCTGGACAGCAGCCACCACAGGTAGCGGAACGGATAGAGCAGCAACCCCCGCGTCTCCGGGGGCGAAGTCTACCTGCCCCTCCGCCGCCTTACGGCGGCACCTCCCCACCAGGTGGGGAGGACGAGTTACACGACCTTCGACACCTCGAGGTGCTCGTGCACGCCGTCGCCGAAGCGTGACGTCCCGTACTGCTGGCCCACGTGGTGGTGGTACGGGACCCCCGTGAAGTGGTGGTGGGAGCGCGTGGGGATGTCCTTCTCCTCGGCCCATTCCTTGCGCTGCAGCGCCATGTAGCCGTCCTCTTTACCTGCGCGAAGGTCCTCGAGCAGCGTCGACATCCCGTAGCCGGCCGCGTGCTGCAGGGCGAGCGTGATGAAGATGAAGCCGACACCGAGCCGGCCGAGCTCGTCCCACGTGATGGGGTTCTTCTCGTTGAACCACTTGAAGGACGACGAGTAGTTGAACGCGAACCGCGCTTTGGGGAATCGTTTTCGGACCTCGGTGCAGAACGTCTCGGTCGTGCGGCGGTCGGCCGTAGGGAACTCGCACCACAGCAGGTCGGGCACTCCGCTGTCGAGGTAGCGGAGCCCGCGGTCGATCGCCAGGTCGAGCCCCCGCTTCGACTCGGGCGCTTCCGTCGCGGACACGCCGTCCGTGCGCGCGATGATGATGAAGTCCTCACGGCCGAGGTCGTCGGCCGCGGCGCGCATCATCTTCAGCTTGCCGACGAACTCGTCGGCGGAGATGAGCGCCTTGCCGGCGATGTGACCACAGCGCTTGGGCATCACCTGGTCTTCGAGATGCGCCGCGGCGACGCCGGCGTTCACGTAAAGCTCGAGCGTCCGCTGGACGTTGAACAGGTTGCCGTACCCGGCGTCCATGTCGACGACGACCGGCGGGATCTCGAGATGGATCGGCGCCTCTTTCTTGTCGGGGTCGCCCATTGCCATGGTCAGCTGGAACTTGCGCAGGGCGCTCACGGTCCGGCGTGCGCCGTCGGCGATCTCGACCGACGAGTAAAGGTCCATGTCCGTCGTGCCCAGGTGCCCGATGGCGAAGGAATAGCCGCTGAAGTACACGGCGTCGAAGCCGTGGTACATGACGAGCTGCGCGCCCATCGGGTCGTAGACGCCCGGCGCGAAGACGTACGGCTTCTCGGCCAGCAGCCGGCGCAGCCGCTTGCTCGGCGGCTCGTTGCGCGAAGACGGGACTTTGTAGCCCTTGGGCAGCAGGGGCGTGGAGACGAGATCCATGGAGGCCTCCTTGATGACTCGGCTTGTGTCGCTAACGCGGAAAGAGAGCCGCGCTACTCGTTGTCGTGGTCGCAGTTGCACGGCTCGGGGCACTCACACTCGTGCGTGGAGGGCTCGCCGTCCGTCTCCTGCGATCGGTTTTCGCTATCCATGCCACCCAACTTATCAAGCAAATCGATATAAGTCCAATTGATTCATTTGATGCGATCCATCGAAAGAACCGATGTGGGGAGCCGGCGCCTGACGCGTTCTAGATGGCTTCGAGAAGCTCCAGGAACGCGGCCACGATGCCCTCGGGCTTGCCGGCGTCGCGGCGGCGAAAGGCGACGATGGTGTTCTGCATCGGCGGCGCGTCCTTCATCTTCACCACGCACAACGTCCCGCCGTCGACCTCGCGGGCGACCGCCGTGCCCGGCAGCAGCGCCACGCCGAGGCCGCGCTCGACCATCTTCTTTGCCGCCTCGATGGAGTCGAGCTCCATGAGGCCGCGCAGGCTGACGCCCGCCGAGAGAAAGGCGCCCTGCGTGATCTCGTAGTAGCTCGACGTGCGGTCGAACATGATCAGCTTCTGGCCGGCCACCTCGGCCATGGCCACCGACGGCCGCTTGGTGAAGGGGTGGTCCGGCGAGCACACCAGGACCAGGTCTTCGGTGTGGAACGGGCGAAGCTCGAGGTCGGGATGGCGAATGGCGCGGCCGAGGCCGACCTGGACCTCGTCGCGGAGAACCAGCTCCACCACGTCCTCGGAGTGGCCGGTCCGGACCGAGACCTCGACCCGCGGATGGGCGGCGACGAACCGTTCCAGCAGCTCGGGCAGCACGTACGTGCTGACCGCGGGCGCCGCGGCGATCACCAGGTGCCCGGCCGATGCGCTCATGACCTGGGCCAGGGCCTCGCGCCCGTCGACGAGCGCCCGCAGCGCCCGCTCGGCGTAAGGCACCCAGGCCCGCCCGGCGTCGGTCAGGCGCATCCCGTGTGGGGTGCGGAGGAAGAGCGGCGTGCCGAGGTCTCGCTCCAGGGCCTTAAGGCGGGCGGTCAGGGTCGGCTGAGTGATGAACAGAGCGTCGGCCGCACGGCTGACGCTGCCCCGCCGGGCAACCTCGAGGAAACCCTCGACCTGCATGAGCTGGATGCCGCTGGGCTTCGCGGAATCGTCTATGGCCATGGGCCTCGCCGACAAATTCTATCTATAGGCGCGGCCCGGACGGCAACCGCGGGCTACGACCTACGCAGCAGGACTCGAGCCGCCCCGATGGCCAGCGCCCAGACCGGGCCCATGGTGATCACGAACGGGCGGACGGTATCGCTCACCGAGTTGGAGTCGCGGTCGAAGGCCAGGAAGACCGTCACCGTCCCGTACAGCAAGACGACGAACGCCGCGCCGACGAGCAGAAGCGTCTTCAGGTTCATGCCCCCGGAATGGTAGACCGCGGGCTCGTATCGTCCTTCACATGACCCTCCTCTTCGGCTTTCACCATCCCAACTACACGTTTCCGGGAACACCCGAGGATCGCCTGTTCGACCGTGTGGCCGAAAACGCGAAGGCGGCGGAGAAGGCCGGATTCGACCTCTTCACCGTGATGGACCACTTCTATCAAATCCGCGGCGTCGGCCCGGAGACGGACCCGATGCTCGAGGCGTACACGACGCTGGCCGCCGTCGCGGCGCAGACCTCGCGGATCAAACTGAGCGCGCTCGTCACCGGCGTGACGTATCGCAACCCCGCCCTGCTGGTGAAGCAGGTCACGACGCTCGACGTCATCTCCAAGGGCCGCGCCCTGCTCGGCATCGGCGCCGCGTGGAACGAAGACGAGCACAGGGGCTACGGCTTCGAATTCCCGCCCATCGGCCGGCGCATGGACCGCCTGGAGGAGGCGGTGCAGATCGCAAAGCTGATGTTCACGCAGGACCGGCCGTCGTTCGAGGGCAAGTACTACCGCATCGATCGCGCGCTCAACGTGCCCCGGCCGATCCAGAAAGGTGGTCCGAAGATCCTGGTCGGCGGCGGGGGAGAGCAGCGGACGCTGCGCATCCTCGCGAGGTACGGAGACATAGGGCACTGGTTCGGCGCGCCGGTGGAGGAGCTCAAGCGCAAGAAGGGCGTGTTCGAGGCGCACTGCGCGTCTGTCGGGCGTGATCCCTCACAGGTCATGCTCACCCTCGGCGTCGGGGTCGCCATCGTCGCGACCGAGCAGCAGGGCAAGGCGATCCTGGACCGTCTGCCGCCGGAGCGACGCGCCATCAGCCGCGCCCTGACGCCGGAGCGGACGGCGGAGTTCCTGCGGCCCTTCATAGACGCGGGCTTCACCGGGTTCACGTTCAACAACCCGGTGCTGCCGACGGTGGAAGCCATCGGCCTCGCCGGCGAGACCATCAAGATGCTGCGCGGGAGCTCGGTCGCGGCCTAGCTCTTGTAGACGAGCTCGCCCGCTCGCACCTCGACCGGCAAATGGTTCTCCGGCGGCGCGAGCGGGCACGCCCAGCGCGGGCTGTAAGCGCAGGACGCGTTGTAGGCGAAGTTGAAGTCGATGACCACGTCGGGTGAGCCCGGCGCGATCTCCAGCACGAGTCCGTCGGTGCCCTTCGCGGTGTCGAACAGGTAACGCCCGCCGCCGTACGTCTCGCGGCCGGACGTACTGTCCCGGAACGGCACGAACAGGCCACCCGCGTACTGCATAAGGCTCAGCACCGTCAGCCCACACACCTGTCCGTGCATGGTGAACACGAGCCGCCCGATGCGCCGGTAGCGCACAGCGCCGTCCTCGCCGCCGGTGTCGATGATGAGCTCGCTGCCGTCGCCCGGCTCGAGCCGCGCGCGGACGCGAAATGTCGGGTCCTCCTCGAAGTAGCGCAAGCCGTGGAACGAGGTGCGCCCGTCTTCCTCGATCGGCGACTGCGGATGCGTGCGGAATAGCTCATCGCGTCCGGCGCGAAACCGGCTCAGCGCGTCTGGCCCGGAGATGCGGTAGAGGTCGCCTACCCGGCGTCGCCAGTCGACGAGGTCGAGATACGACTGCGCGTCAGTGGCCGTCAACAGCCTGTTCGGTGGGGCTGAGCTTGTAGCTGGCCTGCGGTGGAAGCGACGCCAGCGCCTGGTGCACGTCGTCCTCGCTCGCGTCGGTCACGACGAGCGTGTAGCGGCGCGCGTGTGGGCCCAGGACTTCGCCCGCAGGCGCGGGTTTGTTGACCGAGGGCGAGGACGCGACCACGACCGGGTGCGCCGGCGCCGCCGCCGGTCGGGCGGGTCTCGCCGCCGCGTCGGCGCGGAGGACGCGCCAGTGGTAGATGCCGATCCCTGCGGCGACGACGATGACAGCCAGCGAGCTGGCGAAGCCGAGGTTCGAGGTGTCGTTGAGCTTCGGCTGGGTGCTGACGGCCTGCTGCAGCACCGTGTACACGAGCGTCACGCCGCCACCCAGAACCGCGAGCACGCTGCCCAGCAGCGCGGCCCACACGTAGAGCTTGCGGCTGAGCGACTGGCGGTCGGCGGCCCATGGCGCCTGCCGCCAGTGAGTGGCCCACACCGCCGCCCCAACGACCATCAGCGTCACCGACAGGCTCAACGGGTCCTTCCAATCCGGCGCCGGCACGCCGATGATCGGCGCTTCCAGCTGGGCCGCGAGAGTGCCGAGAAGCAGCGCGGCGCCGAAAGCCCAGGCGGCGAGCGAGATGAGCGCCACGAGGTTGGTGTAAAGGCGGCGCACGCCGGCCTGCCGATCGCCCTCCTGATCGGCCGCGTCGCGCCCGAGGCGCCGGTTGAGCAGGAACCACGCGACCCCATAGACGAGGACGAGCGAGACCGGCGCGGCGGCGGCGGTCAGGATGTCGTCGCTGGCCCCGCCTGGGTGGTCGACGCCCAGGATTCGGGCGAGCGCGTAGTAAAGGACCTGGCTGGCGCCGCCGAGAGCGTTGACGATGCAAAACGTGACGGCGAGGAAACCTTCGACGGCGCGAAGCGTCGAGTGGCGGTCGTCCGCAATGTGCCTGGTCGCGACGTTGCGCGCGTGGAAGCCCCACATCAGCGCGCCGGCCAGCGCGGTGCCCATCGATTCGGCGAGAAACGTCGTCTCCGGGCGTACGCTCGCGGCGAGCACCATCCACGCCTGCGCCAGAAGCTGCTGGCCATACCCGAGCATCGTCAAAAGACCGACCAGCAGCGCGACGTACATGTACCAGCGGCGAAGCGTCGCCGAAGCCCGCTCTTCAGGCACCGACCTGCGGTCGACAGAGGCGATGTAGAAGTGGAATGCCCAGATGGCGAGAAAGACCAGCGCTCCCCATCCGGTCTGCGCCGAGGCTTCACCGTCGATCGTCCGGCCGTCGATGACCGGAGCAAGGACATTGCCCAGGGCCATCGACACGAAGACCATGGCGGCGATCGACGACGCGAGGCAGACGAAGTAGAGGTACAGATGGCGGATCGCCGAAGAGCGCTCATAAGGATCGCGGCTCGCGAAGCGCTGCCCGAACCAGAAATGGATGCCCCACACGGGCAGCGCGACCACGCTCATCGCGCCGAACACCGCGATGGAGCCGCGGCTGTACTGGGCGTTCGGGTCGTTGAAGACGAACATCAAGATCGTCGCCCCCAGCGAGGCCAGACCGACCGCCAGCACCACGAGCCCGACGACGCTCGCGAGGTACAGGTAGAGGCGCCGCAAAATCACGGCGCAACCGTACTACCATTCGCCGGTGATCTCGCCCGAACTTCTGGAAATCCTTGCGTGTCCGAAGTGCCACACCAGGCTCGAGCTCAAAGAGCCCGACCAGCTGCGGTGCCCGATGGACCGGGTGCTCTACCCGATCGTCGACGGCATCCCGGTGCTGCTGATCGAGGAGGCGAAACCGGAGGAGCCGGCTAGCAGCGAGTCAACCCGCTAGGCGGCGCACTCGTAGTGGCTCACGTCCCTGGGTGAGGGGTTGGCCACGGCGTCACGGATGTCGGGCTGGATCTCGTCGTCGGTGAGCGCGTAGGCCTGGTCGGGGTCGCTCGCCGATGTGGCGAAGACCATCCCCAGGACCCGGCCCTGCAGGTCGATCAGGGGGCCGCCCGAGTTGCCCGGGTGCACGCTCGCCTGGAGCACGAAGATCTGCCGCGTGACCAGGTTCTGGTTGTAGATGTCCCGTCCCTCCGCCGTGACCTGGCCGTCGACGACCGCGGGCACCACCCTCTCGATCGACCCGCCCGGGTAGCCGATGACGGCGCCTTCGGTGCCGCGGACGGCCGGTCCGAACGTCATGCCGGGTGAGCTGAACCCCGGCACCGAGAGCACGGCGACGTCGCGCTCAGGGTCGAAATAGACGACCGTTGCGCGCAGCGTCGTCCCGTCGGGCTTCTGGATCGTGTGCTGCGTCGTGCCCGACACGACGTGCGCGTTCGTGACCACGAAACCGTTGCCGAGTGGGATGCCGCTGCCCGTCACGATCCCACCACAGCCGAGGCTCGCCACCTTCACCACCTGCCCCTGCGCGCGCTGCACCTCGGGCGTGTTGATGGAGGACGGAAGCGGCAGCGCCGCAGGCAGTGTCGGCTCGAGGCCCGCGAACACCGGCGGGAACTGCACCCCGGCCAGCACCTGCTCCACGCTCGCCAGAAAGCCCGGTGGTCGGGGTGCGATGGAATCGAGCGCGCGGAGCGTCACCGACCGCTGGATCTGCTGCGAGATCTCCGGGCTCGGCCCGCGCGAGAAGCTGAGGCCGAGAAACCAGCACATCATCAGCACGGCAAAACCGGAGAGCGCCGCCCCGGCGACGGAGTCCGTAGACGTGTGGACGCCGACGCGCAGGATGCGGCGCCGGATCGGTTCGCCCACCGCGAAGCCGATGCTCGAGCCGAGGCTGCCGCCGATGACCAGCACGAGCACCGCGCCGAGCGGCCGCGCGCTGGGGTTGTTGATCTGCAGGTAGTCGAGGACGTAGCGCGCCGAGGCCGCGCCGAGAAGGACGCCGATGGTCAGGCCGGCGTACTGGGCGAGCGAGAGCCAGAAGCCGCGCCTGTAGCCGTTCGCGATCCCGACGAGGGCTGCGATCACGATCAGGATGTCGATGAGGTTGATCAACCGCTCTACCTAGTAACACCCTAAACGCCATTCCGCACCAAATCGCACGGTATGGCCCAAACAAGTTGCCGCGATAATGGAGCCGTGATTTTCCTCGCGGGCGAATGGGTGGGCGCCTGGCTCTTCATGAGCCTCACCTTCCTGGTCGCGGTGATCGGCGTCACAGGTCTGGGCTGGTGGGTGCTGCGGGGTGACGCGCGGAACCGTGAGGCCGAAGACAAGCTGGAGACCGAGGTCCCGGAGCCCCACTAGGCTCCGCAGCACCTACGCGGGAGTGAGGACCGGCTCCTCCTCGACCAGCTCGCCCGACTCTCGCAGGTCGCGCACGGGCATGAAGCTGCGCACCGGCGGCACCCGTTCGAAGTTGTAGGGAGGAGGCGGCGACGTCGTCGCCCACTCCAGGGTGTTGCCCTTCCACGGGTCGCTGCCCGCGATCGCTCCGGCGCGCCAACTGCGCACGATGTTGACGAAGAAGAGCAGCACCGAGAACGCGATCAGGAACGACGAGATCGTGATGATCAGGTTGGTGAACGCCCAGGACTCATTGGCGTAGGTCGCGATACGGCGCGGCATGCCTTCGAGACCAAGGGTGTGCATGATCAGGAAAGTGCCGTTGAAGCCGATGAACGTCGTCCAGAAATGCCATTCGCCGAGCGCGTTGTTGAGCAGCCGGCCGGTGATCTTCGGGAACCAGTAGTAGATGCCGGCGAAGATGGCGAACACGCTGCCGCCGAAGAGGACGTAATGGAGATGGGCGACGACGAAGTACGACTGGTGGAGCTGCGTGTCGACGGGCACTGACGCGAGGTAGACGCCGGTGATGCCGCCGATCAGGAACGTGGCCAGGAAGCCGAACACGAACTTGATCGGCACCGTGAAGTCGATCGAACCCCACCACGCCGTCGCGATCCAGTTGAACATCTTGATGCCGGTCGGCACGGCGATCAGCATCGTCATCAGCATGAAGAAGCCTTCGACGTAGGTGTTCATGCCCACGGTGAACATGTGGTGTGCCCACACCGTCATGGAGAGAAAGACGATGCCGAACAGGGCCGCGACCATCGACATGTAGCCGAAGATCGGCTTGCGCGCGAAGACCGGGACGATCTCCGAGATCATGCCGAACGCGGGCAGGATCATCACGTAGACCTCGGGGTGGCCAAAGAACCAGAAGAGGTGCTGGTACAGCACGGGCCGGCCGTCGGTCGTGAAGAAGTGCGTCCCGAGCTGGCGGTCGAATTCGAGCAGGATCATCGCGGCCGCGAGCGGGGCGCCGACGATGAGCAGCAGGATCGAAGTCGAGATCTGCGCCCAGACGAAGAGCGGCAGCCGCGTCAATCGCATCCCCGGGGCTCGCAGGGCGACGATCGTGGTCAGGAAGTTGGTCGAGGCCATGATGCCGCTGATCGCCCAGACGATGATGCTGAGCGCCCAGAAATCGACGCCGAGGCTGTGGCTCTGGTACGCCTGCTCGGTCAGCGGCGCGTACCCGGTCCAGCCGGCGTCGAGCGAATGCCCGGTCAGGAACCCGCAGTAGTACAGGATGATCGACACCGGCACCAGCCAGAACCCGAGCAGGTTCACCCGCGGAAACGCCATGTCGCGGGCGCCGACCATGATCGGCACCATGTAGTTCGCGATGCCGGTGACGAAGATGGTGACGAAGAAGAAGATCATCGTCACGCCGTGGGCGGAGATGATCTGGTTGTACGTCTCGGCGTCGACGATCTTCAGGTTCGGCTGCGCGAGCTGGAGCCGGATGATCAGCGCGAAGATCCCGCCGATGATGAAGCTGATCATCGCGGTGACCATGTACATGATGCCGATGAGCTTGTGGTCGGTCGTCGTCAACCACAGGCTGATCGGCTTGAAGAACGTGTCGTCGTAAGCCTTGGGCCGCGGAAGGGCAGTGGTCGCCATCCGGTTTCTATCCTACCCGGGCGATGGCGAGGCGGCCGCCTTTTGCTGCGCGACCCACGCGTCGAAATCGGACTGCGTCATCGACTGCACGATGATCTGCATGATCGAGTGCCCGGAGCCGCACAGCTCCGCGCATTCGCCACGCCACTGGCCGACCTGGTCGATCTTCAGCCACGAGAAGTTGTCGTAGCCCGGTACGGCGTCCGTCTTGCCGGATATCGCCGGCACCCACCAGGAGTGGATGACGTCGGTGCCGCGGAACTGGAGCTTGACCAGGGTGTTGATGGGGACGACAAAAGGCTTGACGTTGCCCTGCAGCGTGCCCTCCTGGTGGACGACGACGCCGTTGTCGTAGTCGTACTGCCAGCCGAACTGGTGGCCGCTGATGATGACCGTCATTTGCTGGTTGGTGATGGGCTGGAAGTCCTTCTGCAGCTCGACGAAGCTGTACGCGGCGATCCCCAGGACGATGACCAGCGGGACCGCGGTCCACACGATCTCCAGGCCGGAGTGGCCGTGGATCTGCGGAGGGAGGTAACCGACCGGCTGGCGCGACCGGCGGTAGCGGATGACGACCCACAGGAGCAGCGCCTCGTAGCCGAGGAACACGACGAGGGCGACCAGCGAGATGTAGATGTACGTCGTGTAGATGTCCTGCCCGTTCGGGGACACCGGGTTCGGGAAGATGGGCCGGATGCCGCCCACGTCACAGGCGCTGAACGTCAAGGCGAGCGCGGCGAGGCCGAGAATTTTCAGCGCCTTTGCGCCATGAGCCACGAGGTTGAAGTATATCGGCGACCGAAATCGCGACCGGTCTTGCCTGCTCGGCCGAACCGATAAAATCCAAAACGACAGTGGCCGTAGCCAGCAAGCCCCGCTACGTGGACGTCTCCAACCCCAGTCT
>DASSLL010000005.1:0-31476 GCA_035689485.1 Candidatus Dormiibacterota bacterium | reverse complement strand
GGCCCCTCTGGCTGCGGCAAGACGACGACACTGCGCATGATCAATCGCCTGCTCGATCCCGACTCCGGCCGAATCCTCGTCGACGGCGTGGACACGCGCACGCAGGACCCTGCCGCCCTGCGCCTGAAGATGGGCTACGTCATCCAGCAAACCGGTCTTTTCCCGCACATGACCGTCGGCGAGAACGTGGGCACCGTGCCGCGGCTGTGGAAGTGGGACTCGCAGCGGATCAAAAAGCGCGTCGACGAACTCCTCGAACTGGTCGGCTTGCCGCCGGCCGAGTATCGCGGCCGTTACCCGCACCAGCTGTCCGGCGGCCAGCGCCAGCGCGTGGGCTTCGCTCGCGCCCTCGCCGCCGACCCGCCCATCCTGCTCATGGACGAACCATTCGGCGCCGTCGACCGCATCACGCGCGAGCGTCTGCAGAACGAGTTCATCAACATCCAGCGCTCGCTGCGCAAGACCGTAGTGTTCGTCACCCACGACATCGACGAGGCGGTGCTCGTCGGCGACCGCATCTGTTTGATGAAGATGCAGGCGCAAATCGCCCAGTACGACACGCCGGAGCGCATCCTCACGCACCCGGCGAGCGAGTACGTGGTCGAGTTCCTCGGCCGCGAGCGCCTCGTGCGCCGGATGACGGTGGTGCTCATCGATCCGCAGACGCTCGAGCGGGGCGACGGCGCGCCTCCTCGCGACGAACCGCGCGTGCCGGTCTCGAGCACGCTGACAGACGCCTTCGCCGCCGCGCTGGCCAGCCCGAACGAGCGGGCGGCGGTGTTCGACGGCGACCGCTACGTCGGCGACTTCACGGCGACGTCGCTTCTCGAGTCGCTGCGCCGCGCGAGCTCGGCGGGAGGTGAGGCAGACGGCGCAGGAGTTTGACGTCGTGTGTCTCGGCGGCGGCGTCGCCGGCGAAGCGCTCACCTACGGCCTGCAGGACAGCGGGCTGTCGCTCGCGGTGGTGGAGCGCGAGCTGGTCGGCGGCGAGTGCCCTTACTGGGGCTGCGTGCCCTCGAAGACGCTGCTGCGCTCGGGCGAGGTGCTGGAGGAGGCGGGACGGGCTCGCACCCTGGCCGCCTCGCGTGTCGATTGGGACGTGGACTTCCCCAAGGTGTCGAAGCGGGTCCTGTGGATGGCGCGCGACCTCGACGACGCACGACCGGCCGCCGCGCTCGAGGCAGCGGGCGCCAGGCTTTTTCGCGGCGCGGGCAGCATGGTCGACCTGCGCACCGTCCTGGTCGCCGGCGAGCAGCTCGTGGCCCGCAAGGCGGTCGTCATCGCCAACGGCGGGACCGCGGCCATACCGCCCATCGAAGGCCTGAGCAAAGTGCCCTTCTGGACGAACCGGCAGGCGGCCGTGCCGCGCGAGCTGCCGTCCCGGCTGGTCGTTCTCGGCGGCGGCGCGGTCGGCGTCGAGCTGGCGCAGGGCTTCTCACGGCTGGGCTCGAAGGTCACGATCGTCGAAGCCGGCGCGCGGGTGCTCGGTCTCGAGGAGCCGGAGGCAAGCGAGGCGCTGCTGCCGCACCTCATCGCCGACGGCATCCAGGTCGTCGCAGGCGATCCGTGCGTGGCCGTGGAGCAGCACCTGCACGACGCTGTCCTGCACCTGAAGTCGGGCGCGATCGTCGCGGGCGACCGGCTGCTGGTCGCCGTCGGCCGGCGCCCCAACTTCGAGGCGTGGAAGGCCGCCGGGCTGACGCAGACCGACCGTGGCTGGCTCAAGGTCGACCCGGCGACGCTCGAGGCGCGCGACGGAATCTACGGCGCCGGCGACATCACCGGCATCGGGGGCTTCACCCACCTGGCCTACTACCACGGTCAGGTCGTGGCCCGGCGGCTGCGGGGTGAAGACGCCCGCGCCGACCACACGGCCGTACCGCGGGTGACCTACACCGACCCCGAGGTCGCCTCGGTGGGCATCTCGGAGCAGGCGGCGCGCGCCAACGGCCTCGACGTGGCCGCCGTCAGCACCGACCCGGGCGAGGCCGCCCGCGGCTACATCGCGGACTTCCACGGCGGGGCGCTGAAGCTCGTCGCCGACCGCACCCGCGGGGTGCTGATCGGCGCGACCCTGGTCACCCCGCGGGCCGGGGAGATCGTGGGTGAGCTCGTGCTGGCGATCAAGAGCGGAACCCCGGTGAAGACTCTTGCCGACACGATCCACCCTTACCCCGCCTTCAACCGGGTTCTGGGCGCCGCGTTCGCCGATCTGGCCTCCAAGGTGGCGTAAAGACCCCGCGCGTTTTAGAGACGGTCCGTCATATCTACTTTTGTAAAGGGGGCCTCTTCATCATGGTCATCTCCGTCAACGGTTCGCCCGTCACCCTGGACATAGACCAGCTCCTGATCTGGGCGCTGGTCGGCCTGGTGGCCGGATTTCTCGCCAGCCACCTGGCGCTCGGCCACGGTCTCGGCCTCATCTGGGACATCGTCGTCGGCATCCTCGGCGGGCTGTTCGGCGGCATCGTGCTCGCCGGGTTCCTGCACTTCAACGTCGCGATCGCGGGTCACCCGATCATCAGCGCCATGATCATGGCGTTCATCGGCGCGGCGATCCTGCTGATCATCGTCCGGCTGTTCGCCGGCCGCGGCGCTCGGCGCCGGGCTTTTTAGCCAGGCGCGACCCTTCTCGCTGTAGTCGCCTGGGAGCCGTCCGCTCCCAGGCGTTCTGCACCAGCCGCTCGCCCAGCGCGCGGTTGAGTCGCGAGAGCCGGACGCTCACCCAGCCGAAGCGGCCCGTGTAGGCCGAGACCTCGAATGTCTTGGGGTCCATCTCCACCAGCCCGGCCTGGTCGTCGAGCGACGCCTTGACCGAGACCCGCGTGCCCTCGGGCGAGCCCATGGCGAAGATGCGCCCGCGGACGCGAAACGTGGCCTCGCCCCACGTCTCCTGCTCCACCGCCTCCGGCAGGGCGAGGCACAGGCGGCGAAACTCCTCGTACCTCACGCCAAAGAACCTACCTCGCTAGCATTCGGTGCCCACATGCCGGTCCCGCCGCTCGATCACGACGCGATGCGCGCGGCGGCCGACCGCCAGGCGCGGCTGACGAAGCCCGCCGGCAGCCTGGGCCGGCTGGAGGAGCTGTCCGTCCGCCTCGCCGGCATGACCGGCAGTCTCGACCCGCCGCTGGACCGCGCCGTCATCTTCACGCTCGCCGCCGACCATGGTGTCTCCGCCGAAGGCGTGAGCGCCTACCCGCGCGAGGTCACGCCGCAGATGGTGCTCAACTTCCTGCGCGGCGGCGCGGCCATCAACGTCCTCGCCCGCGCCGTCGGGGCGCGTGTGGTCGTCGCCGACCTCGGTGTCGACGCCGACCTGCCTTCACACCCGGAGCTGCGCGCGATCAAGGTCCGTCGCGGGACGGCGAGCATCACGCGTGGACCCGCGATGTCCGAGGCCGAGGCGCGGCGCGCGGTCGATGCCGGGCGGCAGCTCGTCCTCGACGAGGATCCTGACGTCGTCCTCACGGGCGACATGGGCATCGGCAACACGACGGCGTCCGCGGCGCTGGTCTGCGCGCTGACCGGCCTCGAGCCGGCGCTCGTGGTCGGTCGCGGCACCGGAGTCGACGAAGAGGGACTGCGGCGAAAACAGTCGGCGGTGTCGCGCGCGCTCGACGTGAATCGAGATGCGGTGGCGCGCGGGCCGCTGGCCGCGCTGGCCTCCGTCGGCGGGCTGGAGATCGCGGGCCTCGTGGGCGTCATCCTGCAGGCGGCCGAGATGCGACGGCCGGCGATCATCGACGGCTTCATCTCCGGCGCGGCCGCGCTGACCGCGGCGGCGATCGACCAAGGGGCGCCAGACTACATGGTCGCCTCGCACCGCTCGCACGAGCTGGGACATCGGGTGGTGCTCGAACGCCTGGGTCTGCAGCCGCTCCTCGACCTGGACATGCGCCTGGGCGAAGGCACCGGCGCGGCGCTGGCGCTGCCCCTGGTGCGCGCCGCCGTGCGCCTCCTCAACGACATGGCGACCTTCGGCGAGGCGGGTGTCTCGGAGCGCGCATAATTTCCCTCGCACAACTGAATAGCTCACTCGACGCGGGAATCCGGTGGCGAAAAGAATCCGGAGCTGTCGCGCAACTGTGAGTGGGGAACGTCCGGCCATCGGCCACTGAGACCTTCATCGGTCTTGGGAAGGCGGCCGCGGCGTGTTGATCCACAAGCCAGGAGATCCGTCGCGTGAGCGGTCCAACCCACTTGCGCGGATCAGTGGGGGCGCCTCTCAGCGGCGAGGTCTCCCCCAGCGGTGGGCCTCTTTGCCGCGGGAGGAAAACGCTCGATGCGCATGCATCAGCCACGGGCCGGCGCGAAACCGGTCTCCCGGATCCTCGTCCTTTTTGCGGTCGCCGCCGTCGCGTGCGGCACCGCCCAACCGGCAGCTCAACCGGCGCCGGGCGCCAGCTTTCCGGTGACCATCGGGCAGACCACCATCGCCCACCAGCCGCACCGCATCGTCTCCTTGTCGCCGACCGCGACCGAGATGCTGTTCGCGATCGGCGCAGGCAAGCAGGTGATCGCGGTCGACGACCAGTCCAACTACCCCGCTTACGCGCCGACGACCAAACTCTCGGGTTTCACGCCCAACATCGAAGCCATCGCGTCGTACACGCCCGACCTCGTCGTCGCGGCGGAAGACACAGGCGGCCTGGTCCACGGAGTGGAGGCGCTGAACGTCCCGATCCTGCTCGAGCCGGCGGCCAGGACGCTGGACGACACCTACGCACAGATCAAGCAGCTGGGGGACGCGACCGGTCACCCGGCCGAGGCCGGAGCCCTGGTCAAGAACATGCGCTCACAGGTCGGCGCCTTCGTGGCGTCGGTCGCGAAGCCTGCCCGCCGGCTGCGCGTGTACCACGAGCTCGACAACACGTACTACTCCGTGACGACGGCGACCTTCATCGGCCAGGTGTACCGCCTGCTCGGCCTGAGCAACATCGCCGACTCGGCGACCGGCGCGGCGCCCGACTACCCGCAGCTCTCGGCCGAGTACATCGTCTCCGCCAACCCGGACCTCATCGTGCTCGCGGACACCAAATGCTGCGCCCAGAACCTCAGCACCGTCGCCTCGCGTCCCGGATGGGCGGTGATCGCCGCCGTGCGTTCCGGCCAGGTGGTCAACGTGGACGACGACATCGCGTCGCGCTGGGGACCGCGAGTCATCGATTTCATGCAGGCCATCGCACCCCACGTACAGCAGCTGGAGAAGTCCGGCTGATGCTCGGCGTCAAGAGCAAGAGGAGCGCCCTGCGCGCGCCCGGCGGCCGCGCGGCCCCGGTTGTCCTGAAAGGGCTGCCCGGGCTGCCGTGGCTGTGGGCGGGTGCGGGGCTCGCCGCGCTGGTCGTCAGCTGCGCCGCCGGCGCGCTCATGGGGCCGGTGCACATGGGCCTGGGGACGGTGCTCGCGGCCCTCGTCGGAGCCCATGTCGACCCCGGCCAGGCCAACATCCTTTGGTCGCTGCGCTTTCCGCGCGTCGTTCTCGGCGTGCTCGTCGGCGGCATGCTCGCGATCGCCGGCGCGGCCTACCAGGGCGTGTTTCGCAACCCGCTCGCCGACCCGTACCTGCTCGGCGCGGCGGCCGGCGCCAACCTCGGCGCCACCCTGGCCATCGCCTTCGCGCCGGGTACGACCGTGATCGGCCTCAACGTCGTCCCGATCGCCGGGTTCCTCGGCGCGGGCGCCGCCGTCGCCGGCGCCTACGTGCTCGGCCAGACCGTCGGCGGCCTGCGGTCCAACACCGGCCTGATCCTCGCCGGCGTCGCCACCGCGGCGTTCTTCAACTCCGTCCAGATGTACGTGCAGCAGGCGCAGACCGGCTCGCTGCGGCAGGTTTACTCGTGGATCCTCGGCCGGCTGGTCACCGCCGGTTGGGACGGCGTGATGCTGGTGCTGCCTTACGTCGTCATCAGCAGCCTGATCATCTTTCTCCACCGCCGGCTGCTCGACGCCCTGATGGTCGGCGAGGACGAGGTCACGAGCCTGGGCATTTCGGTGCGCCGCGTGCGCCTGATCGTGGTCGCGGCCGCGACGCTGGGCACGGCGGCCGTGGTGGCCGTCGGCGGGACGATCGCGTTCGTGGGCATCATCATCCCTCACACGGTGCGCCTGCTCGTGGGCCGCAGCTACACCGTGGTCGTGCCGCTGTCGCTGCTTTTCGGCGCCGCCTTTCTCGTCCTCGCGGACACGCTGGCGCGCACGGTCGTCGCGCCGGCGGAGCTGCCGATCGGCGTCATCACCGCGTTCGTCGGCGCGCCGTTCTTCATCGCCGTCATGCGCTCGAGCCGGGCGGCGGCGCTGTGAGCACGGTCCGCCTGCGTCGGGTCACGGTGGCCTACGACGGCCGGCTCGCGGTCCGCGACCTCGACCTCGACGTCGCCTCGGGCGAGTGGCTCGCGCTCATCGGACCCAACGGCGCGGGCAAGACCACGGTGCTGCGGGCCATCGGACGGCTGGCGCCGTTCGCCGGCGAGGTGACCATCGACGGGCGCGCCACGACCGCTCTCGGCGGCCGGCAGCTTGCGCGACAGGTCGCGCTGCTGCCGCAGGAGCCGCAGATGCCCGAGGGCATGACGGTCGCGCAGTACGTGCTCCTCGGCCGCAGCCCGCACCTGGGCTATCTGGGCAGGGAGGATGCGCGCGACCGGCGGATCACGGCCGACATCCTGCGCCGCCTGTCACTCGAGGACTTCGCTTCCCGGCCGCTCGGCCACCTGAGCGGCGGCGAAATGCAGAGGGCGGCGATCGCACGCGCCCTCGCTCAGCAGGCCCCTGTGCTGCTGATCGACGAGCCGACCACGTCCCTTGACGTCGGGCGGCAGCAGGAGGTGCTGGAGCTGGTCGATGCGCTGCGGCGCGAGCAGGGCCTGACCGTGATCGCGGCCATGCACGAGCTCACCCTCGCGGGCCAGTACGCCGACCGCATCGCGCTGCTCGTCGACGGCGTGCTCGTCGCGGCAGGCAAGCCGGACGAGATCCTGACCGAGGAGGTCATCGCCCGGCACTACGGCGCCCACGTGCGTGTGGTACCGATGAACGGCTCGGGCAGCGCCGTCGTGCCGGTGCGGCAGTGAAACGCGCCGAGGTCCCCCTGCAGGCGCCCGCCCGCGCGACGCGGAAGGCGACGTCGCTCTTCATCGTCAACACCGGAGACGGCAAGGGCAAGTCGACCGCGGCCTTCGGCACGGCGATGCGCGCGGTGGCACGCGGCTGGAAGGTCTGCGTCGTCCAGTTCGTCAAATCCGAGAAATGGAAGACCGGCGAGCGCGACGTCGCGTCGCGCCTGGGCATCGAATGGTGGACGATCGGCGACGGCTTCACGTGGGACTCACGCAACATGGAGCGCACGGAGGCGGTCGCGCGTGAAGCCTGGCGCGTCGCGCGCGAGAAGATCGCGTCCGGTGAATACGGCCTGGTCGTGCTGGATGAGGTCACTTACCCGATGACCTGGGGTTGGATTCCCGTGGCCGACGTCGTGTCGACGATCAGGTCCCGGCCTTCGACCGTGAACGTCATCGCCACGGGTCGCGACGCGCCGCCGGAGCTGGTCGAGATCGCGGACACCGTGACCGAGATGCGCAGCGTCAAGCACGCCTTCGACCGCGGGATCAAGGCGATGCGCGGCATCGACTTCTGATGGGTTTCGTGCTCGTGCTCGGCGGCGCACGGAGCGGCAAGTCGGACCTGGCGATGCGGCTGGGCACGGAGTCCGGCCGCGACGTCACGTTCATCGCCACCGCCACACCGGGGGACGCGGAGATGGCCGGGCGCATCGAGCGACATCAGGCCGCGCGTCCGAGCGGGTGGTCGACCGTGGAGGCGCCGCTGGACCTGGCGGCGGCGCTTCACCGCGCGCCCGCCACAGACTTCGTCATCGTCGACTGCCTCACGCTCTGGGTCTCGAACCTTCTCGGCGAAGGCAGCTCGGCGGAGCAGGTTCTAGGCCTGGGGAGCGAGGCGGCACGGGCGATGTCGCAGCACGATGGCGCCGTCGTCAGCAACGAGGTCGGCCTGGGCATCGTCCCGGCCAACGAGATGGCGCGCGCCTACCGCGACGTGCTCGGCGGAGTGAACGCAATCTTCGCTGAAACTGCGGAGCGCGCCGTGCTGATGGTCGCCGGCCGCGCGCTCGAGCTGAAGCCGGCATGAGCATCCGCTCCCTGCGGGCGGCGGTGTCTTTTCTCACCGTGCTGCCCGTGGCCAACGCCGACGGCGGCCCCGGCGAGCGGCTTGGCCGCGCGTATTTCCCCGCCATCGGGGCGGCGGTCGGAGTGGTGGCCGGGGTCGCATTCGTCTTCACCTCCGCCTTCAGCACGCCACTGCTCGGCGCCGCGGTCGCGGTAACGGTGCTGTGCGCGCTCACGGGCGCCATCCACCTCGACGGGCTCGCCGACACCGCGGACGGGCTGCTCACGCCGGCGGGCGACGTCGAGCGCCGGCTGGCCGTGATGCGGGATCCCCGCCTCGGCTCATTCGGCGTGGTCGCGATCGTGGTCGTGCTCGTGGTCGACGTCGCCGCCCTGTCTGCGACCGCTCCTGCACGCGCCCTCGCGGCCCTCGTCATCGCTGGGGCGCTGTCGCGCTTCGCCACCGTGGCGGTCATTGCCCTCGTGCCGTACGTGCGTGCGGCCGGTCTGGGCGTCGCGGCCTGGCAGGAGCGTCGCCGCTTGCTCGACCTCGCGGCCGGCGGCGCGACCGTGGTCGTCGTCGCCCTTCTCGACTGGAGGCGCGCCCTGGTCGCGGCGCTCGTCGTCGCCCTGAGCACGGTCGTGCTCGTGGCGCTCGCCCGCCGCCGGATCGGCGGAGCCACCGGCGACGTCTGTGGGGCCACGGCCGAGCTCGGCCAGCTGGCGACCCTGATCGTGTTCGCCGTCCACTGAGAGATCGGGTCGCCGGCGGGGGGCCTCAGGCCTCCTTCGGCATCGGTGGAGGCGCGGGAGACGCGTCGCCGGCCGGGACGTAGTGCCAGCCGATGGCCTGACCGTCGCGGAGCTTGACGTCGGAGAGCCCGCTCGCCGCGCTCGACCACTTGCCCGCCGTGGCGACGAACAGCGCCCAGTACGGCTGGTTCTGCGGGAAGCAGGTGGTGAACGTCTTCGGCTCGTTGTCGACCTGGCACACGACCTTTCCACTGGTCACCGACTGCGCCTGGTACTGGACGCCCGAGCGGTCCATCGCGGCGATGCCGTCGATCTGGTCGCTCGTGAAATCGACCCGGCGCTCGAGCGACGACCCGGAGAGATGCTGGACCACGACGTACACGTGATGGTTTGTCGCCGCAGCGGGCTGCGACCCGCCGCAGGCAGCGAGCATGAGCAACCCGGACGCTCCGCAGACAAGATCTCTGCGCATCCCCAGCCTTCGGGTTATACGACGCTCGGCGGGGTCAAATCCTTGCGGTCAGACGCAGATAGCCGTCCTCTCTGGCCAGCGGCATCGAGAAGTCGAAGATGTCGGGGCGCAGCGCAAGCTCGAGGTCGGTCGGCGGAAATCCCGGCCACGTGCCCGCGCTGACCTTTCGATACCTTTCGCTCTCGCGCAGCGGACCAAGCGCCGAATCGAGATCCATGGCGCGGCCGGTGATCAGCCCCTCGATGTAGCGCGCGCACGCGTGATCTTCGGGGTGGTCGGCCGAGGCGATCAGGGTCAGCGTTTCCGGCCGTCTTAACAGGCAGGCTTTCGCCGTCGCCCCCGCCACAACGAGACTGGCAGCGTACATGTCGTCACTTTTCACCTCGGCGGCGACCTGCGTGCCCGCGGTCGACCGCTGCACGAGCACGCGATCGTGGAGGTCGAGCGCACGGATCGCGGTCGGCGAGTTGCTGATCGCGATGCCGGGGATGGGCAGCGCGTTCTCCTCGGCGCACAGCACGGCGTCGGGCGATTCCTTCGCCAGCGCCCTGGCCTCCTCAACGGTCCTGACGAGGCGGCACTCGCGGGCGCCGCCCGCGAGCGCGAAAGCGCTGACGGTGAAAGCGCGGAGGACGTCGATCACGACCACGGTGCCGCGTGCGGCGCGAGCGCCCTCGATGCCGGTGGCGTGGACGATGTTCAATTGACGTCCGTGTCCTCGGTGGGAGGCGACGTTCCGCGCGCGTTTGGATTCGAGCAGATCGCGGACTGCGGATCGATGCGCGTCGTCGGTTTGCGCCTGGAGCCTGGCCAGACGGTGCCCGAGCACCGCAACGCCATCCCGGTCGCGCTCATCGTCACCGGAGGCCGCCTGAAGTTCGACGACGGCACGAACTCGGGCGAGGTCGCGGCCGGCGAGATGCTGCTCATCAATCCCGGCGAGCGTCATCGCTATCACGCGGCGGAGCCGACATCCGCGTTCCTGGTCTTCGCGGGCCTGCCTGGCGTGCGCAGCCGTCCGTGGACGCTGCGGCGCAAAGCCTGACGGGAGTCACGCGGCGTTCCAGAGCCCGATCACGCGGCCGTGGTCCGCGTCCCGAAGCACGCTGATCGTCGCGACGTCGAGCTGCAGCCCGGCCGCGACCGTGATGCCGGCCTGGATCCAGGCCACCGCGAGGGCGCGGAGGATGTGGCCGTGCGCGAACGCGATCACGCGCCCGCCGGCGATCTGCGTCGCGAGGTCGATGAAGCGCTCCGCGCGCGCGTAGAGCTGCGCCGGCGTCTCGCCGCCCGGGCAGCCGTCGCGGTAGAGCTCCCAGTCGGGGTCGGACTCGTGAATCTGCGCGGTCGTGAGTCCTTCGTAGCGGCCGTAGTCGGCCTCCCTCAGCAGGTCGGTGATCGACGGGTGCGGAAAGCCCGCCAGCTCAGCGGTGCGTGTTGCGCGCTGCATGGGACTCGAGTACACGGCGTCGAACGTGACCCCGTGCAGCCAGTCTCTGAGCTGCTCCGCGTTCTTCTCGCCACGGGGCGTGAGAGGGAGGTCCGTCGTCCCCGTGTGCCGGCCGGCAAGGCTCCACTCTGTCTCGCCGTGCCGGGCGAGATACAGCTCGAAGCTCAGGCCGGCTTGCCCATCATCTCGGGTCGACCGGAGCGCAGCGACCTGCTGGCGCTCTCGATCACCGCGCCCGCGCGCACGCGCTGGCCGGGGCGCACGCAGACCAGGCCGACCGCAGCCTGTCCTCCCTGCGGCTTGAGAGCATCGTTCACTGCCGCGAGCACGCGGTTCGCGGCATGCGCGGTGCCCGCGACGTCCGTGTCGGGAAGGATGGCGAGGAGCTGAGGCGGCGTGCGGCCGAGAACTCCCGGCGTGTCGACGTCGCGCACCGTGCCCGCAAGCGCGGCCGCCATGGTCTTCAGCGCTTCGTCCGGCGGCAGCGAGCCGTTGGCCTCGATGAGCAGCACCCCGAGGTTGCGCTGATAGCGATGCGCGCGGGCGAGCTCGTCCTCGAGCACGGGGCGCACGAAACGATCGTTGAACAGCCCTGTGGTGCGATCGACTATGTGCAGCGGCTCGGCCTGAGGGTCGTCGGTCCTGACTCCGCAAGAGGGACAGAAGACTGCGCCGTGAGGTAGAGATGAACCGCATGCCTGGCAGCTTTGCGCCTCGGGCCGGCGGCGGAGGAAGTCGCCAATCGGCATTCGGTAAAGCCTATCAGTCGTGTTCGACATGCCCTTTTGATCCCCTTAACAGCCTGGATTGTGCCCGAATGGTCCGAATCGTAGGCTCGCGGGAGGTGTGCCGGTCTGGGGGAGGGGACGGCAACGGTGGAGGAAGGGAGGGCCCGAGGTGACCTGTGTGAAGTTTCGGCGCGAGGACTCAGCCGACCGCGGCGGCGGGGGTCGTGAGCCAGCTCTCCGCCCAGTCCGCCACTGCAGTCAGCACCGGCTCGAGCGCGCGACCCCGCGAGGTCAATCGATAGCTCACGCGCACCGGCGGACCTGGGTCGACCAGACGCTCGACGATGCCCTCGGTCTCGAGCTCGCGCAAACGCTCGGTCAACACTCGATCACTGATTCCGGGGATACCCGCGAGGAGCTGGTTGAAGCGCGCCGGGGCCGGGATGAGTGCTTTGACCACCGCCCCGGTCCACCGCTTCCCAATCAGCTCGATCGCGCGTTGAAAGGGCGCGCTGTAGTCGAGGCCCCCTCCGACCATGGGGAGTGATTCTATGCGCTATCGGCAGTCTCCGAAAGGACCCCGCCTCCGTTTTCCACAAGAATTTTTTAGGCGCCACAATCAAACCTGATGGGAGGAGCGCGGACCGTCGTGAGGATCTTGACGACGCCCCGTTCATAAGTGCCGGCATGGACCTGAGCGGCAAGGTGATCGTCGTCACGGGCGCGGCTCGCGGCATCGGCCGTGCGCTCGTCCGCCGCTTCGCGTCCGAGGACCCCGAGGCCGTCGTCGTCGCCGACATCGATGGTCGCGGAGCGGCCGCGACCGCGGACGAGATCGGCGCGATGTCGGTCGGCTGCGACGTGTCGCGTGAAGCCGACGTTCAACGCCTGGTCGAGCACGTGATCTCGAAGCACGGAAGGATCGACGTCTTCTGCTCCAACGCGGGCATCGCCGTCGGCGGCGGTCCCGAGGCTCCGGACAGTGAGTGGCAGCGCATCTGGGAGATCAACGTGATGGCTCACGTTTACGTCGCGCGCCATGTGCTCCCCGGCATGCTGGCTCGTGGTGAGGGTTATCTGCTCGGGACCGTCTCGGCGGCAGGTCTCTTGAACCACGTGTTCGCCATGCCGTACGGGGTGACCAAGGCCGCGGCCCTGTCCTTCTTCGAGTGGCTCTCGATCGCGCATGGCAACGACGGCGTCCGCGTCTCGTGCCTTTGTCCGCAGGGCGTGAAGACGGACATGCTGGCGAGGGAGCTGACACAGCTCGGCGTCGACTTCCTCGGCGCGGGAGCGCTCGAACCCGATGCCGTGGCGGCGGCGGTGGTGCAGGGGCTGCGCGACGAGCGCTTCCTCATCCTGCCCCATCCCGAGGTCGCCGAGTACTTTCGTCGCAAGGCCGACGATTACGACCGCTGGCTGCGGGGCATGCGCAGGCTGCGGGGCAACCTCATGGCGGCCATGCACTAGATGCGCTGGCTCGCCCTCGCGGCGGGAGCGGCGCTGATCGTCCTGGCCTTTGCCGCCGCGGGACGGGTCACCGACACGAGGGAGGGTCTCGTGGCCGAGATCGTCACTTTGCTCGGTGGCGGCGTGGGGTTCCTGCTCCTGATCTACGCGTTTGCGGCCAGGAAGAGACCGGCGGCGCCGCAGACGCCGGTCTCGAGCCCCGCGCGACCGCATCACGTCCAGCACCCGCGCTCGAGCCGCGACCTGGTGCTCGGCGGCGCGGGCATAGTGGTCGCGCTCGTGCTCGTCAGCGGACTGGCGTTCAGCGGCGGCGTCCTGTGGGCGGGGCTCGGTCTGGCGCTCCTGCTGCCGATGCTCGCGGGCAGCGTGTACCTGTGCGTCCGCTACCTGAGGGCTAATCCCTGAGCGCGAGCACCTCGCCGACCAGGTAGAGCGAGCCGCACACCAGGACGTTGCCGTCCGCCCCCGCAAGCTCTGTGGCGCGATCGAGGGCCGCGCTCGCCGGCCGGGCGACGTAGGAGCCCTCGCCGTAAAGCCCGTGCAGCGCCTCCGCGTGGACCGCATGACCCCCGGCGCTGGCCGGCTCGGTGAAGACCACGGCGTCCGGCCGCAGCGTGCGCAGCGCGGCGAGCAGCTGGGCGGGGTCGCGCTCGCTGAGCATCGCAAACACGGCCACCAGGCGTTCGCCGCCGATCAGCCTGCGCAGCGCCGCGCCCGCCTTCACCATGGCGGCCGGGTTGTGTCCGCCGTCGAGGATGATTCGCGGGCGCTCGCCGACGACCTGTAGCCGGCCCGGCCACCGCGCCGAGGCGAGACCGGACCGGACCGCTTCCGCGTCGATGTCGCCGAGGAGGTGCGCCGCGGCGACCGCGAGCGCGGCGTTGTCCGGCTGGTAGTCGCCGACCAGCGCCAGGCGCAGGTCGTGATGCTCGAACCCAGGTCCGGCCACGCTCACGCGGTGCCCGTCCCAGCCCAGCGACTCGGATTCGACCCTGACCTCATAGCCCAGCCTCCAGACCGGCGCCCCGACCTCAGCGGCGCGGGCCTCGACGATCTCGAGCGCTTCGCCGCGACACCCGGTGACCACGCGGTCGCCGGGCTTGATGATGGCCGCCTTCTCGCGCGCGATCTCGCCGATCGTGTGGCCCAGGTACTTCTGATGGTCGAGGTCGACGTTGGTGATGACGGCCACGCCGAGGTCGAGCGCGTTCGTCGCGTCGAGCCGGCCGCCGAGGCCGACCTCGCACACCAGCACGTCGATGCGCGGCGCGAGGTAGTCGACGGCGAGCACGGTGAGCATCTCGAACTCCGTCGCCGGGCCCATCTTCGCCGCCACCGCGTCCAGCGTGGGCAGGAGATGCTCGAGCGCGGACACGAACTCCGCCTCGCCGATCGGCCGCCCATTGAGCTCGATGCGCTCCGTGTAGGAGATGAGGTGCGGCTTGGGCATGAAGCCGACGGAGTGACCGGCGGCACGCAGGATCGACTCGAGACATACACCGGTCGAACCCTTGCCGTTGGTGCCGGCGATCAAAGCGCCGCGCAACCGGCGGTCGGGCGCGCCGACGTGATCGAGGAGCACGCGCGTGCGCTCGG
Organism: Candidatus Dormiibacterota bacterium; assembly: GCA_035689485.1. Lineage (GTDB taxonomy): Bacteria > Chloroflexota > Dormibacteria > Dormibacterales > Dormibacteraceae > 40CM-4-65-16. The sequence continues at coordinate 16,881 of DASSLL010000005.1, read as the reverse complement.
TCCCGAACTTCATCGCGAAGCGGCCCTGCCTCGAGATGAAGTCCAGGGCCTCCTGGTAGGTCACGGCAGTCGCGTGGCTTCGATGGCGTAGAAGTCCGAGTCGAGCATCACCGGCCGGGTCATGCGGAGACCTGCGGCGTCGAGCAGCGCGGCGTATTCGGCCGTCGTCCGCTCACGAGCCCCGAACAGCAGCATCATGTGGAGGTCGCTCATCACGGTGGCCAGCGAGCTGTCGCCGTCTGCAAACCGTTCGACCAGGACCAGGCGCGCGGACTCGTCCATGGCACGTCCGCAACAAGCGAGGATGGCGGTCGCCTTCTCGTCGTCCCAGTCGTGGACGATCGACTTCAGCAGATAGAGGTCGCCACCCGAGGGCACCGAGTCGAAGAAGCTGCCCTCCATGAAGCTCACGCGTTCCTCGAGGCCTGCCTCGCGCATGCGGTCTGCGGCTCCGGCCAGCCCGGCGGACAGGTCGAACAGAACACCCTTCGCGTGCGGCAGATGAAGCAGGATCGCCGCCAGCAGCGCCCCGTTGCCACCACCCACGTCGACCACCGTGTCCACGCCTTGCAGGTCGTAGCCGGCGGTGAACGCCGCGCCGACACGCCGGCTCGTCTCGACCATCGCCGCGTTGAAGAGGGCGGCGTCCTGCGGTTCCTCGGCCATCTTCTCCCACCGCGTCTTGCCGTAGACGTGCTCGAAGACCGGACCTCCGGTCTGCAGGGCGTAGGGCAGCTCAGCCCACGCGCGGTAGCCCTCGCTGCTCAGCATCAGCGCGATGTCGCGCAGGCCGGGGCGATCGGAGCGAAACGACTCCGAGATGGGCGTCGGCGAGACGCGGCCTTCGGCATCCTCGGCGAAGAAGCCCCATGCCGCCAGGCCCCGGAGCATCCTCCGCAGTGACGGCTCGTGCGTCTCGGTCATCGCCGCGAGCGTCGCGGGGCTGGAGTGCCCGGACGCGACCAGGTCGGGCAGCTTGAGCCGGCAGGCGGCGACCACCAGCTGGTAGCCGCGAAACCCGTTCAGCAGCCGGACGGCCTCGACCGGCGGACGCTCACCCACGCCGGCGCACCTCGGCGTCGTAGGTGTTCTTGATCAGCATCGCCCGCGTCATCGGTCCGACGCCCCCTGGATTCGGCGTGAGCCAGCCGGCCACCTCCTCGACGCCGGGGCCGAGGTCGCCGACCTGACGGCCGCCGGCGAAGTTGGTGCTCACATCGACGACGGCGGCGCCAGGCTTGACCATGTCCCTGGCGATAAGGCCTGCGCGACCCGCCGCGGCGACGAGGATGTCGGCGCCGCGGGTGTGCGAGGCGAGGTCCGCCGTCCGCGTGTGGCAGAGGGTCACGGTCGCGTTGCGCTTGAGCAGGAGCAGCGCCACCGGCTTGCCCACGAGGTTGCTGCGGCCGACGACGACCGCGTTGGCCCCTTCGATGGGGACGCCCGAGCGTTCGAGCAGGACGACGATCCCCGACGGCGTCGCCGGCTCCAAGCCACCCGCCAGCCCCAACGCCACCAGGCCCGCGTTCACCGGGTGGAACCCGTCGACGTCCTTCGCCGGGTCGAGGGCGAAGATGATCCGGCGCATGTCGACCTGCTTCGGCGCCGGCTGCTGCACGAGGATGCCGCTGACGTCGTCGTCCGCGTTGAGGCGTTCGACGAGCGCGAGCAGCTGCTCCGTGCTGGTGCTCGCCGGCAGCCGGTGGTCCTCCGACTCGATGCCGACGCTCTTCGCGTTGCGCTGCTTGAGCTCCACGTACTTCGCCGACGCCGGGTCGTCACCGACGAGGACGGTTGCCAGTCGCGGCCGCGGCCGGCCGCTCGCCACGCGGTCCTCCACCGCCTGGGCGACCTCGGCGTAGATCTCTGCCGCGACGGCCTTCCCGTCGAGGACGCGCGCGGTCAATCCAGGCCCAGCTCGCGGCGCGCCGCGTCGGCGACCACGCGCATCACCTCGCGCAGGTCGCGGCCGGTCTCGCGTGCGAGACGCCGGCAGTCCTCGTACTCGGGCGCGACGTCGACCGTCTTCCCGCCCAGCTCCTTGACCTTCACGCGAGCGGCGCCGAGCGGTGTCGCGACCTCGACGATGCGGCGCGCGGCGATGACGCGGTCCACCGGGGTCAACCTCACGCCGAGCGTCGTGCTGTGGCGCAGGAGGTGGTCGGTCAGCGCGCCCACGAGCTCCGGCGGCGCCATCACCGTCACGACGTGCCCGGCCCGGCCCTTTTTCATCAGCGCCGGCATGACCGTGACGTCCAGCGCGCCCGCCGCCATCAGGTCCTCGGTGAGCGCGGCGACCAGATTCGGCGCCATGTCGTCGAGGTTGGTCTCGACGAGCGTCACCCCCTTTTCCGCGGCCACCTCTTCGCCAATCCACAACCCGAGCGCGTTGCCTGGCGATTGGTGCGCCCCGATGCCGTATCCGGACCGGCGCAGCGACATGGCGGGCCGCCCGAAGCTGGCGACCGCCGCGAGGATCGCCGCCCCGGTCGGCGTCACCAGCTCCCGGCCCTCGTCGCCGGCCTTGAGTTGCGCGCCGGTCCCTTCGAGGATGCGCAGCGTCGCCGGTCCCGGGCGCGACATCGGAAGGGCGGACGCGTACACGCGGTCGATCTCGATCGAATGCAGGAGCCAGAACGCTCCGACGATGTCGACCAGCGTGTCCGCCCCCCCGAGCTCGTGCAGGTGGAGCTTCTCCTCCCGGACGCCGTGGATCGCCGACTCGGCGCGCGCCAGCCGGTCGATGGCGTCGAGCGCCGGCGCCTTGACCGCATCCGGGGCGCCCGAATCCTCCACGACGGAGCGAAGCGCCGGCACCGTCCGCTCGACCCGGTCCGTCACTCCCACGAGCACACGCGTGCCGGACACATGCCCGCGCGACTCTCGGCGGACCTCGACCGTCACCTCGTCGCCGAGTCGCATGGCCTCGACGGCGGCGTCCAGCAGCGACCGGTCGGCGCCGCAGTCGAGCAGCGCCCCCAGCGTCATGTCGCCCGAGATTCCGGAGAAGCAGTCGAAATAGGCAACGTTCATGCGCGCGTCCTATTAATACGCACGGCCGCGGCCTCGATGGGCTGCATGCTCGGCGGGAACTTCGAGATGCGCACGGATACGGAGTTCACGCCCGGCACCTCGAGCACCTGCTCGGCGATCCGTCCGGCCAGCGACTCGAGCAGGTTCGCCGGCGGGCCTTCGATGACCTCGCGCGCGATGCGGCGGAGCTGGGTGTAGTCGATGGTGTCGGCCAGGTGGTCGGAGCCGGAGGCCCGCGTCAGGTCGGCCTCCACGTCGACGTCGACCTTGAACTCCTGGGCCTGGTCTCGCTCCGAGGGGCGCACGCCGTGGCGGCCGTAGAACGACATGCCGCGGAGCTCGATCCGGTCCATGCCGCCAATTGTTGGCGAAATAGACTGACGGGCGTGATCCGGCCGGCGACCGCGGACGACCTCGAGGCAATCAACGAGCTCTACAACCATTACGTGCGAGAGACGCACATCACATTCGATGACGAGCCGACGACGATGGCTTCGCGGCGCGAGTGGTTCAGCCACTACGGTCCGAGCGGCCGGCACCGTGTCCTCGTCGCCGCGGACGCAGGCCAGGTGATCGGCTACGCCACGAGCAGCAGGTTCCGGCCCAAGCCGGGCTACCTCACGTCCGTCGAGACGAGCATCTACCTCGCGCCCGACCATCTCGGCAGAGGGGCCGGCTCAAAGCTTTACGCGGCGCTGTTCAAGGCGCTCGAAGGCGAGGACGTGCACCGCGCGTACGCGGGCATCGCCCTGCCCAACCCGGCGTCGATCGCCCTCCACGAGCGCTTCGGCTTCAAGCGCGTCGCCCACTTCTCCGAGCAGGGCCGGAAGTTCGGCCGCTACTGGGACGTCGACTGGTTCGAAAGGCCGTTGGGAGCGCCCGAGCCGATCTGAATCGTCGTCGCCTTGATGCTGCCGTCGGCCTGGCGCGTGCCGATGATCGTCACCGTGACGTTGTCTTTGAGGTCGGAGGTGTTGCCGGCCACGTTCTTTGAGACCTGGACGGTGTTGCCGAAGACGATCTTCACGTCACAGTTCGTGTTGGTGATGGTCATCGTGGTGGACGTCAGGTCGGTGATGGTGCCGCGCGCCACGGCCTGCGTTCCGGGCGAGGGCGACGCCGCACCGGGGCTGGGGCAGACGCCGGTCACGCGCGTCCCGCCGCCACCGCCGCCAAAGCCGCCGAAGCCCCCCGGCGAGCGCGTCGCCGACCTCTGCGCGGCGTTGTTGGTCGTGCTCGCGCTCACGTTGTTCTGCCCGACCTTGAACCCGCCGTAGAAGCCGGCGAGGACGCCGACCACGACCACGAGCACGACGACGTATGTCTTCACGGATTTCTACTCCTTGATCACTCGTACCTGAGAGCTTCGATGGGATGCAGTCGCGCGGCGCGGTTGGCGGGATAGATGCCGAAGAAGAGACCGATCGCTACCGAGACACAGAAGGCGAGGACCACCGACGAGACCGAGACCACCGGAGTCGGGAAGTTCGAGCTCGCGATGGCCGGGACGTTCGGCGCCTCCCTCGCCAGCAGGGCGCCCACGGCGATGCCCAGCGCGCCGCCGAGGCCGCTGAGCACCATCGCCTCGATGAGGAACTGGACCAGGATGTCGCGCCGTCGGGCGCCGATCGCCTTGCGGATGCCGATCTCACGCGTCCGCTCCGTGACCGTGACCAGCATGATGTTCATGATTCCGATCCCGCCGACCACCAGCGATATGCCGGCGATCGCCCCCAGCACGAGCGTGAGCGCGGTCGCGATCGAGGTCGCCTGGTTGAGGATGTCCTGCTGGCTCTGGAGCTGAAAGTCGGCCTGCGCCGCGTCGGAGATCTGGTGCTGCTCCATGAGGATCGTCGTGATCTCGGTTTCGGCCTGCGTCACGGTGCTCGCCGAAGACGCCGACGCGACGATCTGGCTGATCGTCTTACCGCGCGCGCCGGTCAGGTAGGCCCACACGGTGGTGATGGGCGCAACGACGACGTTGTCCTGAGAGCCCAGGCCGCTGCTGCCTTTGGAGGCGAAGACGCCGATGACACGGAAGCTCTGGCGGCTGATCTTGATCGTCTGCCCGACCGGATCGGTCGAGCCGAAGAGGTTGTCGACCACGGTCTGTCCGATCACGACGACACGGTGCCGGGCGCTCAGGTCGTCCTCGGTGAAGAACGAGCCTTCGGCGAGCTGGTAGTCGCGGACCTGTGGGAACGCCGTCGTCGTGCCCGTCGTGGGCGCGAAATAGTTCTGGTTGCCGTAAGTGATCTGGCCGCCCGTCTGCGTGATGGGGATCGCCGCCACCACGTCCGGGTCCTGCCGCCGGCTGTTGATGGCGTCGACGTCCGCCTGAGTGAGCGACGTCCCCGTGCCGAAGCCCTGGGACACGCCGCCGGACGCCCGCGCGTTCGACGGATAGACATAGATCACGTTGGCGCCCAGCGACTGGATCTGGTTGTTGATCTGCACGCTGGCGCCGTTGCCGACGGCCACGAGCAGGATCACCGCCGTGACTCCGATGAGGATGCCGAGCATGGTCAGCGCGCTACGCAGCCGGTTGGCCAGCAGCCCGTTGGCCGCCATGCGCAGCGCTTCGTACAGGTTCACGCGGCCCTCCGCTCGTCGCGAACGATGCGGCCGTCGCGCAGCTCGACGGTCCGCTCGGCGAAGCGGGCGATGTCCTGCTCGTGCGTGATGAGCACGATCGTCCGGCCCTGCTCGACGTTGAGGGCCGCCAGCAGCTTCATGATCTCCACGCTCGAGCCGCTGTCGAGGTTGCCGGTCGGCTCGTCGGCAAGCAGGATCGCCGGGTCCGTGACCAGCGCACGCGCGATCGCCGCCCGCTGCTGCTGCCCACCTGAGAGCTCGGTCGGCTGGTGGTGGACACGATCCGCCAGCCCGACGGCGACGAGCGCCTCCCGCGCGCGCGTCGCCCTCCCTCCCTCGCCGGCGTAGATCAAGGGCATCTCCACGTTGTGGAGCGCACTCGTGCGCGGTATGAGGTTGAAGCTCTGGAAGACGAAGCCGATCTTGCGGTTGCGGATCTTCGCCAGCTGGTCGTCGTTGAGCTTGGCCACGTCGGTGCCGTCGAGCAGGTAGCGGCCGCTGGTGGGCACGTCAAGGCAGCCGATGATGTTCATCAGCGTCGACTTGCCCGACCCGCTCGCGCCCATGATGGCGACGAACTCGCCCTCCGCGACGTGCAGGTCGACGCCCTGGAGCGCCGGCACCTCGACCTTGCCCATGCGGTAGACCTTGGTGACGCCTTCGAGCGTGATCACCCGCCGCCGCCGATGCGGACGCCGCCGCCGCCGTTGCCACCGAACCGTCCGGTGTTGCCGCTGGTGGTCGCGGCGCGAACCGTCGGCAGGACGATCTGCTCGCCGTCGTTGACGCCGCCGGTCACCTCGGTGTACTGGTCGCCGACGACGCCCGTCTCCACCGGCGTCAGCACCTGCTGCCCGCCCGCGTAGACCGTCACGTACGCCTGGCCGCCGCTGTGGGTGATGGCCAGGTTCGGCACCGTCAGCGCGTTGGTGACCTTGTTCACGACGACCGTCGCGTTCGCGGTCATTCCCTGCTTCAACGACTTGTCCGTCTGATTGAGGACGATGGTCGCGTAGTAGTTCACGACCCCGCTCGTCACCGTGGCCGAGCTGGCGACGGCGATCACGTGGCCGCTGATGGTCAGGTTCGGCACCGCGTCGAACGTGACCCGCGCGTCCTGGTTGAAGGCGAGCCTGGAGGCGTCCGCCTCGGCGAACGGGATCACCACCTCCATGCCGCTCACGTTGCCGATGACCATGAAGGCGTTGGTCGCGGTCGCGGTCGGCAGCGGCGCCTGGCTCCCGGGAGCCTCCGGCGTCGTGCCGCCGCCAGGCGACACGGTCTCACCGACCACGCCGTTGATGCTGTTCACCTCACCGTCCATCGGCGAGACGAGGGTCGTGCTCGCGAGGTTCTGCTGCGCCGTCGCCACCGCCGCCTGCGCGCTCTGCAGCTGCGCCTGCGCGGACGCGATCTGGTTCGGCTTGGCCTCGGTCTGGGTCTTGAGCTGGTCCTGCGCGCTGGTCAGCGAGGCGAGCGCCTGGTTGACGCTGTGCTGGCCGTTGGTCTTGTCCGTCTGCTGCTTGGCGAGGTCGGCGTTGAGCTTGCTCTGGTCGGCGTTGACCGGCGCCGCCTGCGTGTTCACCGCCTGCTGGTCGGTGTTGACCGTCGACTGGTCGGTGGAGACGGCGTTGAAGTCGGTGACGCAGATCGTCGAGTAGGTGGCGTACGTCTGCGAGCCGCAGCCGTCGGTGTCGAACGTCGTGATCGCGGTCTGCAGCGCCGTCTTGTCCGTGTCCAGCTTCTGGAGCGCGGTCTGGTAGGTGGCGTTGAAGTTCAGGGCCTGCTGGTCCGCCGCCAGCTGGCTCTGGTCGGCCGTGACCGTGGCCGCGTCCTGCGTGTTGATCTGGTTGGTCTGGGCGACGGTGTCGTTGTAGGCCTGCTGCGCGTTGTTCACGTTGTCCTGCAGCTGGGTGATCTGGTCCTGGGTCAGCGGTGTCTCCGCGGACTGCAGGTTGGACTGGGCCGTGGACAGGTTGGCCTGGGCCTGCGCGAGGGCGGTCTGTTCCGCGCTCGAGTCGATGGTCGCCAGCGTCTGCCCGGAGCTCACGTGGTCGCCGACGTGGACGTAGATCGCCGTCAGCGTGCCCGCGACCTTGAAGTTGACGTTGGCCTGCGACTGCGGCTCGAGGTTGCCTGAGCCGGTGATGCTCGCGGTCACCGTCCGCCGCGCCACCGTGTAGAGGCTGAGCGAGCTGCCCGCAGTCTTGCTCGACACGAACATGTCGCGGTAGATGAGCGCGCCCAGGACCAGCGCGACGATGGCCAGCCCCGCCACGATGAGGCGCGTCCTGCTCATGAGACCGATCAATTCACACTTCCTCCGGTCAGTGATTCACCAGTTCAGGTCGACGAAAGACCATCCGCTCGCAGAGCCGAAACGGGTCACGATGGCCAGGCCTAGTCCCACCAGCGCGACCGCGGCCAGCGCGAACACGCCCGCGTAAGGGATCACGGCCAGGTCGAACACCACCAGCGCGCCTGCCACCGCCGCGATCAGCGGGTGGACCTCGGGCAGGTGGAGGCGGCGGTGGAGAAGGCGCCCGATCGCGAGCGAGATGCAGGCGATGCCGAACAGCACCGCGATCAACGTCGCGAAGAGCACCAGCGGCACGACCGCGAGGAAGAGCAGCGTGAAGCGGAGCAGCGTGATCGCGGCGGCGGCGAGGAGCACCATGACTACCCCCGCGCCGAGCGCGATGGGAGCGCCGTACCGGCCCTCCAGCCTCTCCACGCCGCTGCGGGCCCGCGACGGAAACAGCACGAGCGCGGCCAGCGCGAGGAGGACAAGGCCGGCGCCGTTGCTGAGGAACGCGCGGAGCGCCTCATAGGGGCTTAGCGGCCCGAAAGGGTCGAGGACGAGGCGGGAGCCGATACGGCTGCGGTCGAGCTGCAGGGTCCTCGTCTCCAGCTTCTGGGTGACCACCGGCGGCTTGCCGAGCGTCACCCCCGAGAACGGGTTGCCGAGCCTCTCGCTGGTGTCGGCGAGCGAGAGCAGGATGCCGACCAGGGCGAGGCCGCCGATCAGGATCACCCAACCCCACCGCCGGAGCGGGTGCGGCCGGTGCGACGACTCACTCACGGGCGGTGCGGCGGGTGACCGGGGTCAGCTGGACGAGGACGCTCAGGTGGTAGGCGGCGGTTGCAGTCAGCGCGATCAAAGCGACCAGGAGCAGCAGGTCGACGCGCGGGATGCTGGGCAACGGTCCCGTCCCCGAGCCCCAACCGGCCAGTCGCTGAAGGTCGCCGACGATGCTGGAGGCGAGGAAGGACAGGCCGTCGAGGCCGGAGAGGTACCAGAGGATGAAGGCGGCGAGCACGGCTTCCGGGGCGAGCAGCAACCACGCCCGCCGGTAGACGCGACGCGGTGGCACCAGGGCGCGCATGACGCCGGCCACGAGCGAATCGGGCGGCGGAGGCGCCGTCAGCGCCTTGAGGCGATGCGGCACCGAGACCGCATGGTCGTGCTGCCGCCTGCAGTCGGGGCAGCCGCCCAGGTGCCGGCGCACCGCGGCGGCGAGCGCCGGGTCGGCCTCCGCCAGGTCGCCGTCGACGTACAGCTCCAGCAGGACGCGCACGCGCGCGCACGCGAGGACCTCGGGAGAGGTGCTCACCGGCCGTCGAGCTCCTCCGCCTCGGCCAGCGTGTTGCGCAGCTGCGCGCGGGCGCGGTGCAGCCGCGACTTCACCGCGGCGGCCGTCAGATTGAGGCTCAGGCCGACCTGCTCGACGGACAGGTCCGCGTAGTAGTGGAGGAGGACTGGGAGGCGGTACGCCGGGTCGAGCTGGGCGAGCGCCTGCACGAGCCCGGGGTCGTGGGGTGAGCGCAGCGAGTCGGGGTCGACCGCTTCGTCGACCGGCTCGGCCGGCTGCGGCACACGCCGGCGGCGGTAGTTGATCGTGGTGTTCGCCGCGAGCTTCCAGAACCACGGCTCGAACGGCCGCTCGGGGTCGAAGCGCCCGAGGTTGCGGAAGAGCTTGACGAATATCTCCTGCGCCAGGTCGTGGGCCTCGTCGCCGTCCCGCAGGTGGTGGTAGGCGAAGCCGTAGACGCGACGCTGCAGACGCGTGACCAGCTCCTCGAAGGCGGCGAGGTCGCCGCCGGTCGCCTGGCGCACGAGCTGACCGGCCGCAAGCGCCTCGAGGGCGCGGCTTTCACTCATGGGCATCCCGTCGACCGCCACCAGGCCGCTCATCTCCAACCGTAGCTACACAACCTTGGAGTTCCCTGGTTTCGCAACCCAGGTCATTAGGGCCCTGGCGTGGAATACTTGCGGCCGTATATCCGTTTTTCATATATTCCATATGAAATATATGGCGGACGAATCGGTCACGATCGACCTCTCCCCGCTGGCGCTCTCGATCCTGGAGCTCCTCAGCGAGCGGCCGATGCACCCGTACGAGCTGGCGCACACGATGCGCGAGCGGCACCACGACGAGTTCATCCGCCTGAACTTCGGGTCGCTCTACCACACGGTCGAGGTCCTGGAGCGCAACGGCTGGATCGTGCCCGCCGAGCGCGAGAAGGAAGGCCGCCGCCCCGAACGCACCGTGTACCACCTCACGGAGCCGGGACGGCGCGTCCTCCTGCAGGTCGTGGGCGACACCGTCTCCGAGCCGCGACGCGAGTACCTGCACTTTTCCGCCGGGCTGATGTTCATGCATCACCTCGACGCGAAGGAGGCGGCGCGGCGGCTCGAGCAGCGCTCACAGGCCCTCCGCGAGAAGATCACCAAGCTCTCACAGATCCTTGATGAGCTCCATGCCGGCGGCCACACGCGGCTGACGGTCATCGAGCTCGAGCACAAGATCGCGATGCTCCAGGCGGAGCGCTCGTGGGTCGAGAAGATCACCAGGGAAATCGCCGACGGAAAGCTGGAGTGGAAGGCCGGAATCGAAGCCGGCACTGAGCGGTTGAGGAGGAGACATGGCACAGGCGCGCACTAATCCGTGGTTGGTCCTGCTGGTCCTGACCACGGGGTTTTTCATGATCATGCTCGACACGACGATCGTCAACGTGGCGATCCCGTCGATGAGCACAGGGCTCAACACCACGCTCGACCAGATCCTGTGGGTCCTCAACGCCTACGTGCTCGTCTACGCCGTGCTGCTGATCACCGCCGGGCGCCTCGGCGACCTGTACGGCCAGCGCACGCTCTTCGCCATCGGCCTTTTCATCTTCACCGTCGCTTCGGCGCTGTGCGGCTTTTCGCAGAACGCCGACGAGCTGATCGCGGCGCGCGTGCTCCAGGGCGTCGGCGGCGCGCTGCTGACGCCGCAAACGCTGGCCCTCCTCACCTCGATCTTTCCGCCCGAGCGTCGTGGCGCCGCCTTCGGCGTGTGGGGCGGCGTGGCCGGCCTCGCAACGCTGGCCGGGCCGACGCTGGGCGGCGCGATCATCACCTACATCGACTGGCGCTGGATCTTCTACGTCAACGTGCCGATCGGAATCCTTGCTCTGATCGCGACCTTCCTCATCATCCCCGACCTCCGGCCGGGCCGGCATCACGGATGGGACCTCGTCGGCATCGCCCTCGCGACGACCGGGCTGCTCGGCATCGTGTTCGGGCTGATCGAAGGCCAGCGTTACGACTGGGGCCAGATCGGGTCGTACGGGATCACCATCCCCGAGGTCATCGGCGCGGGCGTGGTGCTCGTGGTGCTGTTCGTTATCTGGGAGGCCTACCAGAAGGAACCGCTCGTCCCGCTGTGGCTCTTCCGGGACCGCAACTTCGCCGTCGCCAACTGGATGGCCGCGGCCATCAGCTTCGGCATGCTCAGCATCTTCCTGCCCTTCACCATCTACCTGCAGTCCGCGCGTGGGTTCTCGGCGCTGGTCGCCGGACTCACGATGGCGCCGATGTCCGTGACCTCGATGTTCACCGCGCCCTTCGCGGGCCGCATGGCCGACCGCATCGGCGGCAAGTACATCCTGATGACCGGCGTGCTGCTGTTCACCATAGGGTTCGGCAGCATCGCCCTCGTCGCCGGGCCTGACTCGACGTGGATCAACTTCCTCGTGCCCGCGGTGCTCGCCGGGCTCGGCATCGGCATGACGTTTGCGCCGATGACCACGGTCGCCATGCGCAACATCAAGCCGCAGGTGGCAGGCTCCGCCTCGGCGGTGCTCAACACGATCCGCCAGATGGGCGCGGTCGTGGGCAGCGCCGTCGTCGGCGCGCTCCTCCAGAACCGGCTTGCGGTCACGCTGCACGACCAGGCGGTGAGCCAGTCTTCCTCGCTGCCGGCGGCGTTCCGCTCGCAGTTCATCGCCGCCTTCAGCAACGTTTCGTCTCGCGGGTTCGAGATCGGGACCGGCCAGAGCGGCGCCTCGCTGCCGCCCGGCGTGCCGCCGAGCGTGGCGCACCAGCTGGGCGTGCTGGCGCACGACGTGTTCGTCACCGGCTTCATCGACGCGATGAAGCAGACCTTCGTGCTCCCGATCGTCGTCCTGCTGATCACGGCGCTCAGCGCGCTGCTCATCCGCCGGCGGCCGCGCCAGGCCGCGCAGCAGCCGGTATCGCGCGAAGAGGAACCGGTAAGGGCGGCCGCCGGCTAGTTAGTTAAAGGCGGCCCCCCGACACGGCCTTCAGGATGGCGAGCAGGATCGCCGCCCCGATGAAGGCGACGACGATGCTGCCCCAGAAGCCGACCGTGCCGCTCGCGCCCAGGAGATGGAGGAGCAGGCCGCCGATGAAGGCGCCCGCGACGCCGACCACGATGTCGACCAGGCAGCCAAAGCCGCGACCCGCCACCACGCGGCCGGCGACGGCGCCCGCGATCAGGCCGACGAGCAGCCAGCCGATGACCGAGCCGGGGTCGAGGTTGAAGTTGGCGGCGGCCGGCGCGATCGCGGTCACTGCTTCTGCACCCACTCGCTGATGATGGCAAAGACCTCGTCGCTCCCGAGGTCGTTGAAGGGCTCATGGTATCGGCCCTCGAGCATCCGCAGCTCACTCATCTCCGGGGCTTTCCGGTGCAGCTCGCGACTGCTCTCCGGGTCGATGAGACGGTCGTCGGTGCCGGCGAGGATGAGAAACGGAATCCGAATCTCGGCCGCGTGGGCCAGGTTCTCGGCGCATGCGCGACGCCATTCGGCGTAGAGCCTGGTCGTGATCTTCGAGTGGACCAGCGGGTCGGTGCGGTAGGCCTCGACCATCTCCGGGATCCTCGAGATGGTCGCCGGGTCGACGTTGTTGCCGACCGTCAACTTCGGGAGGACGCGCGCGAGCGCCTTGCTGGCGACGTCGAGAGCCGCCGGGACTTCTTTGGTCAGCCTCAGCGCGGGGCTCGAGACGATGAAGCGGCGGGCGCGCTTCAGCCTTCCCGAGCGGACGGCGCTGAGCATGACCACGCCGCCGAACGAATGGCCCAGCGGGATGACCTCGCCCTGGCTTTCCTTATCGACTTGCTCGACGAACGCCGCGGCGTCCTCGATCCATTGCGACCACGAGTCGACGTGACCTCGCCGCCCCGCGCTCTCGCCGTGTCCACGCAGGTCAACCGCGTACGTCGCCATCCCGTGGGCCGCCATGCCGCGGGCGAATCTCCCGTAACGACCGCCGTGCTCACCCAACCCGTGGACGACCGCGAACGTGACCCGCGCGTTCTGCACAGGCCAGGCGCTGAACGCGAGCCTGGTGCCGTCGGCTGAGCGAAGAGTCCCTCGAGATGCCTCGGCGCTACCGGGCGCCAAGGTGGCCGAATCCTCGCAAGATCTTCAGCGCCTCCTGCTCGGCCTCGAGCAGCGTGGGTGCGTACGCGCGGATGCCACACAGCGCGTAGGCCCACTCGGGGCTCGGCGGGCTCTGCGAGTGGAGGCGGAACGTCGGCGGGTAGAAGAGGATCCGCTCGCCCTCGACCTTCTTGATCACCGGCCGCTTCGCGAGCACGTCCTCGAGCGACTGGCCGCTGGGCAGCCTGCCGGTGTCGAAGTCGAGGCGGCGGAGCTTGGCCAGCGGATGGTCCTCGTCGCGGATCGTGGTCCGAACTCCGTACTCCGCGCTGAGATCACGCATGAAGATGGTGATGATCAGCGCATCGGTCTCGTCGCCGGCCATCTTGACGAAGCCCGCGGCGGTGATATCGGAGCCTTCGTGGTTCCTCAGGTGGCGAAAGAACTCCATCTCGAACAGGCCACGAGACTGTGAGCTCGCGACCCACGGCGCGCCGCACCGCCACGCGCGCGCGGAGGCGAGGGCGTCGAACTGCTCGTGGACGCGCTCGAGGCGGTGCTCGGCGAGACCTTGAAGCCGGTAGTGGAGGACCCGTGCCACTGCTCGGCTAAGACTACCGATCAGGGCGGCCGGTGCGGCATCGATCGGGCGGTCCGCATCACCTCCTCCTGCCACGGCGGCGCCGTGACCTTGACACCGAGGCGGTCGGCGCCGGCGGCGAGCAGGAAGTCGCCGCGTTGAGCGACCTCGAGCAGGCTCCGCTGGCGCGGGCTCAACCGAAACGCCTCTTGCAGCTTGCCCGCCTCACCCGGTCGTTGGGCGCCGAGGAAGACCAGGGCGGGGTTGGTCGCCACCACCGCACCCTGCTCCGAGCTCAACAGGTCGCCGGGATTCTGAGTCGCGAAGACGAGCGAGCCGTCGTACTTCCGAATGCGTCTGGCCAGGCTGACCACGAACCTGCGGATCGTCGCGTCCTCGAACAGGAGGCCGAGCTCGTCGATGACCAGCATGCGCCGCCTGTCTTTGCGCTTGATACGCGTCCACAGGGCCTCGGCCAGCAGGAAGTGCACCGGGGCGACCATCTCGTCGCGCAGCTCGCGCATGCCGAAGACGACCACCGGCGCTTCGAGGTCGACGTTGGTCGGGGCGCTGAACATCTGGCCGAGGCTGCCCGACACCCAGCGGTGAAGGATGATCGCGACCCGGGATCCCTTTGGAAGTCGCTCGGCCACGTCGCTGAGGACGGGCTGCGCGACCTCGTCGTACGCCTGCCGCACGGCGCCCTCGACCACGGCGCGCTCGGACTCGTCGAGACCGCCGCAGATGCAGGCGCAAAGGTCGACCGCGTCCGCCGCCGCTGGACCGATCCAGGATTCGTCGCGCCTGTCTGCGGGCCTCAGGTCGAGGACGTTCAGCGCGTGACCGGAGCCCAACGCCAGCCGTATGTCGATGCCGCCGACCCGCTGCGCCAGACCGCCGTACTCGTGCTCCGGGTCGACGATGTACACGCTCGTGCCGCAGCCGAGAGCCCCCAGGACGATCGTCGACAGCAGGTACGTCTTGCCCGCCCCGCTGTGCCCGAACACCGCGATGTTCGCGTTGGCGTAGCGGCGCTGCTCGAAAGGATCGACTGAGACCGGCGCGCCGGTCGCGCGGTTGCGACCGATGAAGATGCCGCCGGGCTGGTGCAGCTCCGCATCCCGCCAGGGAAAGAAGGTGACGAGGGCGGTCGAGTCGAGGACGCGCTTGCGCTGCAGGCGATCCGGCCCTCCGGCGCTGGTGGCGAGGTAGCCGTCGAGCATGCGAAAGGTGCACGGCTGGAGGTCACAAAGGACTGCGCGCGACGCCGCTTCGACACGGCGCGACCCGGCCTCGAGCTCGTCGCGGGTCGGCGAGGTGAGCGTCAGATAGACCGAGACGTGGAAGGCCTTGTCCTGGCTCGACGCCAGCCGGCGTTGCAGGTCTTCCGCGTTTGGCAGCGCCGAGGCGAGCGTCGGGTCGGACGTTCCCTGATCGCCGGTGACCATGCGGGTGGCGCGCATGCTGATGAGCTGGCGCTGGAGGTAGGGCACGATCCACGCGGCCGGGAGCGGCACGGCATGCCAGGCGAGGGTGAGGTCGAGGCCTGCCGGCAGCAGGCGGTACAGCCATCCGGGCTCGAGCTCGGTGCCGGGCAATCGCTCGACGTACCACGTACGGCTGAATCCGCGGACGTGAAGGAAGCAGGTGGCCGTTTCGCGCCCGAAGACGCGGCACTCGCGCTCGGAAGAGGCGTAGGAGACGCCCATCTCGTCAAGCGTCGTCCCCACCCGCGCAGCCGTCTTCGCGTCTCCGACGAAACACGTCGTCACCTGGTGCGACGTCGATGAACGCCTGACGTGCTCGGCAAACGACATGTCGGCTCCGCGCATGTCTTCGAACGCATCGGGGATCGCGCTCGTGTGAGTGAGCTCTGAATCAGGTCCTGTCGTCACGCGTATCACCACCTGAAGCGGCCCGTCGAGGCCGTCGACGAGACGGCGAAACGCGTTGAGCCATCGCTGCCTGTCGTCCTCGGCCGCGTCCGTGAACCCGATCGCTCCGGCGGTCGTGACGATGAGATCGGCGCGCGCGTCTCCGTACGTCGCCGGCTCGCGGCGTGCGAGGCGAATCATCTGAGCCGCAACCGATACGTCGCGACGGCGAAGATCGCGATGTCCGTCACCCAGGCGTCGAGCGCGCGCCCGCGCCACCGTCCCCAGGCCGCTGTTGCGCCGATCGCGGCGATGAGGAGCGCGACCGATGCGCGGAGAGGAGTCGCTGTCCAATGCGCGGACCAGACTGCGAATGCGGCGAGCAGAGCGACAACGAGATAGCCCAGCCTCGCGGGCGTGAGGCCGTACAGCAGCCGGTCTTCCATGTCGACGTCGAGCGGAATGCGTGCGGGCACGCGACCACGGTGGCAGCGACCGGGCGCGAAGGGAACCCAGGTTGTTAAGGTCTCGCGGCGCTTAAAATCGTCAGTCGACCTCTCACGCAAGCGCTCGCGTAGCTCAACTGGCAGAGCAGGGGACTCTTAATCCCAAGGTTCAGGGTTCGACTCCCTGCGCGAGCACCACTCTCGGATTCTTGACGTCGCCTTTACGGCACGCCTCTATCTTCAACGAGGCGTCAATACGCAGGCACGTCGGCACTCCAAGTCCCCGCCTTCAGCTCAGTTTCAACCGAGCACCAGCACCCGTCACGCCGCACCACTCGGAATCGCGGAGTAGCCTGACAGCGGCGAGGTGGCCGACAGTTTGGGCGAGGGCGTCACCTACGATCAGTGGACCCGGAGTGCGCTCTTCTGCGTCGGTCTGATCGGGGTTGTCGCGACCGGTGCGATAGTCGGCGTGGGCGGCGACAACTATTGGGCGGTCGGCCGCGCGGTCGAGGGACCTGCCAGTCAGCGCGCCACAGCCCTGTTGGGCGTACTCGTTTTCTTGGTAGGTCTATGCGACCTGGTCGCGCTCGGCGTCATCTTCGCGGGCGGCGTGATCGTTGTGCAGCGGCTTCGGGGTGTATCTGGCGATCTGTAACGCTCGAGACAAGGGCTGGTT
>DASSLL010000004.1:0-35513 GCA_035689485.1 Candidatus Dormiibacterota bacterium | reverse complement strand
CGGGTCCGCGGCGCAGGCGCTGGACATGATCAAGGAGGCGGGCGGGACGGACACGCGCATGATCTGCGTCGTGGCGGCGCCGGAGGGCGTGAAGGTCCTCGAGGAACGACACCCCGAGGTCGACGTCTACGCCGCGGCGCTGGACGAGAGGCTCAACGACCGGGCGTACATCGTGCCCGGGCTCGGCGATTTCGGGGACCGGCTCTTCGGGACCGGCTGAAGCCCAACCCCTGAGACTGTCCGGACAATCGCGGCTTTCTCCACGGCAAGACCCTGGATTGTCCGGACAATCGCGGCTTCGGCTCCGCGGTCAGTCTGCGATCGGAAGCAGCAGGTCGATCTCGTCGCGCTGGCGGTAGAACTCGATCTCCGGCCGCGTCGGGTCCTGTGCGGCGGAGCGCTCCAGCTCGTTGAAGGTCGGACCGATGCGGTCGTACACCGCCGGCGGCTCTCCGCGCAAGGTCGTGCGGAGGTACCGGCCGCCGGGCAGGATGCCGGTCTCGAGGCCCAGGGCCGAGGCGTCGTCCCCCGCCCGGCGCTCGACGCACACCCGGTACTCACCGGTCGGGACGTCGAGCGCGCCGTAGAACTTCCGGCCGCGCGTGCCCACCAGTTCCTCCAGGCGGGCCCAACCGCGCTGGATGTCCTCGACCACATCCTTCGTGCGCAGGAACATCACGTGGACCTCGCTGCGGAGGACGACGCTAGCCGAACTTCGCGGCATAGGCGACATTGTTGCAGCGCTCGAGCTCTTCGTCCGTCATGCCCGCCTCGGACATGAGCTCGAACTCGCGGGACAGCGTCGTGCCGGCGACCGTGCGGGAGTCGGTGCTGATGCTGCACCGGACGCCTTCGCGGACCAGACGCGGCAGCGGGTGCTCCGTCATGTCGCGAATCGCTTTGCACTTGTAGTTCGCGGTCGGACACATGTCGAGCACGACGCCCTCGCGCCGGATCCGCTCGACGATGCGCGGATCGCGCGCGCCGATGACGCCGTGGGCGACGCGTTCCACACCGAGATCGAGCGCCTCCTCGACGCTGGCCGGCTCCCCCGCCTCACCCGCGTGGCAGGTCAGGTGCAGGCCGGCCGCCCGCGCCGCCTCGAACGCCGGCCGGTGCGGTGACGCGGGAAAGCGCGCCTCGTCCCCGGCCAGGTCGAACCCCACGACGCCCCAGCTCGTCAGTCCGCCGGCGATACGCGCCAGCTCCACGTTGTCTGCAACCGCGTGCTGGCGCATCGCGCAGACGATCGCGCGTGCCTTCAGTGGACCTTGCTGCAGGCCGCGGCAGACCGCGACGATCGCGTCCTGAACTGTGAGGCCCTCGCGCAGGTGCAGTCGCGGCGCCCACCGCACCTCGAGGTAGTCGATGTTCTCCGCCGCCGAGTCGACGCACAGCTCGTACGCGATCCGCTCCAGCGACTCGTAGTCCTGCATCACCGCGATCGCGTCGTCGAAGTACCTGATGTACTCGGCCTGGCTCGGGCAGTCGTCGGGCGCGACCATGCGCAGGTTCGTTCGGCCGGAAAGCTCGCGAGCGGTGGAAACGCGCACGGCGCCGTCGAGGTGCGAATGGAGCTCGGCCTTCCGCCACGCGCGAAAGGGCGGCGAAGTCTCTATGTCAGCGAGTAGATGTGGGGAAGCTCGCGGTACAGGCCCGCGTAGTCGAGGCCGTAGCCGATGACGAAGCGGTCGGGTATGACGAAGCCCGTGAAGTCGATCTTCACCTCGACCTGGCGGCGCGCGGGGCGGTCGAGAAGGCCGGCGAGCCGCACCGTGGCCGCGCCCAGCCGCCGGATGCGCTTCTGGATCACGCTCACGGTCAGGCCCGAGTCGATGATGTCCTCCACCAGCAGCACGTGACGGCCGACCAGCGGCCCTTCGACCATGTGCGCGAGCCGCAGCTTGCCGCTCGACGACGTGCCCGCTCCGTAGCTCGATGCGCGGACGAACTCGAGCTCCGCGGGGATGGTGAGGCTGCGCAGAAGGTCGGCGGCGAAGACCGTGGCCCCTTTGAGGATCACGACCATCACCAGTGGGGTGTCGATGTCGGCGTACACGTCGGAGATCTGCCGGCCCAATCGCCGCACGCGCCGCGCGATCTGCGCCGCGGTGATCATCGGCTTGCTGGGGTGGGCCCTGTCCAGCGCAAGTCCCGGGCTCTCGGTCGGGGCTTGCTGCTGGGTCAGCACCTCAGTCATGCAAGAGAGATTCTAGGACTCGTCAAACACCGATCGGATGCCAGACGGTTTTCAATTCCATGAAAGCGGCGATGAGGTAAGGACTCTGCTCGTTCTCCGCGAGCTTGATCACCCTCTTCACGTTGCCGGCGGCCGACTCTTCGATGGCCTTCACCTCCGCGGGCGTGCAGCCCGCGGCGTCGATGGCGTTGACGTCCATGTGTGACGCGAGCCAGGGCAGCAGCTCCTTGCGCTGGCCGCTGATGATGTTGACGACGCCGGCAGGAACGTCGCTCGTCGCCAGCACCTCGGCGAGCGTGAGCGCGGGCAGCGGTCTCGACTCCGGCGCCAGGGCGACGACGACGTTGCCGCCGCACAGCGCGGGTGCGAGGCGTCGCACCAGGCCGCTCAACGCCGGCTCCTCGGGCGCGACGATCGCGACCACGCCCGTCGGCTCGGGGATCGTGAAGTTGAAGTAGGGCCCGGCGACAGGGTTCACGGTGCCTGTGATCTGCGACAGCTTGTCCGTCCAGCCCGCGTACCAGACCAACGTCTCCACCGCCTGCTCGAGCTCGCGGCGGGCGGGCGCCCCACCGCCGAGCAGCTCGATGAACTGCGCGGAGCGGCCGTCCAGCATCTCTGCCGCGCGATACAGGATCTGGCCGCGATTCATGGCCGTGCGCCCGGCCCAACCGGCGAGCGCGGTCCTGCCGGCGCGCACCGCGTCGCGCATGTCCTTGCGCGAGCCGCGCGGCACGTTGACCTTGCCGTCCGGCCGGTATGCGCGCCCGGACTCGGAGCGGACGAACTCTCCGTTCACGAAAAGTTTGTACGTCTTGCGCACGTCCACTAGTTCAGCTCCAGGTACGGCAGCAGCCCGTGCACGCCGCCCTCGCGGCCGAAGCCCGATTCCTTATATCCGCCGAAGGGCGACGTCGGGTCGAACCGGTTGAAGGTGTTCGCCCAGACGACGCCGGCGCGCATGCGCTCGGCCATCCACAGGATGCGCGAGCCTTTGTCGGTCCACACGCCGGCGCTCAGCCCGTACGGCGTGTTGTTCGCCTTCTCCACCGCCTCGTTCGGCGTGCGGAAGGTGAGCACGGACAGCACTGGCCCGAAAATCTCCTCTCGCGCGATGCGGTACGACTGCGACACGTTGGTGAAGACCGACGGCGGGAACCAGAAGCCGCGCGCCGGCAGCACGCATTCCGGCTGATAGAGCTCGGCGCCTTCCTCGACGCCGGACTCGACCAGCCCCTGGATCTTCTCCAGCTGCGCCCGCGAGTTGATCGCGCCGATGTCGGTGTTCTTGTCGAGCGGGTCGCCCAGGCGCAGCGTCCCCAGCCGCCGCTTCAGCTTCTCGAGCAGCGGCTCCGCGATCGACTCCTGCACGAGAAGCCGCGAGCCGGCGCAGCAGACGTGACCCTGGTTGAAGTAGATGCCGTTGACGATGCCCTCGACCGCCTGGTCGAGGGGCGCGTCTTCGAACACGATGTTCGCGGCCTTGCCGCCGAGCTCGAGCGTCAGCTTCTTGCCCGTGCCCGCGACCGCGCGCTGGATGAGCTTGCCGACCTCGGTCGAGCCGGTGAAGGCGACCTTCTTCACGTCGGGGTGGGAGACGACGAGCGAGCCTGTCTTGCCCGCGCCGGTGACGATGTTGACCACGCCCGGCGGCAGCTCCGCCTGCATGCAGATCTCGGCGACGACCATCGCCGAGAGCGGCGTCGTCTCCGCGGGCTTGAGCACCACCGTGTTGCCGGCGGCGAGCGCGGGCGCGATCTTCCACGCGAGCATCAGCAGCGGGAAGTTCCACGGGATGACCTGCCCGGCGACGCCCAGCGGCCGCGGCTTGCGGTTGGGGAACGCCCAGTCGAGCTTGTCGGCCCAGCCCGCGTAGTAGAAGAAGTGCGCCGCGGCCAGCGGGACGTCGACGTCGCGCGACTCCTTGATCGGCTTGCCGCCGTCCATCGTTTCGATGACGGCGAGCTCGCGCGACCGCTCCTGGATGATGCGCGACAGGCGGTAGATGTAGCGCGAGCGACGCGACGGCGTGAGCCGCGACCATTCGACGAAGGCCTTGCCCGCCGCCTTGACGGCGCGGTCGACGTCGACGTCGTCTGCCTCGACCACGTCGGCGAGCCTGTCCTCGGTCGCGGGGTTGATCGTCGGGAACCTCTTCTTGCTGTGTCCCGCGACGAACTTGCCACCGATGAACAGGCCGTAGTGCGGCTGGATCCTTACGTGGTCGATCGATTCCGGCGCCGGCGCGTACTCGAACACCTGCCGGGCCAGCTCCGCGGGCCGCTTCTTGGTGATCGCCATCAGTCGATCGTGAAGTAGTCGGGTGACTGGTACGCGCCCGTCCGCTCCTTGTCGATCTGCATCAGCACGTCGTTGAGCAGGGTCGACGCGCCGAGGCGGAGGCGGTCGGGAGTCATCCAGTCGGGACCGAGCGTCTCGTACGTGACCACGAGATAGGAGACCGCCAGCTTCGAGGTGCGGATGCCGCCCGCGGCCTTGAAACCGACCGCGCGGCCGGTCTCGCGGTGGAAGTCCCGAATCGCCTCCTCCATCACGAGCGCGACCGGCAGCGTCGCCGACGGCTGGATCTTGCCGGTCGAGGTCTTGATGAAGTCGGCGCCCGCGGCCATGGCCAGGATGCTCGCCTTGCGCACGTTGTCGTACGTCCCGAGCTCGCCCGTCTCGAGGATGACCTTGAGGTGCGCCGGGCCGCACGCCTCCTTCACCGCGACGATCTCGTCGTACACGCGCTGGTAGTCGCCGGAGAGGAACGCGCCGCGGTCGATGACCATGTCGACCTCCTGCGCGCCCGCCTGCACGGCCTGCTCCGTCTCGGCGACCTTGATGCCGGTGAAGCTCTGCCCAGACGGAAACGCGGTGGCGACCGAGGCGATGCGCACCGTGCTGCCGCGGAGGTGCTCCACGCAATCGGCGATGCGCAGCGGATACACGCAGACCGCGGCCACCGAGGGGATCGTCACGTCGCCCGGCTTCGGCCGGATCGCCTTGGCGCACAGCGCCGCGACCTTGCCCGGCGTGTCCTGGCCTTCGAGCGTGGTCAGGTCGGTGCAGCGGATCGCCAGGTCGAGCGCCCAGAGCTTGGACGACTTTTTGATCGAGCGCTTGGCGAGCGACGCCGCGCGCTCCTCGGCGCCCACCTCGTCCACGCTGCGCACGCCGCGCATGAGCGAGCCGAGGTGGGTGAGGGAGAGCGCCGTCGCCATGGGGCCGATTATGCGACGGTCGGCGGCTAGACCTTGAGCCCGCTGTACGTCATCTGGAGCTCGCCGAAATCGGACAGCAGCACCGCCGGGCGGTTCTGGGCGTCGAGCCCGATCAGGATGGGGAAGCCGCCGTCGCCCCCGGTGCTGGTGACGAAGACGTTGGCCCCGGTTTTCGGGTCGACCGTGGTCATGGCCCAGAGCCAGCCGTTGGCCTCCTCCCGCTCGCCGAGGGCCGTCCACAGCGGGTTGCTGTCGTCGGTCAGGGACGCATCCATGTACTTCATCGCCTCCGGCGAGGCGAAACCGCCACCTCCGCCGTCGGTGCCGAAAACGAAGAGCTCACCGGCCTTGAGCTCGCTGATCGAATGCCCCACCGGTACGGCGGGCTGCCAGTGCGTGACCACGCCGTTCGACAGGATCAGCTCCTCCCAGGCGACCGACTCCCACTCGATGCCTTCTGTGCGGTAGAGAGGTATCCCGGTCACGATGTGGATGGGGTAGCTACCGGGTCGGAGGCCGTAGTCGAAGAGCACCTCGTTGTCGGTCGCGATGCCGTCGCCGACCATGACCCTGCCGGAGGGCAGCACCAGATCGCCCACATAGATGTCGCGGTCGGGCACATATTGCCTGGCCGACATCGACGAGTCAGGGGGGAGGACGGCGTCCGACGACGGCGGGGCCTTCCACCGCTCGACCGGAATGCGCACCGTGGTGAGGGCGGTGTCGGTGCCTTCGGCCACGAGCGGGGTGGCCCAGGCCTGGTTGAAAGCGTCAAGCGTCCAGGTTGGACCGGTCTTCTGGTACGACGGCCTAAGTCGTGCTGCGCGCCACAGCGTCGGGTCCTGGGCGTCGACCCAGGCCGCGACGCGCGCGTCGTTCATCAAGAGGTCGAAGTGCTTCGAGGCCTCGGTGTAGTCCGCGGCCGGCTCACGGGTTATGTCGGTGAGCGCGCTGAGCGGCGTGCGCACCTGGATCGTGTCGACCACGTGGATCGGCGGCGGGAACCGGCCGGTCCATGCCGGCGGCAGGGAACCGAGCCGCAGGGTGGTAACGACGTCGGTCGTAGCTGCGTCGACGTACGGCTGAGCCGCCGGGCCGAGGAACTCGTGCATCGAGTAGGTGATGGTCTTCTTCGCAGGCAGCATCGGCGGCGCCGATTCGTCGCAGGGGTCCATGCCAGGCACATGGCCGCTCGAGCTGGCCTCGAAATAGCCGGCCTGGTCGAATGTGCGCCGGTCATCCATCACGCGGGCGCGAAGGGCGGCCGCGGCGGCCGGGTAGGGCGGACCGGCGGGCGGCCGGAGAGTGGATTCCAGTGCTGGGCTGGCGGGCTGATAGCACGGCGTCCCCGCGTACATGACGGGCTCGTCGGACTTGTTCTGGATCGTGATCGTCGCCAGGAGGTCGAGGTCGGCGGCCTGCCCTTGCAGCGACAGCACGCTCTTCAAATCCACGAGGCCCTTGTTGGTGGTGGCCGCGGCGCGTTGGCCGGTGTTCAGACCGCGGTGGTCGCGGACGTCGCCGGCGACGAAGACCGCGGCAACCGCGACGACGGTCACGGCGAGGACCAGCCATCCGGCACGAGTCATGAAGGGTCCGCTCGCGGGCAACTCAGCCACCTATGGTGAGCAAACGAACGAGGATTGCGGCCGGGTTGGAGGCAACGACTGGTCCGGGCGGGCTTGAGAGGCCCGCCCGGGGTCCGTCGGTCTACGGAATCTTCAGCGCGCTGGTGAAGATCTCCTCGTCGAGGGAGGCGTTGCTCTCCCTCCTGTCGGTCCAGATGGGGTGCGCGACGCCGTTCAACGCGGTGATCCCTTCGTAGTCGCCGTACTGGTTGCCGAAGGGGTCGGCGCCGCTGACCGTCTCGTCGGTCGGCGCGTTGGTCACCTGCGTGTTGGGCGTGAAGTGCACGCCGTCCACCGAGCTGGTGAAGAAGATGTCCGTCCCGTGGCGGGTCGGATCGTTGCGCGAGTCGTTCCAGCTCAGGACCACCTTGCCGGTGCTCGGGTCCGT
Source organism: Candidatus Dormiibacterota bacterium (assembly GCA_035689485.1). Lineage (GTDB taxonomy): Bacteria > Chloroflexota > Dormibacteria > Dormibacterales > Dormibacteraceae > 40CM-4-65-16. Next base: position 28,073 of record DASSLL010000004.1, on the reverse strand, counting down.
GGTCAGCCACTGGTTGAACTGGTCGTTCAGCCCGGTGTCGTCGTTTGCCGCCCCGGGGGTGGACCATGTGCCGCCGCCGTCGGTGGACACGGAGACGAACACGTCCATGCCCCTGTCTGCTGTTTCGTCGGACCAGGAGCAGTACAGATGGCCGGCATTCGGACCCGCGAACGCCGCCGCGCACGCCGGATAGATCAAAGCGCCGCGCACCGCCTGGGCCGGAGGGAGGGCCTGGAAGACGGCCGTCGTGGGGGCGATCTCCACCGCGGGCCCGAACGAGTTGCCGCCGTCGGTTGAAGTTGCGACGCGGATCGCCGGGTTGATCGCGTCCTGCCAGGCCACGTGAAGCGCGCCGTCTGGGCCGACGAAGGGGTCGGCGCCGATGACGGCCGCCTGCCCGCCGCCGGCCGGACTTGCGGCCACCGGAGCGCTGAACGTCACGCCCCCATCGGTCGAGTGGCTGACCAGGATCACGTCGTTGTTCGAAGATTTGCCCTGGTTGAAGCTCGCGTTGTCCCACGCGACGTAGATCGTGTTGTGGTGCGCGCGATCGACCGTGATCATCGGCTTGTCATTGAACTTCCCCGTGCCGATGTTCTGGTTGAAGTAGGTCGGGGTCCAGGTCACGCCCAGGTCGCTCGAGCGCGCAACCGCCATCTCGGTGCCGGTGATGGAACGGAAGCTTGGGTTGAAGAAAACCACGATGTACGAGTAGTAGACGTTGCCCGCGCCGTCCCACGCGACGCCGGGGTCTGAACCGAAGTCGTTGCCGTTGGCGTTGAGCGGCGCCGGCAGCGGAAGGTCGACCCGGGTCCACGAGCCCGCCCTGCCTCCGCGCGTCGACGAGTAGGCGCGCATCGGCAGGCAGAAGATTTCGTTGGAGCCGCCGACGATGTCGGACGCGTCGTTCGGATTGACGGCGATGGACGTCTCGCTCTGCGGCGTGAGCTCGTCGCTCATATCGACGTTCGTGCCCTGAGAGAAGTCGCGGTTCTGCAGGCCGCACCCGGGCGTCGAGCCCGAGTTCAGCAGGTGCTGCGCCTTGCCCCACCACGTCGGCGACTGATAGGAACTGGACGCGCTCACGGGGGAGGTCGCGAGCGCGGCGACGCAGATCCATCCCACGAACAAAGCCAGCACGATTCGGAGTTTCTTCATTGGACACACTCCACGCGACTTAAGACCACCGGCTTCGGAAGGCCCAAGATTCTAGCGACGGCCGGAAACGACATCAAATTGGCCTCGTTCGGACAGGGGCGCCGATCGGCAACACTTACCCACCCACGGTGAGCCCACGAAGTTTCCTGGCGGCTGGGTTGGCGGCATGCTTCCTCGCCGGGTGCAGCGCCAACCAGGCGGCGGCTCCGTCGCCCAGCCCCTCGCCGTCACTGCCGGTGGCCAGCCCGAGCTTCGCGCCCACGCCCAGCCCGGTCCCGGCGCAGCGGCAGGAGACGCCGCTGCCGGTGCCGATCGAGGAGACGGCCGCCGCCGCGGCCGGCGGCAACCTCTACGTCATGGGCGGCTTCAACGCCGCCGGCGCCAGCCTGGCGACGGTCTACGTGTTCGACGGCCGATCGTGGTCGTCAGGCCCGCAGCTCCCGCTTCCGCTCGACCACGCGTCGGCGACGACGCTCGACGACCGCGTGTACGTCGCGGGCGGGCACAGCAACGGCGCCGACAGCCCGCGCCTGTTCCGCCTCGACGGCGACCACTGGACCGAGCTCGCACACATGACCTTCGCCCGCGGCGGCCACGCCTTGATCGCTTCAGGCGGCCTGCTGGTCGCCATCGGCGGCAACACGGCGCGCGGAAACGTCGCCCCCGTCGAGAGCTACGACCCGCAGGCCGACGCGTGGACCGTCCTGCCCAACCTGCCGGACCCGCGCAACCACGTGTCGGGCTTCGTCAAGGGCCAGTTCGCGTGCGTCGCCGGGGGCCGGTCACCGACGACCGCTCGGGTCGACTGCATCGCCGCCGCTTATCCGACGTGGGACCGCCTGACCGACCTGCCGCAGGTCACGAGCGGGGCGGGGGCCGTCACCTTTCCCGGCGGGGCCATCGTCGTCGCCGGCGGCCAGAACGCGGGCGAGACGGCGATCGTCGGCCAGCTCACCCGCTACGTGCCCGGCGGCGGGTGGTCGACCGGGGAGACGATGCTGGTGCCGCGGCACGGCTTCGAGCTGGCCGTGTTCGAGGGGCGCGCATGGGCCTGCGGCGGGGGTGCCGCGCCGGGCCTGCACCCGGTCGCGACCTGCACGTCAATCGGGGATCCGGGTGCTCCCGTCCGAGGCAAATAGCTTCACCGCCAGCACGGTCAAGCCGATGACGACCAGGGGGACGCCGTAGTTGAACTCCGGCCAGGTCAGCCACGCGACGTCCATGTGGTACACCTGCTCGAGGATCAGGTCGCCGGCCTCGATCGCGGCGTAGAAGACCAGGATGACGACGTTGGCGATCAGCGCCGCCGCCGGCACGGGCTCGCGCACCCACCACAGCAGAGCTCCGAGAGGGACGGCGGCCAGCAGCGGGCCGAGGGCGTTGACCATCGTCTGCGCCGTCAGGTCGAGGGGGCGCGCCGGCTGGGCGTGGAGCGACGGCAGGCTGAAGTTCACCAGACCCATCTCCCACGGACGTTCGATGATCGAGCCCGACCCGCCGACGGCATAGATGACGAGCAGGTGCATCACCTCGTGGGTGCCGAACGCGCCGGCGAAGAGCAGCAAGGACAGGACCAGGACGCGGATCCACATAGGGGCGGCTATAAATCCTCTTATGTCGGACCTCCTTTCCGCCATCTTCGAAGCCCTTCGGATGGCTTTTTTCATGTTCTGGGACGTGCTCTGGCCGCTCGTCCTCGGCTTTCTGATCTCCGCGCTCGTCGAGTCGGTGGTGCCGCGCGCGGCGGTCGTCCGGGCGCTGGGCCGGGACGGCCTGAAGGGCGTGACGTTCGCCACCGTCCTCGGGGCCACCAGCTCCAGCTGCTCCTACGCCGCGGTGGCGGTCGCGCGCAGCCTGTTCCGCAAGGGCGCGACCCTGGCCAACGCCATCATCTTCGAGTTCGCCAGCACCAACCTCGTGTTCGAGCTGGGCCTGGTCCTGCTGTTTTTCCTGGGCTGGCAGTTCCTCGCCGCCGAGTTCGCCGGCGGCCTGCTGATGGTCGCGGTCCTGGCCGTGATCTTCAAGTACACCCTGCGCTCGCGGCTCGTCGAAGCGGCTCGCGCCCAGGCCGACAAGGGATTGTCCGGCCGGATGGAGGGCCACGCGGCCATGCAGCACGTCTTCGCCGATCGCCTGACCTCGGTCAGCCACAACTTCTACATGAACGTGGCGAGCGTGGCCCAGGACGTGGCGCTTGGTTTTTTGATCGCCGGCGCGATCGCGGCCTGGGTGCCGGTCGGTTTCTGGCAGGCGGTCTTCCTCACGCACGACCCGGCCCTCGGCGCGTTCTGGGGCCCGCTCGTCGCGCCGCTGATCGCGCTCTTGAGCTTCGTCTGCTCGGTCGGCAACGTGCCGCTCGCGGCGGTGCTGTGGAACGGCGGCATCAGCTTCGGCGGGGCGATCACGTTCGTCTTCGCCGATCTCGTGATCCTGCCCATCCTGGACATCTACCGGCGTTACTACGGCTGGCGCACGGCGCTGTACCTGCTGGCGACGTCCTACGCGGCGATGGTCGTCGCCGGCCTCGCCATCGGCGCGATTTTCGCGGCCTTCGGCATCGCGCCCGCCCACCGACACGTCACCGTTTTCGAGACGGCGCCGTCGTGGAACTACACGACGTTCCTGAACCTGGCGTCGCTGGTCCTCATGGCCGTTCTCGGCTGGCGGTTCTTCCGCACCGGCGGCCTCGCCATGCTGCGTTCGATGGAGCACGCGCCCAGCCCCGAACATGAGATGGTTCACGATCACCATGGCCACCACGACCACAACCACCAGTGACGTGCAGCGCGACTACATAAAGGAGTTCAGCCGCTGCCTGGGCCGCGACATGGAGATCCTGCATTTCGGTCATGCGGGTCGGCCGCTCCTGGTGTTCCCCACGTCGATGGGCCGCTTCTACCAGTGGGAGGACTTCGGTCTGGTCGGAGCCCTCGCCGACTTCATCGACGCCGGACGGATCCAGCTCGTGTGCGTGGACAGCGTCGACGGCGAGTCGTGGTACGCCAGAGACCGGCACCCGGCCGACCGAGTCCGCCGCCACCTCGAGTACGAGGCCTACATCGTCGAGGAGGTGCTGCCACGAATGCCCGACCGGGCGGTCGCCTGCGGTGCTTCGTTCGGCGCGCTCCACGCCGTGCTGCTCGCGGTGCGGAAGCCGGCCGCGCTTGGCGGCTTCATCGCCCTGAGCGGCGCCTTCGACACCTCACGCTGGCTCGACGGGTACCACGACGACAGCGTCTACTTCACCAACCTGGTCGAGTTCCTGCCCGGCCTGACCGATGAGGCGTACCTCGGGCCTCTGCGCGCGCAGCACCCGAAAGTGATCGCCACCGGCGAGCACGACCCCAACGTCGACGACTCGAAGAGGGTCGCGGGGCTGTTGCGTGACAAGGGGGTCGAGGTCGGGCTCGAAATCTGGCCCGGATGGGCGCACGATTGGCCCTACTGGAAAGACATGATGCGGCGGTACGTCGCCGGCATCTGAGGGAGGGGGCGCAATGGCACAGAAGAAGGTCATCGGGCTGTTGATCGGTCGCGAGAACACCTTCCCGGGGCCGTTCCTCGACCTGGTCAACCAGAAGGGGGCGGCCGACGGAATCTCTGCGGAGCTGGCCGTGCTCGGCGGCACGCCCGAGGTTTTCGAGCCCAAGCACGCGGTGCTGGTCGACCGCATCTCGCACGAGGTCCCCTACTACCGCGCGCACCTGAAGAGCGCTGTGCTCATGGGCACGACCGTCATCAACGACCCGTTCTGGTGGGAGGCGGACGAGAAGTTCTTCGAGTGCACGCTCGCCCGCGAGCTCGGCGTGGCGGTGCCGAAGACCGTGGTCCTGCCCAACAAGCAGTACATCCCCGACATCGACCAGCAGCGCTCGCTGCGCAACCTGCAGGTCCCGCTCGACTGGGAGGCGATCGTGCGCTACACCGGGCTGCCGGCCGTGCTCAAGCCGAACACCGGCGGCGGCTGGAAGGACGTGTTCGTCGTCAACTCGATCGAGGAGCTGATCACCGCCTACGACCAGACGGGCCTCAAGACGATGATCCTGCAGGAGTTCATCGACTGGGACGACTACGTGCGCTGCATCTGCGTCGGACGCACGAACATCCTGCCCATCCGCTACAACCCGAGGGCGCCGTTCGAGCAGCGCTACGTGACGTCGCAGCCGGTCGAGGGCGCGCTGCGCGAGCAGGCGGTGAAGGACGCGCGCACCCTCTGCGACGCGCTCGGCTATGACATGGACACGGTCGAGTTCGCGGTCAGGGACGGCGTCCTCTACGCGATCGACTTCCTGAACCCGGCGCCGGACTTTGACAACTTCTCCATCAAGGAGGACAACTTCCGCTGGGTGCTGGAGAAGATGACCGACCTCGTGCTCGCGTACGCCAAGGGCGAGGCCAAGGCGCCGTGGCGCGACGAGCAGCGCTGGTGGCACCACGTGCGCACCGGGAAGCCCGCCGCCAAAGTCGAGGCGTGAAGGATCCGGTCGCCGCCTACCACGCGCTCCTCGAAGACGAGCGCCTGGCGGCGGCGAGCGCCGAGGCCCTGACCACAGGTCAGCTCGAACGCAAGCTGGCCTTCGGCGAGCGGCCGCTGTGCGTGGCGCTGCGGCCGCAGATGCTGACGCGCAAGCGCTTCGACCGGGCGGTGGCCGCGGCCCAGGGCGTGCACTCGGCGCTCGCCGCGCTGGAGCGCGCCGTGCTCCGGGACGGCGAGCTCCGGGCCGAGCTCGGGCTCGAGCCCGAAGAGGAACGGCTCGCTCTCGCCGACCCCGGGTTCAAGTCCTCGTCGTCGAGCGTCCGGCTCGACAGCTTCTTCGCCGACGAGGTCCGTTTCGTCGAGTACAACGCCGAGTCGCCGGCCGGCATGGCGTACAGCGACAACCTGGGCGAGATCTTCACCCGGCTGCCGGTGATGAAGGCCTTCCGCAAGCAGTTTCGCGGCCGGTTCCAGCCGACCCGGCGCCGTCAGCTGCGGGCCATGCTGAACGCCTTCCGGCAGTGGGATCGCGGCGCGAGGCCGGCGATCGCGATCGTCGACTGGGAAGGGCTGCCGACCGCGCCCGAGTTCGAGATGTTCAAGACCTTCTTCGAAGCCGGCGGCATCAAGACGGTGATCTGCGACCCGCGCGCGCTCGAGTTCCACGGCGGCAAGCTGTTTGCCCAAAGCGTCCCGGTCAACCTCGTCTACCGGCGCGTGCTGACGAGCGAGCTGCTCGACCGCGGCGACGAGACACGCGCCCTGCGCGACGCGTACGTCGCCGGCGCGGTGTGCGTCGTCAACAGCTTTCGGGCCAAGCTCCTGCACAAGAAGATGAGCCTGGCGCTGCTCTCGGACGAGCGGTACGCGCGCCTGTACACGCCGGCGCAGCGGGCGGCCATCCGCCGCCACATCCCGTGGACGCGCCGCGTCCGGCCGGAACTGGCGGAGGACATCGCCCGCCGGCGCGAGACCCTGGTGCTGAAGCCCAACGACGAGTACGGCGGCAAGGGCGTGGTGCTGGGCTGGACGGTGCCCCAGGCGGAGTGGGAGGCGGCCATCGACGTCGCCACGACCCAGAGCTACGTCGTCCAGGAAGCGGTCGAGATCCCGCGCATACCGTTTCCTATCGCGCTCGAGGGTCTGCGCTACATCGACCTGGCTGTCGACCTCGACCCATACCTGTTCGACGGTCGGGTCGGCGGGTTCATGACCCGTGTTTCGGCCGCGGCGCTCCTCAACGTGACCGCAGGGGCGGGCAGCGTCGTGCCAACATTCGTGGTCGAGGGTCCCGCATGAGTCGACAAGGCTTGCTCACGATCGGCGTCGAGGAGGAGTACCAGATCATCGACGCCGAAGGGGCGCTCCGCTCGCACATCGACACGCTGCTGGCCGCGGCCACGCCGAAGCTCGGAGAGAAGGTCAAGCGCGAGATGATGCAGTCGGTCGTCGAGGTCGGCACGACCGTGTGCGAGGACGTTGAAGAGGCGCGCCGTCAGCTTGCCGAGATGCGCTCGACGCTCAGCGACCTGCTGCAGCCGGAGGGCATGCGCCTGGCTTGCGCGGGCACCCACCCGTTCTCCCAGTGGCAGGAGCAGCAGATCACCGACTACGAGCGCTACAAGATGCTCGAGGAGGAGATGCAGGACGTGGTCCGCGCGCTGGTCATCTTCGGGCTGCACGTGCACGTCGCCATCCCGGACCAGGAGCGGCGCATCGACGTGCTGAACGAGGCGCGCTATTTCCTGCCGCACCTGCTGGCGTTGAGCACCTCGAGCCCGTTCTGGCGAGGCCGCAACACGGGCCTGAAGTCGTACCGCAGCGTCGTCTGGTCGCGGTTCCCGCGCACCGGCATCCCGCCCGACCTCAACTCGTACGACGAGTACCAGAACTACGTGAAGGTCCTGGTGCGCACAGGCTCCATCGACAACGGCAAGAAGATCTGGTGGGACCTGCGCGCGCATCCCAACTTCCCGACGCTCGAGTTTCGCGTCTGCGACATGCCGACCAAGCTCGAGGAGACGATCTGCCTGGCGGCGCTGATGCAGGCGATCTGCGCCAAGCTGCTCAAGCTTCGCGAGAGCAACCTGGGCTTCCGCAAGTACATCCCCGCGCTGATCGCCGAGAACAAGTGGCGCGCCGAGCGCTACGGGATCGAGGGCAGCCTCATCGACTTCGGCAAGCAGGCGGAGGTGCCGATGCGCGAGCTGGCGGTGGAGCTCGTGGAGTTCGTCGACGACGTGGTCGACGACCTCGGGTCGCGGAAGGCCGTCGAGTACGTTCACACCATCCTCGCCGAGGGCACGAGCGCCGACCGGCAGCTGCGCGTGTTCAAGAGCGAGGGCCACACCAAGGCCGTGGTCGACCAGCTCGCCGCCGAGACGATGGCCTTCCGCGTCCCCGCCTGAGCAGGCCCAGCTGAAGCAGCCCGGCCGGCGCGAGGAGCTGGTGCTGGCGGCGTTCCACCAGCTCGCCGCGCACGGTTTCGAGGGACTGCGGACGCGCGACGTCGCGGCCGCCGCGGGCGTCAACATCGCGACCCTCCACTACTACTTTCCGACCAAGGAGGCGATGATCCGCGCGGTCCTCGAGCACGCGATGAGCCGCTTCCGCACGACGCTCGAGCCGCACGGGTCAACGGCGGATCAGCTGCGGAGTCATCTTCGCGCCGTGCGCAGGCTCATGGCGGCGGAGCCGGAGCTCGGCACGGTGATGATGGAGCTGGCCATGCGCGCCAGCCGAGACGATTCGCTGCGCGCGATCGTCAACGAGATGTTCGCCGCCTGGCAGACGACGATGCGCGGCCTGCTGCGCCGTGCGGCGCGCGACGGGAAGCTCCGGCCGGAGGCGTCGGGCGACGCCACGGCGGCGCTCATCATGGGCACGCTGATGGCGGCGAACCTGGCGCCGATGGCCGACGCCCGGCGGGGAGAGCAGGCGATCCACCAGCTGGAGCGGCTGCTTGGAATAGGCGAGTCAAGCAACTGATTGATTGAGGTGTGGCAGACAGGGCGCCAGGCTTTGTGGGCTTCTTCAATCCTGTGGCTCGGCGGATTCTCGGCGTCGGAGCGCTGCTCGGCCCCAACGCGCTGATCACGGTTCGTGGCCGCAAGAGCGGCGTCGCCCGGACCACGCCGGTAGCGGTCGTCGAGATCGACGGCAGGCGCTGGGTGATCGGCACGTTTGGCGAGGTGAACTGGGTGCGCAACCTGCGGGCCGCAGGCGTCGCCGCCGTCACCGTGGGCAGGCGGCGTGAGGAAGTCAGCGCCACCGAGCTCGACGTCGCAGCCAGAACGGTGTTCTTCCGCGACGTGCTCGGACCCTACGTGCGCAGGCTGCCGATAGGCGCGCTGGTGCTCAGGATGCTGGGCGCGAGTGAGATCCTCGAAGACCCGTCGGCCGCTGCCGAGCACCGGCCGGTGTTCGAGCTGCGTGCCGCCTAAGCGGGGACGGTCAGGACCAGGCCCGGCACGCGGAAGTCGAGGATCACGTCGAGGCACTCGCCGGCGGGGACGGTCAGGGTGGCCGTCCGGGAGTCCGAGGGCACGTTCAGTCGATATGTGCCCGGCGGCAGCGGGGCGATGAAGGTCCCGTCCGGCCAGACGCCGGCGTAGCTGACGGCGCCGGTATCCATGCTCACGATCCGCACCCGCGTGGGCGTCGCGCCCCAGACGTCGACCTTGGCGGCGATGCCGGTGCCGGGGAACCAGCGGATGACCTGCCGGTCCCGCCCGTAGTCGCCGATCACGGCTGCGGTGAGGAGGACCGCGAGCAACAGCGTCAGGAAACCGACCCGCAACAGCCTCATCGCGTCGACCTGGCCAGGCGGGGAGCGGCCAGCAGAAAGACGAGCGCCATGACCAGCACCGTCAGCACCGAGGCAGCCGGCAGCCAATCGAGGCTCAGTGCGACGGCCGCGAACGAGGGGCGCAGGCCCAAAAAGAAAGGCCGCGCATACGTGAGCAGGTGCATTGGTCCGACGTCGAGCGTGGTGCCCTGAACCCGCGAGGTCTCCGCGACGAGGACGAAACTCACGAAGCCGATGGCCTGCAGGAGGACGGCGACGCAAACGCCGTGGAGGTAAGCGCCCGCGGTGCTCAGGATCCGGTTGCCTCGGATGACGGCGGCGTAGGCCGCGCCTGCGCCGAGGACGAGGTCCAGTCCCAACCCGACACCGCTCGGCATATCTTCGAGGAGCACCTCCATCTCGCGGCCGTAGCGCCTGCGCCAGGACCGTGGATACAGCCGCAACAACGGCTTCACGTGGCAGGGCGCCAGCGTCCGAACCGCCATACAGCGGCCAGGACCGCACTACCGGCAGTGATCACAATCGACACGTCGGTGCCGGCGTTGAAGATGGTCACCTGCGGCGCACAGCAACCGTCGCTCTGGCCGAACAACGCAGCGCCTGGACCGAGCTCGACGCCAAGTCTGAGCTTCAGGATGACGCTGAACAGCATGAGCAACGCAAGCAGCGCGGCTTCGGCCCCGCCGATGGCCAGGAGTGCGAGTAGCGCCAGAGTCGCGGCCGCGGAAAAACGTCGCATCGCTCTCAGGCCCTCTTGAGCCGGCGCAGGCCGGTCGCGACCAGGCCCTTCATGCCGCCGATCTCGACCTCGAGCCGGCGCCGGCCGGCGGGGGTGATCTGGTACGGCCGCCTCCGATCGTCGCTCTCGAGCGCCTGGATCATGCCCTCCGCCTCGAGCCGGCCGATCGCGCCGTAGAGCGTCCCCGGACCGAGGCGCACGCCGGTGATGCCGGCGATGTCCTCGATCATGGCGTAGCCGTGCTTCGGTCCGCCGGCGAGGCTGGTCAGGATCAGCAGGGTGGCGTCGTCGCGCAGCGTCATGTATCGCCTCTCGCTATATCGTGACGCGATATAGAACGAAAGTCAACCGCGTAACGGCGGCGGTATTGATCAAGATTGAGAGCAGGAGGTCGCGAGATGGTCGAGAAGGTGAACGTGGCAGACAAGTTCGAGCTCTTCGACGAATACTGGTCGCCGAAGATCATCGGCGAGGTCAATGACCTCTATATCAAGGCCGTCAAATTCAAGGGCGAGTTCGTCTGGCACGATCACGAAACCGAAGACGAGCTCTTCTACGTCGTCAAAGGGCATTTCCGCATCAAGCTGCGCGACGGCGAGATCGAGCTGGGTCCGGGCGAGTTCGCGGTGATCCCCAAAAAGGTCGAGCACATGCCCGTCGCCGAGGAAGAGTGCGAGGTCTTGCTCCTTGAGCCGAAGACGACCGTGAACACCGGAGCGGCGGACAGCGAGCGGCGCCTCGAGGTGCTCGAGCGGCTCTAGCACGCACCGAAGGTCAGAGCGCCGGCTTGGCGACCTGCCCCTGGCACCAGGCGTAGAGCGCGTCGTACAGCGGCATCTGTGCCTCGAGCTTTTCCATGTCGCGGTCGCCGTACACCCTCCGGAAGCCCATCGCGAGCGCCTTCAAGCCGGCCGCCTCGGGGGTCTTGTGGAGGTCGGCCTCCACGTCCGCGCCGTGCACGATGGCGGCAAGCCGATCGAGGGCACGGTCCTGCAGGCCGTACTTGACGATGATCGACTCGAAGGAGCACCGGCCGTCCACGTGACCCAGCTCGACGCCTTCGACGTCGTACGGGATCGCGTCCTGCTCGCGGGCGACGCGGCCGACGTCCTGCGGCTCGACGTACAGGAATTCGGCGTCTTTGTCGATGAAGCGCCGGATGAGCCATGGGCAGGCGATCCGGTCGACGGCCGCGTTCTTCCGCGTCACAAAGCGCATGGTGTTCGTCCCCTCCTCGCGCAGCTGCTCGTATTCTGCCGCACCAAGACGCGCGCGGCCCGAATCCGCCGGTGCGCTCTTTACGCTTACTGCCGCGATGACGGGGGAAAGACCTGAAGGCCCTGTAAAGGTCTGGATCGCCGCCCGCACGCCTGACCGGTATCGGGCCATGCTGCCGCCCGAGGCCGAGGTGCACGAGCTGCCGTCGGCTGAGGGGCAAGGCCCGGTGGGACCGGCCGAGTTCGTCGTCGCCGACTTCGGCTTCCTCGACATCCTTCCTCGCCTGCAGGGCGTCCGCGTGATCCAGACCATGTCCGCGGGCGTCGACCACCTGATCGGGAAGATTCCTGCGGGCGCGATCCTCTGCGACGCCGCCGGCGTCCATGACGCGTCGGTGGCCGACTGGACCGTGATGGTCATCCTCGCCGTCCATCGAGCGTTTCCGGAGCTGGTGGCCGCCCAGCTGGAAGGGGCATGGCGCCGGCCCGAATTCCGGGCGGCGCGCGACCTTGACGGCCTCTCCGTGCTCATCATCGGCTACGGCTCGATCGGTAAGGCGGTCGAACGGCGCCTGGCGCCCTTTGGCGTGACGGTGACACGCGTGGCGCGCGTCGCCCGCGAAGGCGTCCATGGCCGCGACGAGCTCATGTCCCTTCTGCCCCAGGCCGACGTCGTCGTCGTGCTGCTGCCTCTCACGCCGGAGACGCAAGGCCTTGTCGACGCGCGCTTCCTCGCCCAGATGAAGCAGGGCGCGCTGCTCGTCAACCCGGCCCGCGGCCGGCTGGTCGACACCATGGCGTTGACGCGGGCGCTGGAGGAGCATCGCATCCGAGCCGCCCTCGACGTCACCGATCCCGAGCCGCTGCCCGAGGGTCATCCGCTGTGGAAGGCGGACGGCGTGCTGATCACGCCGCACATCGCGGGCTCGGTCGGCGGCGTGTACGACAGGGCGTGGCGCCTGGTCGCCGACCAGGTCCGCCGCTACATCGCCGGCGAGCCGCTGCGCAACGTCGTCACGGACGGCTACTGAGCGGCCGCGGTCTCCATCAGCACCTCGACGATCCGCTCGCCCGCGAATTTGAATCGGAAGCGCACTCGCGGCCGGCCGCCGACGGACCAGAGCAGGCCTGGCTCGCCGTCGAAGTCCGCGAGCCGCGCCGTGCGCGCCCTGCCGGCAAAGGTCTGAGCGACGGCGGCGGCGCCGACGACCTCCGCCGGCGCTCCCATCCGCACCACACCCGCGTCGGCGTGAAGGACGGCGTCGGGGTCGAGGAGGTTGAGGAGCGCGGAAAAATCGCCGCCCCGCGATGCGGCGAGGAACGCCTCCACAACCTGACGGTGCCTCGCGCGGTCGGACGTCGAGGCATCGGCGCCACGCACCCTGCGGCGGGCGCGGCTCGCCAGCTGCCGGGTCGCCACCGGAGTCTTCCTGACGATCGGGGCGATGTCCTCGAAGGGCACCTCGAACATGTCGTGCAGCACGAAGGCGACGCGCTCCGCCGGTGTCAGCGCCTCGAGGACGACGAGCATGGCGACCCCGATCGAGTCGGCGAGCAGCACCTCGCCCTCCGGGTCCCCGCCGCCATGCGGTTGGACCTCGAACGGCTCCTCGCGCCGCGCCTTTCGCGAGCGCAGAACGTCCAGGCACACGCGCGCGACGATCGTCGTGAGCCAGCCGGCGAGGTTCTCGACTCTGCTCGTGTCGGCCCGGCTGAAGCGCAGCCACGCCTCCTGGACCGCGTCGTCCGCCTCAGTGGCCGACCCGAGCATGCGATAGGCGACCGAGCGAAGGTGACCACGATTGGCCTCGAACCGCTCCGCCATTCGCTCGTTTTCCGTCATCTCGTCACATTGCCTCCCTGCAATCCGTCATACGGGATGACGCAGCAAACCCGGCCAACGTGACAAGAAGGAGGCTCGATGACACTGGAGGCAAGCTCAATCGTGATCGGCGTGGCCGACCTGGACCGCGCCAGGAAGTTCTACGCGGAAGGGCTCGGCTGCCCGATCGTCAAGGACTTCCCGCAGTTCGTCTCGTTTCGTGTCGGTGACGGCGGGTCCGAGCTGGGCCTGTACACCTGGGAGGCCCTGGCGCAGGACGCCGGCGTGGCCGCGACGCATGAGGACGGCTTTCGCGGCGTCTCCTTTCACGACATCGTCGACACGAAGAAAGAGGTCGACGAAATCATGGCGAAGGCCGAGCACGCGGGCGCCAAGATCGTGCGCAAGGCCGAGGCTTCTAGGTGGGGTGGCTACTTCGGCTGGTTCGCCGACCCGGACGGCCACCTCTGGAAGGTAGCCACCTCGGAGCAGTAGTCGCCGGGCCTATTCCTTCACGACCCACATCTCGCGGATCGCCGATGCGCCCGGGCCTGGCGAGGTCATGGTGAGCGTCCCGCCGTCCAGCTCGAACGTGATCCATGGACAGCACACGCGCTCGACCTCGACCAGCTGTCGCAGCGCATCGGCGCTGCCGGGGTGGAACACGAGCCGAATGCCGTCGCGGACCTCGTCGCGCGAGACGAGCGACAGACGGAAGAGCTTCTGCCAGGCGGAGCCGGTCTTTTCGAGCTCCGCACGGGTCAGCGAGCACGCGATGACGTCCGATGTGGCGGGATAGGTTTCCATGAGAGGAGGCTAGACCTTCGACCCGGATTGAGAGTGAAGGTTCTTTTCGAACCAGTGATGCGCGTAGGGCTCGTCGTTGAAGGCCGGCACCTCCCGATAACCGCTCGCGCGATAGAGCTGTATGGCTTCGGTCAGCGAACCGTTCGTTTCGAGGTGCAGGACGCGCACGTGACGCTTCCGCGCCTGCGCCTCCAGCTCTTGCAGCAGTCGCCGGCCGAGACCGAGGCCGCGGATTTCGGGCGCTACCCACATTCGCTTCAGCTCCGCCGGCGCGGCGCGGTGGAGCTTGAGCGCGCCACACCCAACCGGGCGGCCGCGCAGCCGCGCAACGAGAAGCAGCCCGGCGGGCGGGGTGAGCTCGCGGGCGTCGGCGGAGATCGACAGACGTGGATCGAAGCCGGCGTCGAACCGGCGGTCGAGCTCGGCGAAGTACTGCCCGATGCACCACCTGGCGGCAGGCGTTCGCGGATCCTCGACGCTGATGGTCACCATCGAAGCCCGCAGCAGGCGCTCGACGTCGGCCATTGCATGGAGCAGGCTCTGGCGTTGGGCGGCGTTCAAAGGAGCAAGTAAGCCGGCCGCCACAGCGTCGGCGCGCCGGTCGAGCTCCGCCCGCTCCGCACGGCCGGCGGCGGTAAGCCGAAGCGTGCGGACGCGGCGGTCGTGCGTGCTTGGAGCGACAGTCAGCAGGCCCTGGCGCTGGAGCGCCCGCAGTACGCGGCTCGCATAACCCGAATCCAGGCCCAGCCGCGTGCGCAGTTCCCGGACCTCCGCACCGCCGGGGCCGATCTCCCACAGGGCCCGCGACTCGCCCATCGGCCGGTCCCGGCCCAGGAACTGGTCGGTCAGCGCGCCGATGCGCTCGGCGACGGTGCGGTTGAACGCGCGCACCTGCCGGATCGCCGTGCGCTCCATTCTCTGACTTTAGTCAGAGAACATGCGACTGTCAACGAGAAGCCTTGAAACCGCCGCGGGTTCGGAGCAAGGTTGCCGTGATCCGATGAAAGCCGTCGTCTACGACCGGTATGGGCCGCCGGACGTCCTCCACATCGAGGACGTGCCCAAGCCCGAGCCGAAAGAAGGCGAGGTCCTGGTCAGAGTCCGCGCGTCGACCGTCAACCGCCTCGACGTGCACACGCGCGAGGCCAACGTCTCCAACGGCCGGGCCATCAGCGTGGTCAGCCGGTTGATCTCGGGGGTCCGCGCCCCGCGGCGGCGCATCCTCGGCAGCGAGTTTGCGGGCGAGGTCGAGGCCGTCGGCGCCGGCGTGGGTGAGTTCAAGCCGGGGGACGAGGTCTTCGGCCTTACCGGGCTCCGCTACGGCGCGCATGCGGAGTACGTCGCGGTCCGTGCACGATCGCGCATCGCGCTCAAGCCGGCGAACATGAGCTTCGAAGAGGCCGCCGCCGTCCCGGATGGCTTCACCAACGCCCTCGGTTGCCTGCGGCAGACGCACCTGGCTCCGGGGCGCACCGTCCTCGTCTACGGTGCGTCCGGCTCCATCGGCGTCGCGGGCGTCCAGCTGGCCAGGCACCACGGCGCCGACATCACGGCCGTGCTCACGGAGAAGAACTTCGAGCTGCTCAGGTCGCTCGGCGCGCGTGAGGTGATCGACTACACCAGACAGGACTTCACGACGAACGGCAAGAGGTACGACGTGATCTTCGACGCCGTCGGCAAGCACTCGTTCGCGCGCGCGAAGGGGTCGCTCAACCCGGGCGGCTGGTACCTGGCGACAGACGGGATGCGCAATCTGCTGCTCACGCCCTGGACTCGGCTTTTCGGCGACAAGAAGGTGAGCTTCACCGTCGGCTCGCCCCACCCCAAGCAAGACATGGCGTTTCTCAAGCGGCTCATCGAGTCGGGCGAGTACCGCGCGGTGATCGACCGGCGCTATCCCATGGACGAGGTCGTCGAGGCCACCGCTTACGTCGAGAGCCAGCAGAAAGTGGGGAACGTCGTCCTGCAGATCGCGTAGCTCACCTTGCCGTTGCGGATTGCGGCTTCGCTGGATCTCCGGACGCGGCCGCCCACGCGGCGATCTGCGCGCGGGAGTTGAAGCCGAGCTTGTTCAGGATGCTGCCCACGTGGGTCGCCACCGTGCGCTCGGAGATGAAAAGGCGAGCGCCGATCTGCTTGTTGCTCAGACCTTCGGCCACGAGCTGCGCCACCTCCGCCTCGCGCCTGCCCAGGACTCCGCCGGCAGCAGCCACCGTCGATGCGGTGGGCGCGCGGGGTGATTCGCCCAGCGCGAGAGCTACGGCGGCGCGGCGGCCCATCGCCCTGCCCACCTCCATCTCCGCTTCGAGCTTCGACCGGCCAAGCGAAGCGGTGATCGCCGATTCCGCCTCCGCGATCATCGCCGGCAGGAAGCCGATCACGGTCGCGCCGGCCGACAGGCACACCGACTCCGCCGCGCCCAGGAGCTGCGCGGCGACGTGGGGCCTACCGCCGGAGCGAGCCGCCAGGCAGGCCATCGCGTAGAGCAGCGCGTACTGCGCGATTCGGTCGTCGATGTGCTGCGCGATGCCCAATGCCTCCGCGTACAGGCCCCTGGCGGTGACCTCGTCGCCGCCGAGGAGCGTCGCGTAAGCGTTGTTCAACAGCATCATCTCCAGCGCGTAAGCGTCGCCGGAGTCGCGCGAGAGGCGGACGCCCTCGGCCGCTGCGGCCCGTACGCCGTCGACGTCTCCAGCGAAGAGTCCCGTGAGGCAGCGCGCCTGCAGCGCCGATATGGCCACCGACACGTCGTCGACGCCGCTGGCGACGGAGCGAGCCTCGTCCAGCAGGCGCGCCGCAGCCGCGTGGTCGCCGGCCATGCTCTCGACGATCGACAGCAGGGACAGCGCGTGCGCCGCCACGTTCGCCATCTCGACCGCCCGCGAAGCTGCGATCGCGCGCTCGAGCGGCTCTCGCGCTCCGCTGGGGTTCGACCGCAGGACGTCGAGGAATCCGCGCATGAAGTAGGCCCACGGCAGGGAGAATTCGTTGCCAAGGCCGGACGCGAGCAACTGATCGAGCCACCACACGCCTTCGGCCGTGGCACGCGTGATCCAGTACCAGCCGGCCGAAGTCGCGATGTCGACGCCCCGCGCGAAATCTCGGCGCACCAGGCAACGCCTCAGCACCGCGCGCACGTTGTCGATCTCCAGGTCCATCCACTCGAGCCATTCCGCCAGGCGATAGCGCGCCTGAAGCCCGGAGCCGAAAAAGATCATGTGGTAGTGCTCGACACAGCGCTCCTCGGCGGCCTCTTCTTCGGACGCGTCGCGGAGCTTCACCGCCGCGTATTCGCGCATGGTCTCGTGCAGCCGGAAGCAGGTCAGGCCTTTCGCGTCCTCTTTTATGACCAGGGACTTCTCGACGAGCGACGACAGCGTTTCGAGCGCGGGGCCAGGGCCGACGGCGTCGACGTCCTCGAGCGTGAAGCGCCCGGCGAACACGCAGAGCGCCCGGAACAGGCGGCTTTCGTCTTCGGTCAGAAGGTCGTAGCTCCAGTCGATCGCCGTCCGCAGCGTCTGGTGCCGGGGCAGGGCGGCGCGGCTTCCGCCGGTCAGCAGCGCGAAACGGTCGGAGAGGCGCTGCAGGAGCTGCGTCGGGCTCAGCACCCGCGTCCGCACCGCCGCGAGCTCGATCGCGAGCGGCAGCCCGTCCAGCCGCCGGCACAGGTCGACGACGGCGACCCGGTTCTCCTCCGTCAGCTCGAAGGAGCCCGCCGCGGCGGCGGCCCGCTCGACGAAAAGCGCCATCGCTTCGTTCTGGCGAAGCTGATGCAGAGGCTCGGCGCTCGACGGAGAGGGCAGCTCGAGCGGCGGCACGGGCAGCACGTGCTCGCCCGCCACCGACAGCGGCTCGCGGCTCGTCGCGACGACGCGGACGCCCTGACCGGCCGCGAGCACGTCGGCGATCAGGGGGGCCACCGCTCCGAGCAGATGCTCGCAGTTGTCGACGAGCAGGAGCAGCTCCTTGTCTTTCAGGAAGGCGAGCAGCACCGGCAGAGGCTCGGTCGCCGCCTGCGCCCTGAGGTCGAGGGCGGCCAGCACGGCGTTGGCGACCAGCGCCCCATCACGGACCTCCGCCAGCTCGACGAGCCATGCGCCGTCGCGAAACCCGCGCCCGAGATCGGTCGCCGCGCGCAGCGCCAGGCGGGTCTTGCCCACGCCGCCAGGTCCGACAAGGCTGACCAGGCGCGTCGAGGCGAGCTTGCGCCGCAGCTCGGCCAGCTCGTGCCGGCGGCCGACGAAGCTCGTCGACTCGGCCGGCAGGTTGCCCGGACGGCGGGTTGGTCTCGCCATGGAGGAATAGCAAACCACTACCGGCCGCCGTTACCCCGGTGCGTATCTCGTCGGTAATTCGGCCGATGGCGCCGTCCGCGGCCGCGTCTACGCTGGCGTCCGTGAGCCAGGAGAGCCCCGTCCAGAAAGTCGAGATCGTGTTCGTCGGCGCGCCGCCCGCCCGCCAGATGGAACGGGCGTCGGGCGTGAGCGACGTCGAGGTCCATGGCAGCGTCCTCCGCTGCCTCGTGTCGGGCAGCTTTCAGCCTTTTCTCGAGGCGCTGCGCGGCCATGAGGTGGTGCACCTCACATCCATGCCCGCGGGGCGATGAAGGGCCTGTCCGTGAAGGCGCTGGCCCGACTCGGAGGCGGCCTTTACGTGCTCAACATCGTGTCCGGCGCTTTCGCGATCGGCTACGTGAACGCGGCCATCGGGTCGGACGTCCACGGGCACGAGACCCTGTTTCGCGCCGGCGTGGCCGCGCACGTGGTCGTGACCATGACCAACGTCGGCCTGGCGCTCGTCTTCTACGAGCTCTTCAAGGTCGTCAGCAGACGGGGCGCGATGCTGGTCGTGTTCTTCACGCTGGTCGCGACGGCGATCGAGGCCTCAGGCGTCGCCGGCCAGCTCGCGGCTCTGAGCTTCGGTCCTGGCGCCGCGGCCTACGACGTGAGCACCGTCTTCTTCGCGGGTTACGCGCTGGCGATCGGCTACCTGATCTACCGGTCGACGTTCATGCCGCGCGCGATCGGCGTGCTCATGGCCGTCGACGGCGCGGCCTATCTGCTCAACAGCTTCGCGACGATCATCGCGCCAGGCTTTGCGGCGCACCTCGTCCCCTACGTCCAGCTGCCGATCCTGCTCGGCGAGGGGCCGCTGGCGCTGTGGCTGCTGATCGCCGGCGTCGACGAGGCCCGCTGGAGGCAGCGGCAGAGAGGCGGATCATGAACATCGCCACCCAGGCGCGTCTCACGGGCGCCGTCTACCTGCTGTACTTCGTCACCGCGGTCGTGGGCGCGCTCCTGGCGCCGGGGACAGGAGGGCCGGGCGGGCTTCCGACCGACGCCGCGGCCAACGCCGCCGGCATCCTCGCACACGAGACCAGGTACCAGGTCGGCGTGGCGATCGGGCTGGTCTCGACCGTGCTGTACGTCGCGCTGGCGGGGCTGTTCTACGTCCTGCTGCGACCGGTGAACCGGACGCTGGCCGTGGTCATGGCTTTCATCAGCGTCACCGGCTGCGCGGTGACCGGCTTTGCCGCCGTCTTCCAGCTCGCGCCCGTCGTCATCCTTGGTGGCAGACCGTTCCTCGCAGTCTTCGACGCCCACCAGCTGCAATCGCTGGCATTGCTGTTCCTCTACCTCGGCGCCGAGGCCGGGCGCGTGGCACTCGCGTTCTTTGCGTTCTTCCAGCTCGTGTGGGGCTACCTGATCTTCCGCTCGACCTTCCTGCCGCGGATCATCGGCGTGCTCATCGCGGTGGCGGGCGTCGGGTGGCTCGCGCTCGTTCTGCCCGCGCCGGCGCCACCGGTCGTGACTGCGATCGAGGTCCTGGGCTTCGTGGCCGAAGCGTCGCTCATGCTGTGGCTGCTCGTGATGGGTGTCGACGCTCGGCGCTGGGAGGCGCTGGCGAAACCGGCCTCGGCCTGACCGTTGCGCGGCGCATGCTGGGGTCATGCAATTCACGAAGAACGGGGGCAAGACGGCGCCGGGTCCGAAAGAGTGGTTCACCGGCGCGGTGTTCATCGACTCGGTGGCCGTGCCGTCGGGGCCGTCGCGGCTCAACGCGAGCAGCGTGCACTTCACGCCCGGCGCCCGAACCGCGTGGCATACGCACCCCAACGGGCAGACCATCTTCGTGCTCGAAGGCATGGGCCTCGCGCAGGCGCGCGGCGGACCGATACGCGTGCTGAGGCCGGGCGACCGCGTGTTTTTCGAGCCCGGCGAGGAGCACTGGCACGGCGCCGCATCGACGCGCTTCATGACCCACATCGCGATGCTCGACGTCGACGAGGAGGGCAAGACCGCGACGTGGGGTCCTCACGTCAGTGAAACCGAGTACGGTGCGGCGCCTTCCCTCGAGGGCGACGCTTAAGACGCCGGCGCGCTCCTCAGCCACGCCAGCACTTCCTCGGCGTGACGGTCGGGAGGGAACACCGGGTACCACACGTGCTCGACCTTGCCGTCGCGGATGACGAGCGTCAACCGCCGCAGCAGCGTCTGCCCCGCAACCTCGAACGCCGGCAGCTTCCAGGCGCGCGTCAGCTCGAGGTCCGCGTCCGACAGGACCGCGAACGGCAGATGCAGGCGCTCGACGAGCTCCTGCTGGTACTCGGTGTCCTGGGTCGAAAGCCCGAAGACCTCCGCTCCCGCGGCGTTCATATCGGCGTGGTGGTCACGGAATCCGCACGTCTCCGGCGTGCAGCCGCGCGCACCTGGGATCTGGTCCCAGTCGTCGACGAGCGGCGCCTCGCCGGGACGGCCCGTGCGCGGATACGCGTAGACGACGACACGCGGACCGCGGATCTTCGCCAGAGAGACGCGCCGGCCGTCCGTGGCGAGCAGCGCGATGTCGGGCACCGTCGAGCCGAGGAGGTGGTCGGCGGCGCCGTCGTCGAGCGGCTCGGGCAGGCCTGACGGCAGCGTCATCGGGTCGAACCTGGCGTCGCTCATCCTCGCCTCAAACTTAGAACATGACGTTTGCCGAGCTGAGCCGGTACCTCGACCGCATGGAGGCGACGCGGAGCCGCAACGAGCTGGTGAAGGCGCTATCCGAGCTTTATTCGAAGGCCTCTCCTGACGAGATCCAGCCGCTCACCTACCTGATCCAGGGGCGGCTGGCGCCGTTCTTCGAACCGGTCGAGATCGGGATGGGCGACAA
Organism: Candidatus Dormiibacterota bacterium; assembly: GCA_035689485.1. GTDB lineage: Bacteria > Chloroflexota > Dormibacteria > Dormibacterales > Dormibacteraceae > 40CM-4-65-16. Next base: position 6,890 of record DASSLL010000004.1, on the reverse strand, counting down.
GCTCGTGATGGCCGCGATCGCGGAGGCGGCGGGCCGCCCGCCGGCAGAGGTTTCGAAGCTCTTCGACAGCCTCGGCGACCTCGGCCTGGTGGCGGAGAAGCTGGCGGGCAAGCCGGCGCGCAAGGCGCCGTCGACCGTCGACGTCCACGCGCGGCTGATGGAGATATCGGCCGCGGCCGGAGCCGGCTCGGTCGAGAAGAAGCGCGGCGGCTTTGCGTCGCTGCTGCGCGAGCTCGACGCGCCGTCGGCCAAGCACCTGGTGCGCATCGCGCTCGGACGTCTCCGCCTCGGCATCGGCGATCCCACGGTGCTCGAAGCGCTGTCCTTCGCCAAAAAGGGCGACCGGTCCTTGCGTCCGCTCCTCGAAGCGGCCTACAACCGGACCTCCGACCTGGGGCTGATCGCGAGGACGTTCTGGGCCGAGGGTGAGAAGGGCGTCGCCGCGCTGAAGATCACTGTCGGCCGCCCACTGCGGCCGCAGCTCGCGGAGCGTCTGCCGAACCCCGAAGCGGTCATCGGCAAGCTGGGACCGGTCGCCGTCCAGCCGAAGTACGACGGCGTCCGCGTCCAGGTCCACAAGCACGGCGCGACGGTGCGCGTGTTCTCACGCAACCTCGAGGACTACAGCCTGATGTTCACCGAGCTGGTCGCCGCGGCGAAGAAGCTCGGCGACCGCACGCTGATCCTCGACGGTGAGGCGATCGGCTACAACCCCACGTCAGAGGAATACCTCGCGTTCGTGCAGACCGCGTCCCGTCGCCGCCGGCACGGCATCGAAGAGGCGGCGCAGAGCACGCCCCTCGTCGCGTTCGTGTTCGACGTGCTGTACCGCAACGGCAAGGATCTGACGTCGCTGCCCTATGCGCAGCGGTACGAGCTGCTCCAGCAGGTCCTCGGCGATTCGAGGGTGCTGCTGCCGACCCCGCTCTCGCAGGCCGGCTCGGCCGGCGAGCTCACAAAGACTCTGCTCGACAACATCAGCAAAGGCCTGGAGGGCGTGGTGGTCAAGCGCATGGATTCGCCCTACCAGGCCGGCGCGCGCAACTTCAACTGGGTGAAGCTCAAGCGCACGAGCAGCGGCCAGCTCAACGACACCGTTGACCTCGTGCTGCTCGGCTACTACTTCGGCAAGGGCAAGAGGACGCAGTTCGGGCTGGGCGCGTTGCTCGCCGGCGTCTACGACGCCGAGCACGACCGCTTCGACACGATCACCAAGATCGGCACGGGGCTGTCCGACGCGGGCTGGCGCGAGATCCATGCGCGGGCCGACAAGCTGCAGGTGGCCGAAAAGCCGGCGCGCGTGCGTTCCCTGCTGACGCCGGACGTGTGGCTGAGACCGGAGGTCGTGGTCGAGGTGCTCGCTGACGAGATCACGCCCGGGACGAATCACACCGCCGGCAAGGTCGGCGACGCGCCCGGCTATGCGCTGCGCTTCCCACGCATCGTTTCCTTTCGCTCGGGCGACAAGCGTCCCGAGGATGCGACGACGGTGAAGGAGATCATCGAGATGTACGGGCAGCAGGGCCGGCGGAAGGTCCCGGCCTGACGGCTAGGGTTTGCGCGCCCGGATATAGGCGCTGCCCACCTTGCCGTCGACGCCCGGCATCTGCTCGGTCGCGTGGATCTCGAAATCGACGTCGGTGAATCCGGCGGCCTCGAGTCCCGCGCGGTAATCGGCGATGGGGATCGTGCCCGATATGCATCCGGCCCACTGGTCGAGGCTCTTCTTGACCGCGGGGTCGAGCGGCTCGAGCTCCACCATGTCGGCGACGGCGAACCGTCCGCCCGGCTTCAGCACGCGGAAAGCCTCCTTGATCACGGCTCCCTTGTCCTCGGCCAGGTTGATGACGCAGTTGGAGATGACGACGTCGACCGTCGAATCGGGCAGCGGGACGTTCTCGATCGTGCCCTTGAGAAACGTCGCGTTGGTGATCCCGGCCTTGTCCTTGTTGGCGTTCGCGAGGGCGAGCATCTCGTCCGTCATGTCGACGCCGTACGCGTGACCGAACGGTGCGACGCGCCGCGCCGAGATCAGGACGTCCAGGCCGGCGCCGGACCCCAGGTCGAGCACCGTCTGGCCCGGCTCGAGCTTCGCCAGCATGGTCGGGTTGCCGCAGCCGAGGCTGACCCCCTCGGTCAGGCCCACGTCCTTCAGGTCGCTCGGAGAATAGGAGCCGCTGCAGCCGCAGTCCGGTCCGTCGGCCTGGCAGCAGCCTTCTGACGTGTTGACGACGGCAATCTGTCTGGCGGCGTTGGCGTAGCGCGATCGGACGGCTTCCTTCACTTCACTCATGGCCATAGGTTAGCACAATCCATCGATGTTTGTCTATGCGTTGTGGTAAGATCGAGGCCGATGGAGAGAGAGCGGGGAGTGTGCTGCGCGTTGCCGGAGGTCGACTCGGGGTGGGCCGAGGAGACGTCGGTGTTGATGAAGGCGCTGGCCGACCCGACGCGGCTGACCATGGTCGCGGCGCTGTGGAAGGCGACGGAGCCGGTGTGCATCTGCGACTTCACCAACGACCTGGAGCTGACGCAGCCGACGATCTCGCATCACATGGCGAAGCTGCGAGACGCCGGCCTTGTCGACTCGGACAAGAGAGGCCTGTGGACCTATTACCGCCTGCGGGACGATCTGCCGGCGCGGACCAGACGCCTCCTCGGACAGCTCATTGCCTGAGGTCCTGTTCGTCTGCGTCCACAACGCGGGCCGGTCGCAGATGGCGGCGGCCCTGCTCCAGGCGCGGAGCGCGGGTCGGGTCGCCGTGCGCTCGGCGGGATCCGAGCCCGCGGCGGCGATTCACCCGAACGTGGTTCAGGCCATGGCCGAGATCGGACTGGATCTCGGGCACGAGGTCCCGAAGCGAATCACCGACGGAGCCGTGCGCGCCGCCGACGTGGTGGTGACGATGGGGTGCGGCGACGCGTGTCCGGTCTACCCGGGCAAGCGGTACCTCGATTGGGAGCTCCCGGATCCGGCCGGCAAGACGCTCGAGCAGGTCCGGGCGATCCGCGACGAGATCGACCAGCGCGTGCAAGGACTGCTGAGCGAGCTCGACGCGCGGTAGCTTTGGGCCGTGAGCCGTGAAGCCGAGGAACTGAACCGACGCCTGCTGCGCGCCCGCGACGCAATGGACCGCGCCTACGCCGAGCCCCTCGACGTGGCGGCCGTGGCCGCCGTGGCCTACATGTCCCAGGCGCACTTCATCCGCAGCTTCCACGCCGTATTCGGCGAGACCCCTCACCGGTACCTGCAGCGGCGGCGGGTCGAGCGCTCGATGTTCCTCTTGCGGGAGACTGGCCGCAGCGTCACCGACATCTGCTTCGACGTGGGCTTCACGAGCCGCGGGACGTTCGTCCGCACGTTCCGGGACATCATCGGCCAGACGCCGTCGGATTACCGCGCCGGCCACGCGCCGATGGTGGCGCCGACCTGCTATCAGATGGCCGCGACGCGGCCGGTCGCGGCCCCGGTCAAGTCGAGCAGTTTTGGAGACGGCGTCGCCGTCGCCTCTCCGTAGGATCGGGGCCATCGACATCAAAGCTCACAGGAGAGGAGAAGGAATGATCACGAAGCTCAACGCGACCTCGGTCAAGGTCCTCGACCAGGACGAGGCGCTCGACTTCTACGTCAACAAGCTCGGCCTCGAGAAGGGCCAGGACATCAAGCAGGGGCCGTTCCGGTGGCTCACGGTGCGGGTGCCCGGCGACGAGGGCACCGAGATCTTCCTCGAGGAACCCGGACCGCCGGTGCACGACGAGGCGACGGCCGAGCAGCTGCGCGAGCTGATCACCAAGGGCGCCATGGGCGCGCTGGTGTTCAACACCGACGACTGCCGGGCGCTGTACGAGCAGCTGAAGGCGCGCGGCGTGACCGACTTTACGCAGGAGCCGACCGACCGCTTCTACGGCACGGACATGGGCGTGCGAGATCCGTTCGGCAACGCGATCCGGATCCTGCAGGCGAAGGTGCCGGCGAAGAAGCGCGCCGCGGAGGGAGCGACCGCTTCGACGCGCTGACCGCTACTTCGGATATGCGCGCATATGCGGCATCGAGGCGTCACCAAGACCCGGATAGGCGCGCAAATCCGGGTTTATGGATGTCTCACCGACGGGTCGACGTCATTCAGCGCGTCGGTGACCACCGGATACATGTCGTTGTTGTAGGCCGTCGCGGCCCGCACTATGTCGTCCTTGCTCCCGCTCTGGATTGCGGAGACGAGTGCGTTCAGGTCCGCGATCGCCTTTGGCAGCTGGTCGCGGAAGGCGCGGTCGTCCTGGGCAAATTTCGCCGGCGCGGGTGTGCGGTCGAGCTGGGCAAGGAACCACTGCGCATTCGCCAGAATCGCCGTTGCGCGCTCGCGACAGGCCGTCGGGTCGACAAGTTGAAGGTTCGTCGCCGTTCCTGGTGGGTCCATTCCCAGGCACACGCGGGCGGCTACGTTGGCGCCGTTCGAAGCCTCGTCGGCGGCCTGCTCCTGGATCCAGTACTTGTGTATCAGGGCCACGTAGTCGCGGGCCGTGGTGTCCAGAGTCGGCGATGGGTGGATGGCGGTTGGGGTCGTCGTGCCGCCACAGCTCATTGTCAACGCGACGGCGAGCACGATCGTCGCCCGTCCGATGTGCACCACCGCGGCAGTCTAGTGCCGCGAGCGACGCTACGAAGAGTCCCGGCGGTTGACTACGAGCCGGCGATGGACCCGCCGGCGGAGTGATGTTCTGCGGTCTGGTCGTCTGTATGTCGCGGCTGTGCCATCAAATGTCCGGCGCTCTGCCGCTCGGCGGTCACCAAATGACCGTCGCTCGTGTGTCCTTCTGCCTCTCGCTTTCAACGTTTTTCGAATCACCATGCCCTCCTTCGAGGCCGTGGCCTCGCCGGATCGGCTCCGAAATATCGGTGTAAGGGCGGGGCAGGTCGAGCGGGTCTACCTGCCCAGCCTTACCTCTAGAACGCCTTATGACGGCGTTTTTGACAGTCTGGACTTGGCCGAGGCGGCGCCCACGAGCAACTCGTTGAGCTTTCGCACCGTGTTTACGCTGCGGATCGTCATCTTCGCGTACAGGCGGGTACCGACGATTCTGCTCATGCGGCTCCTGCGCAGGTCGCTGCGATCGACGCGCCAGATGACCGCGCCAGGCGTGTATTTGAGCTCCTCGACGCCGGGGTTGATCGGCAGGCGGTCGAGAACCGCGCGGTCATCGACCTCCTTCCACAGCAGCAGCACGTATGTCCGCATCGTCTGGTCGTCGACCGATTTACGCGGTATCGAGTCGACCAACTCCTGCAGAGTCTTCTGGCTCATGACCAGCACCTTGATCGCCATGCCCGTTTGCTGCTCGAGCGCCTTCTCGATCCGGCCCGCGAGCTGCTGGGCGGCTGAAGCTCGGGTCGAGAAGATCACGTTGCCCGAGTTGAGATATGTCCGCACGTCTGCGAGGCCGAGGGCGACCAGTGCCTCTTTGATGGCGGCCATCGAGACGATGCCTTTGCCGCCGACATTGACGCCCCTCAAGAAAGCCACGTAGGTCATCGACTACGACGGACGACTTTCCTTCGCCACCGGCCTCAGATCGCCCTTCAGCGCATCCTCATACGCCGCCCACAACACCCCATACGCCGCCACCAGGCCTTCCGGACGCGGCTGTCCCAGCGCCTCCTCGAAGCGCCTCGTGTATGCGTGGTTGCCCAGCTCGTCTCGCAGCAGCGCCTGAGTCTGCGCCTCCCATTTCGACGCCGATGCGAGGTCCTTGCGCTTTTCGATCATCAGCCGGCCGCGCTTCATCATCTCCTCCAGGCGCGCGACGAAACCGTGCCTGTCGAACCCGTCGGGACCGCGGGCAGGGCCCTCGGTGTAAACGGTCTTCCATCGGATCGGGCGGGAATATGACGGTGCCGACGTAGACGGCCGCCAGCCCGCCGCCGCACGCTGCCGGTCGTATGCCGCCCGCTTGGTGCCGTCGGTCAGAACGTCGTGCGCCAGATTGATCAACTTGGCGTGCTCGAGCGCGTCCGGATGGTTGCCGCGGTCAGGGTGCCAGTACTTGAGCTGCCGGCGCCAGGCGGCGTGCAGCTCCGCCTCGGTCGCGTCCGGCGGGACGCCGAGCACGAAGTAGTAGTCGGCTAACGGACGCGGGTCGTTGGGCGAGGCCAGACCTCCTTGGTGTGAGACTCAGAACCTGGCACTTGGAGGCGCAGTCTCGCACGGCGCCCAGGGCTTGTGGCAAGCCCTTTGTCGCGGGGATAATGGTTGTGCAGACACCGGGTCTCTTTCGCCAATTCTCCGCAGCCCTGAGCAGTCGACTCTTCCTCCTGGTAAGTCAGAGAGGGTCTGTGTGAGTGTGTCAGGTAGCGTGTCAGCCAGATGCTCGAACGTCGAGGCTGCGAACTGGATCACCTCGTTGTTACAGCCCCAGTGCTGGCAGTCGGTGTGGAGTGGGTTGAATCCATTCTTGGTGTGACCCTGCAAGCTGGGGGCGAGCACCAGCGGATGGCCACCCACAATGCGCTGATCCGTCTCGGCAACTCCACGTATCTGGAGGTCATTGCGCCCAACCCCGAGGCGGTGCGGCCCGACCGGCACCGATGGTTCGAGCTTGATCGCATGAAACATGACGATTCGCCACGGCTCGCCACGTGGGTCGCTCGCACCGGCGACGTAAACAGCGCGGTAGCCGACTGCGGCGGGGAGTTCGGTCAGATCGAGCCGATGAGCCGTGGGACTCTCAATTGGCTCATCGCCATTCCATCCGAAGGCGCCCTGATCGCCGGCGGTGTTATCCCGATGTTGATCGAATGGGCCGCTGAGACACTTCCCGCAACAAGGCTCGAAGACAAGGGCTGTGCTTTGAAACGACTCGATCTGTTTCATCCCGAAATTACGTCGGTGGTGGAT
>DASSLL010000003.1:0-14755 GCA_035689485.1 Candidatus Dormiibacterota bacterium | reverse complement strand
TGGATCCGGTGACGACCGGAGCCGACTGCGTCTGAGCGCTGCCGTTGGTCGAGCCGGTGGATCCGGTGACGACCGGAGCCGACTGTGTCTGCGCGCTACCGTTCGTCGAGCCTGTCGATCCGGTTACGACCGGGGCCGACTGCGTCTGAGCGCTGCCGTTGGTCGAGCCGGTGGACCCAGTTACGACCGGGGCCGACTGGGTCTGCGCGCTTCCGTTCGTCGAGCCTGTCGAGCCTGTTACGACCGGGGCCGACTGTGTCTGAGCCGATCCATTCGTCGAGCCGGTCGAGCCGGTGACGACTGGAGCCGACTGTGTCTGAGCGCTGCCGTTCGTCGAACCGGTCGAGCCGGTGACGACTGGAGCCGACTGTGTCTGAGCGCTGCCGTTCGTCGAACCGGTGCTCCCCTTGACGACCGGGGCCGACTGGGTCTGAGCTGAGCCGTTGGTGGATCCAGTGCTGCCGGTGACGACCGGGGCCGACTGTGTCTGAGCGCTGCCGTTCGTCGAACCGGTGGAGCCGGTGACGACGGGAGCCGACTGGGTCTGCGCCGAGCCGTTGGTGGAGCCGGTGCTCCCCTTGACGACCGGGGCCGACTGGGTTTGCGCCGAGCCGTTGGTGGAGCCGGTGCTCCCCTTGACGACCGGAGCCGACTGGGTCTGCGCCGAACCGTTGGTCGAACCGGTGCTGCCGCGCACGACCGGGGCCGACTGGGTCTGTGCCGAGCCGTTGGTCGAGCCGGTGCTGCCGCGCACGACCGGCACGGACGCCGTCTTGGCCGAACCATTGGTCGAACCGGTGCTGCCGGTAACGACAGGATGGTCGCCAGACGGATGGTTCTGCTGGTCGCCGTTGCCGTCGCCTCCGTTGCCGCCTCCGCCACCGCCACCACCGCCACCACCGCCGATGGGAGCTCCTTCCGTTACGCCGGCGCTTTCCTGGCGCTGGGTAAGTGCGGAAGCAGTCGAGTAATCGCCGGGGGCTTTGTTCTGGCCGTGGTTCGTGTCCGCGGCCAACGCGGGTGACGTGCGGGCCAGCATCAGGAATAGGCCGGCCATCGATACGAAGCCGTAAATCACCAGGCGCCGAGCAAGTGCGGGGCGGCTGGCCATGTATTCGCCGAACGCTTCCAAATGCCCACCTCCACGTGGAAATGAGCGATTGCCTCGCCGCCATTCCGCGACACGGACCCCGCAGCCCCGGGGATATGTCGTAGAACGCCCCGCTCAGCGTTCCCTAGTAGGGCAATACGCTTCGAATTGGAAACGCAAGCACCTTCAGTTCTAACCATGGACGTGGCGACAGGCCGAGAGTCGGTCGCCGCCTTCGCCGACGAGGTCATCACGCCAAGCGGCTGGACCGTGGACGCCATCCGGCCCCACAGCAACCGCATGGAGCCGCCCGACTCCTACTGGTCGGACTTCAACCTCGACATTAGTAATAAGGACGGGGAGAAGCGCACGCTGCGCATGGTCGCAAAGGGCGCCCTCAACCCCGCGGCCTGGGCAACGCTCAGCGCCAGGCTGCTGGACGCCTCAGACGGCCGGCCCTGCGACCCGGTCAACGGCGTCGGTTACCCGCGGCTCTTCCCGGAGACGCAGCACGCCTACTGGTTCTACCCCTTCGACCCGGCGATGGCCAACCTTCCGGCCGCCGCCGATCCGGTGCGGATGGCGGCGCTCCTCTATGGGCTCGACGACCCGATGGCGATCCTCGCCGCCGGCCGACGGGTGGAGGTCGAGCGCGTGCGCTACGTCCCCGAGGTCGGCGCGATCCTGCGCTACACGATCAATCCGGGCGGCGTCCCGATCGATATCTACGGCAAGGTGCAGCCAGGGCTTCGCGGCCTGCGCACGTTCCGGGTCGTCGAGGGACTGTGGCGCGCGTCGGCGGCGTATCCCGGCTACCTCCACCTGCCGCGACCGCTCGGCTACGTCGAAGAGCTGAACATGCTGCTCGAGGAGGGCATCCGCGGCAAGCCGGTCAGCGCGCGACGGCGGAGCACGCAGTTCGCGCTCATGTCCGAGGCCGCGGCCGACGCGCTGGCGGTGATCCACGAGTCGCGCGTCGAAATCGACCTGAAGATCGACCTCGAGCTCGAGCTGGCGCGGCTCGACCACGTCGTCGAACAGTTCGCCTATGTGCACCCGAGCGCCCACTTCATGCTGAGGGACCTGCTCATCCAGATCCGCGACCGCGTGCGCAAGACCGCGGAAGAGGACATCCTCCCGACTCACGGCGACATGAAATACGACCAGTTCGTGTTTCACAACGACCGGTTCACGCTCCTCGACTTCGACTATTACGCCCAGGCCGAGACGAGCTACGACCTGGGCAAGTTCTGCGCCTACCTCGTGCCGTCGCGGCCCAGGGACTGGCGAGATTCGGTCGCGGTCGAAGAGGCACGGAGGCGATTCCTCCGCCGCTACATGGAGCTGCGACCACAGGCCACGCTGCAGCGTCTCGGCGTCTACGAGGCGTCGCAGTTCGCGCTTCGCGCCATGGCCTTCATGTGGTCGCAGGTCGATGGCTGGGAAGAGCTGGCCGAGATCTACCTCGCCTTCGGCTTCGAGCGCCTCAAGAGCCGGCTGCCCGAGTAGTCGCCGGCACCGGCGCTCCGTGCCTCCATTTACAAGCTTTAACCGCGCCTGAGCCGGCCGGCGGCCAGTCGCCTGCCAGACTCGACCGCCTGCCATGCGGCTTGTCTCGTGGCTTGGGGGAATCGCGCTCGCCATCTTCATCGGCTCCGCAGTGGGCGCCGTGACGCTGGCGCACGGGCAGCAATCCGCCGGCCGTCCGGCGCTGGTCGCGGCGCAACCGGCGGCCGGCGGCGCCGGCGTTCGTCCTCTCCTGCCCAAAGACCTCCGCGCGCCGGCGCCGAGCACCCGACCCGTTCACAGCTTTTCGGCGCCGCAACCACAGGCGCCCCCGATCGCGCGCACCATCGTCGTCGGCTCGACGCAGCAGGCGTTGATCAACTCCGACCGCGCAGCCCACGGTCTCGGGCCGCTGACATGGAACGCGTGCCTCTACAACGTCGCCGTCGCGAACGCGCGGCGCATCGCCGCGCAGGGTTACCTCTCACACACCAACGGTCCCAACGTCGACCTCACGTGCGGCCTCGGGTACCAGGCGGGCGAGAACATCGGCTGGTACTCGGGTGGGATCGACGACTCATGGATGAACTCGAAGTTCATGGCGAGCCCCGAGCACTACGCGAACATCATGGGCCCGTACCACTACGTCGCCACCGCATGGGTGACGACGTCCGACGGACGAGGCTGGATCGCGGTCGAATTCGGCTAGATTCGGCGAACTCGGCGCGAGTTCAAATGAACCGGCCCTAAACCGGTTTCCCGAGTAGCGCCCAAAGACGGAGCGTTCTTGTCTCGAAGCGCTCACACCGCGGCGTGGATACGCGCCAGATGAGCGCTCTGAGGAGGAGCGCGGAAGGGTGGCTACCGGTCAGGTCGCTCGTGGCGGCCATCGGCTCTGGATGCGTCCCCTGGCCTGGATCTGGGCCAAGCGCGCCTGGATCTCCGGCGTGGTCGGCGTCTCGCTCATCGCGATGACGCTCTACGTCCTGTGGGCGATCAAAGATCTGCCCGACCCGAGCCAGAACGTGCTCGCCGCCGGGGACGTGCTGGTGCTCGACCGCAACGGCAAGCTCATCGAGGACTGGAGCCCCGCCGGCCACTACCACGTCACGCTCGACATGAAGGCCATGGGACCCTACGCGCCCAAGGCCGTGCTTGCCGCGGAAGACCGCAACTTCTACCAGCACGGCGCCATCGACATCACCTCGACCGCCCGCGCGGCCTGGGTCGACGTCACCTCGCGCGGGCTCAACGAGGGCGGGAGCACGATCACGCAGCAGCTGGTGAAGATCCAGCTCTTGAAACCGGAGAAATCGCTGACGCGAAAGATCCAGGAGGCGACGCTCGCCATCGTCCTCGAGCAGCGCTATACGAAAGACCAGATCCTGACCATGTACCTGAACAGGGTCTACTTCGGTCACGGCGCCTACGGCGTCGGCGCCGCCGCGCGCACGTATTTCAATAAGGACGCAAAGGACCTCACGCCCGCGGAAGCCGCTTTCCTGGCCGGGCTGATCCAGGCGCCGACCGCATACGACCCCGCGATTCACTACGACGACGCTCACAACCGGGAGCTGTACGTGCTGCGCGGCATGGCCTCGACAAGCGCTCTTACGGCGGACGAGGAGGCCAAGGCCGAGCAGGAGGACGTCAAGTCCGAGCTCCACATCCAGGCGACGGCGCGGCAGAGCAAGGCGCCGCACTTCGTCGACCACGTCCTCGCCGACCTGGAGACGATGTTCGGCTCGGCGGAGGTGCAGCAGGGCGGGCTCGTGGTGCGCACGACGCTGGACCTGGACGTCCAGCAGACCGCGGAGGCCGCCGTCGCCAACGGCGTCCAGGACCTGGCGTGGGCGAACGTCAACAACGCGGCTCTGCTCGCGGCCGACCCGAAGACCGGTGAGATCCTGGCGTGGGTGGGCTCGGCAGACTACGGCAACGACTCGATCGGAGGCCAGTTCGACGTCGTGCTGTCGAAGCGGCAGCCTGGCTCTTCCTTCAAGCCGTACGTGTACGAGGCCGCTCTGCGCGATCACAAGATCACGTGGGCCACGATCCTGCACGACCGGCTGACCAACTTCGGCGGCTACACGCCGCACGACTTCGACAACGGCGGGTTCGGCGACATCCCGGCGAGCAAGGCGATCCTGTATTCCCGCAACATCCCTGCGGTCCAGGTGGGCCAGATGGAAGGCATGACCAACGTCGTCAGCCTCGCTCACGCGATGGGCATCAAGAGCGACATCGCTCCTTACCTGTCCTCGGCGATCGGCGCGAGCTCGATCACGCTCTACGAGCACCTCCAGGGCTATCAGACCTTCGCCAACAGCGGCGGCCGGGTCGACCTTTCCGACATCAGGGAGGTGGACGACGCGAGCGGCCACGCCATCTTCAAGTACGCGAACCCGAACAACACCGCGGTCCTCACCCCGGCCGAGGCCTACCTGATGAACGCCGTGCTCGGCCGCTACCAGACGACGTGGAACTTCGGCTGGAACCGTCAGATGGCGAGCAAGACCGGGACCAGCGACAACGGCAAAGGCGGGATCCCGGACTCGTGGATCATGGCCTACAACCCGGACGTGGTCACGGGTGTGTGGGTCGGCAACACCGCGCCGAACGGCGGCGGCGGCCTAATCCGCGCCTACGGCGAGAACGTCGGCCTGACGATCATGAAGCGGTTCGTCAACGGTCTGCCGCCGGCCTGGAAGGATTGGTACAGCCGGCCTGCGGGCGTCACCATGGGCTGCGCGGGCGACTCCCAGGACCCGTTCCTCCAGGGCGCCTGCAACGCCTCGCCGTCGCCGTCGTCTTCGGCGTCCCCGAGCGCCTCGCCCTCGGCCAGCCCGTCGGTGCTACCCTCGATCCTGCCTTCGATCTTGCCGTCGGCGTCGCCGAGCGCCTCGCCGCCGCCTCAGCCTAGCCCGTCGCCATCAGGGGCGCCTTCGCCGACGAAATGATGCTGTCGATGAGAACCAACCCCGAGCTGCCGTTTCTCGAGAGCGTCGAGCGCCGGCGTCCCGGCACCTCGATGCGGGCGTACGTCACGCGCACGCTCCCGCACGTGTCGCCGCTGCTCGTCGCCAACCGCGCGCCGCACGAGCCGCGGCCGGAGGGCGGGTTCACGCGTGGCGCGGGCGGCGTCATCACCGCCCTCCTGACCTTTGCCGAGGTCGCGGGCGCCGATTGGGTCGCCTGCGCGCGGACCGAGGGCGAGCGTGCCCTCATCGAGCAGCACGGGACGACCTGGACGGCGCCGCTGATCCGCGGTGAGACCCGTCTCCATTACGCGACACCGACACCCGAGCAGTACGACCAGTACTACTCGGTCATCTCGAACCCCGTGCTGTGGTTCGTCCAGCACTACCTCTGGGACCTCGCCCATCAGCCCGTGATCAACGGCCGCATCCACCGCGCGTGGACGAACGGATACGTGGAGGTCAACAAGCAGGTGGCGCGGCGAGTCGTCGAGGTAGCGCGCGAGCTGCCGGGCCGCCCGCTGGTCATGGTCCACGACTATCAGCTCTATCTCGTGCCGCGGCTCGTGCGCGAGCAGCTGCACGGCGCGATCATCCAGCACTTCGTCCACATCCCGTGGCCCACGCCGCAGTACTGGAAGGTGCTGCCCCGCGAGATGCGCGACGCGATCCTCTTCGGCCTTCTCGGCTGCGACATCATCGGCTTCCAGACCAGCCTCGACGTCCGCAACTTCCTGATGACGGCGGAAGAGAACGCAGGGCTGGCGGTCGACGAGCGCGAGCGCGCGGTGCTCATCGACGGGCGTGTCGTCTATGCGCGCCCCTATCCGATCTCGATCGACGTGGCCGGCACCACACGCCTGGCGTACTCGCACGGCGTCATGGTCGAGGAGCGAAAGATGCGCGAGTGGCGGCCGGAGCACCTGATCGTGCGCATCGACCGGACCGACCCCTCGAAGAACATCATCCGCGGGTTCCTCGCCTACGAGAAGCTGATCGCCCACCACCCCGAGCTGAGAGGCCGGGTGCAGTTCTGGGCGTTCCTGCAGCCGTCGCGGCAGGACGTGGCCGTCTACCGGAACTACGTGCGCAAGGTCCGGCAGACCGTGGCGCGGATCAACGCGCAGTACGGCGCCGCGGGGTGGCAGCCGATCCGGCTGGAGCTCGGCGAGAGCGTGCGCAAGGCGATGGCCGCGCTGCGCAACTTCGACGTCCTCGTCGTCAACTCCGTCTACGACGGCCTGAACCTGGTGGCCAAGGAAGGCGCGCTCATCAACCGCAACGACGGCGTGATCGTGCTGTCAGAGAACGTCGGCGCGCACGAGGAGCTGCATCCGCACGTCCTTTCGGTGAACCCGTTCGACATCGAGGCGACGGCCAACGCTATGCATCAGGCGATCGTCATGGGCCTGGACGAGAAGCGCCGGCGCAACGAGGGCGCGCGCGAGGTCGTCCGGACGAACGACATCGCGCGGTGGATCACCCGTCAGGTGCAGGACATCCGGGACCTGGCGGCGTCGCCGGGACTTCGCGCCGGCTAGAAGCCCCGGGGCCGAAGCCCGCGCCCGCGCCGCGACGACACGGTGACGTTCCGGTAGAAGACGATGGCGACGAAACGTCCCAGCGTCCACGCGATCAAGGCGTAGACGAGGATCGCGACGACGACCGACATCTCGAGCTGCGACTGCTGGTTGCCGATCGTCGGCAGCAAGTTGTGGAAGGGCGCTGCGAAGACGTCGGTGACTCCGTAGACCCAGTTCGCAAACGTCGCGTTCGGGTTCGCGCCCAGCAGCTTGAGCGCGACGCGGATGATCAGCAGTCCGTCGATCACGCCGAAGATGAGGTAGACGACCTGGACGGCGCGCCAGCCGGGGTTGAAGCTGCTGACGACTTCGGACTCGGACGCCGCCATCGGGCCGTCCTCGACGACGCGCCTCTCGTGCATGTCGCCGGTCATCGGGTCGCGTTCGACGTCGCTTTCCCTGCGCTCCATGTGTGTCAACTCCCTCTTGCCGTGGTTAAGAACGATGAAACGGCTACGCAAAGAAAAACGCCCGGGCGACATGTGCCACCCGGGCGCCAAAAGGGGGGAGGGTCAGTCAGGGATCAGGGGAACCAGAGCGGCAGCGAGGTGAGCGCTTCGTCCATGTCGATGTCGGGGTTGGGACCCTGGCTGCCCAACAGGTACTGCCAGGCGACCATGTTGCCGGCGCACCCACTTTGATACGGCGAGAAAGCGGGGGGGTTGCCCTTGCCGCCGGCGCTTATCAGGGACGGCTGGAATGACCAGAGATAGGATCCGGCGGCGATCTCGGGGCGGCCGACCGTCGGGCTGACGGCCGTGCACCAGGCCGAGGCGAACTCACTCCCCGCCGTGCCGTTGCCGTAGTAGACAGGGGCGTAGTGGGCGGCGGTGACACCGTCATACCAGCCCTGGATGAACCCGGCGTCGACGTTGCCTGCGCCGGGACATGCGTCGCCGGGCGGTTCGATGTCGATCGCGATCGCCCGTCCGGCGGGGATGCCGAGGTTCGCCGCAGCTGCAGTTGCCGCGGCCGCGTACGCGCTGCCGGCGTCATAGCCCGACACCGCGGAGCAGTTGTAGTCGTTGTAGATGGGCAGGATGCCGAGGCGAAGGCGATGGGCGACCGCCACCTCGGCGGCGCTGATGCCGGGACAAACGGTGTCAGTGAGGTAGCGACCCCAGAAGCCTGGAGCGCCGATGTAATAGGAGACGTCCGCGTAGAGACCGTTGACCGAAGTGCCGTCGGTCGTCATCGCCTTGCAGGAGTCGACGCCCCAGATGATGCGCGCAGGCTCGACGGCCGCCGATCGGGCCTGGACGTTGACCATGGCCTGGTTCGGGTTGCTGGTGACGCGCCTGAGGAGGCCCTGCGCCAGGCCGGCCGGTCCGGGTGCGCCGATGACAGCGGTATATGGCGAGTTGCTGGCCGGGCTCGATCCGGTGCAGGTGAAGCCGGACTTGCACAGCGGCGACACGAGCACTCCGTTGCGGTCGTAGATGCCGAGGCTCCACGGAGTCTTCGACAGGTCGGCGTTGGTCGAGGCTTTCAGGGCGACGCTGTCATTCGACTGGATCACGGTGCTGGCGATCAGCGAGACGGACAGCCAGGTCGCGGGCACAGGTGACGACAGTGCGTCCGGAGTGCCGGACATGTAGCCGACGATGACGTGGGCAGCGCTGCTGGACATCGAGACCGATGTGCTGCAGGTGGTCCCCTGGGAGCAATAGGTCAGCATCTTGCTCGCGGTGTAGTCGTAGATCTCGAGGACGTGGCCGGAACGGGCGACGTCGATCGTCGATTGTGCGGTCAGCGTGATCGCGTGGCCGGGTCCGACCGCCAGGTTGTCTGACGACAGAGTTACGCCCAGCCAGTCGACCTTGACCTGGTTGGAAGCAAGCAGGTAGGCGCCCGCTTCCGGCCGGGTCGCCGTCGGCGGCAGGATGAAGGCGGCGAAGGTGCGCGATCCGCCCTGTGTCGCGTACGCCACGGAGCACATGCTTCCCTGACCGCACACGCCGATCACGACACCCATCGTCTGGTCGACGATCTCGATCGCTGCGCCGCTGCTCGCGACGTTCAGCGTCGCCGCGGCGGTGAGGATGACCTTCTGACCGGCGCGAAGCCCTGGCGACGTCGCCTTGAGGGACAGGCGCTGGTCGGCCCACCTGATGCCGAGCGAATCCTCGGGCAGGCTGGGCTGCACGGCGGGCAATTGCCCACTCGTCGAGCCGAGCGAGCTGGTCAGCGGGTCCGCGCAGGCGGCGGACGACGCCGGCACCGGCTTTCCGGCCGGCGTCGGGCACGCGGTGAGGCCGTCCGGCGTCGACGGAGTTCCCGGCGTCGCACCGGCCAGGACCTCGTGACCGCAGGCGGCGCCCTCGCCGGAGTCTGGGCACTGCTGGAAGCCGGCCGGAACAGTCACTTCGGAGGTCGCCGCAGCGGAGCTCGGGGTCACCGGGCATGCGGCTGACTGGCAATTGGCAACCACCACCGGTGAGGTCAAGAACGCCACCGGCGGCGCGGCGGCGAGGGCCGCGAACGTCGCCTGGTTGGAGGCGGTCACGATCGCGAGGACCACACGCGCAGTGCGGCCCGATCGGAATCTGGCAACGAGCGTTCGAAACAAGCGCACTGGTACCCCCGTTCGGCGCGCATCCCCGGAGGGACGGCGCGAGATGTCGGGGGCAAGCTACTGACGGCCTGCCAGTGCACCCAAGGCAATGAGGTTAATAAGCTTCAAGCCATGTCAATTGGGCCGATCGCGGCCCAGGAGGGTGCGTTTTACGCCCTGGAAGCTGAATGCTTCCTCAGAGGAGGGCCGCATTCTGACACAGAATGCACCCCCGTGAAATGCGAAGCGGCCCGGGGCAGGTGGGCCGCTTCTATCGACTACAACGTCGAGCCGGCTTTGTCTACGGGCCGGTGTGGGCGGCCCCCAGGACGTTGCCGTAGGTAAGCCCGAGGGCGAGCAGCCCCAGAAGCGAGAGAAGGACGACGATGAAGCTCCGGGTGCAGGTGTCGACCAGCCAGGAGTCCTCGCTCGAGTCTGAGTCGGCGACGTTCAGCCGCCGGCTGTAGAGCACGGCCCTGACCGAGAGACCGATCGTCAGCACGAGAATGATGAGAAGGACTGCCATGGATAAAACCCCAAGCGGCGTGGACACCGAGCGGGTCAGCGTCCACGCCATCCAGACAACGCGCGGCGCGCCGAATGTGAACATGCCGTTGCACATCCTTTAAGGCTCTAACGGCGGCGCGGCGCCGCCAATACTCGCGCTGGCGGGCGCGTTCTTTTGGCGTGGAAGTCCCGCTACTGCTTCAGTTCTGCATCGCTCTCTTCACCGGCATGGTGGCGGCGACCTTCATCCCGCCCGTCCGGCGTTCGATCCCGCGTCCGGTGGAGGTGATCCTCTGGATCGCCCTCATCACCGTTTGCGCGGTCGGCGTCGTCAGCATCACCGACCCCAACGCCCGTGAGCTCAGCGCCTCGGCGGCGTGGGGCGCGGACCAGGTCATCAACACCACCGTCGGGCTGCTCTTCAGCGGCTTCGGCGGCTGGCTCTCCGACCATCGCTTCAGCATCGCGAGCTGGATGGTGATCGTCGCGGGCGCCGACATCTTCCTTCTCATGTTCATCGGCTCATGGCGCAACGGCCAGGCCTGGAGGCCACGAGTCAGGTTGCGCGAGTGGATGGAATTGCCGGTGCCGGCGCGGGCCGCGCTCGTGCGCCAGCCGGTCCACGCCGACGCTCTGGCCGGCGTCAATCGCCGCATCGCAGCGGCGGCCGTGGTCGCGGGGGCGACCGCGCTCGCCCGGATGGTCGACGCGTCGATCTGGCTTCGGGACGTAGTGGTGCCAGGCGGCGCCAGGCGTCTTTCCCAGGCCGCCGTGGTCGGGCGCGTCGAGTCGGGAGCCCGCCTCGAGGGGTTGCGTGAGGTCACAGCACACCTGCAGTACGCAGCGCGTGCGTGGTACGCCGCGGCGGGCGAGCCTGCGTTCAACGAGCTCGCGACGAGGGCTTCGGGTGCGATGCGGGCGGCGCGCGCGGTGCGTCGCGCACGGCTGCGCGCCGGCCAGGTCGTCGACATCCAGGCGCTTCTGAACGCGCAGTCGATCGGCTGGTACGGACCTTTCAGCGCCATGCCGGCGCAACCGTTCGAGGAGGGAGACACGGATGCCACTGAACAGCAACGACCCAATCGTCTGGCCTCGTAGGCCAAACGGCATGAGGCGGCGCGCCAGCGCGCCGCAGGCACTGAGCAGGCATCCGATCCGCCGGCCGGCCAGCTGGCTGATTCGGCTGTTCGTCCTGATCGCGGTCGCTGTGCCGAGCCTGATCATCACGTCACCCGGTTACGTCGCATTCGCCGACAAGCTGCCCGACCCGGGGCAGGTCGCGACGAACGTGCCCGAGGACACGTTGATCTATGCGGCCGACGGCAAGACGCTGCTTGCCGACCTGCACCCGCCGGGCTATCAGAACTACTTCGAGCCCTTGAGCGACATGGGCACGCTGCTGCCTGAGGCGGTCATCTCCATCGAGGACCGCAACTTCTATTCCGAGCCGGGGATCGACCCGCAGGGCATCGTTCGTGCCTCGGTGGTCGACTGGCACTCGCATTCGGCGGTGGAAGGCGCATCGACGATCACGCAGCAATTGGTGAAGCTTCGCCTGGTCGGCAACGAGACCTCGCTCGACCGCAAGATGCGCGAGGCCCTGCTGGCGTTCGAGATCGAGCGGAAGTACACCAAAGACCAGATCCTCGAGTGGTACCTCAACAGCGTCTTCTTCGCCAACACGGCGTGGGGCACCGCGGCCGCGTCCAAGATCTACTTCCACAAGGAGACGAAGGACCTCGACCTGGCGCAGGCCTCGATGCTCGCGGGCATCATCCGGGGACCGACGGTGTACAACCCGCTCGTCAACTGGACGTCGGCCAAGAACCGGCAGAAGACCGTGCTCGACGCGATGATCCGTGACGACAAGATCACCGCAGAGGACGCGGCCAAGGCCTTCGCCGAAGACATCTCTCCGCCCGCCCACATGTTCAGGCCGACCAACCAGATCATCGCTCCGGCGTTCGTGAACTACGTCACGGGGCTCCTGATCACCCAGTTCGGCAAAGACGCCGCCTACACGGGAGGCCTGCACGTCATCACGACGCTGAACGCGAGGCTGCAGGAGGTCGCCCAGGCCGACGTCAGCAACAACATCAATGCCCTGCGTTATCGCAACGTCACACAGGGCGCGCTGGTGGCGCTGGACCCGACAACCAACGCCATCGTCGCGATGGTCGGTTCGGCGAATCCCGATGCCTATGGGGGCCAGTACAACCTGGCGGTGTGGCCCCCGCGCAACCCGGGGTCGTCGATGAAGATCTTCACCTATACGGCGGCCATCATCAGTGGCAAATACACGATGACGACGCCGATCCAGGACAGCGCTATCTCCATCCCGGATGGGAACTCGGTGTGGAAGCCGCAGAACTACGACGGCAAGTACCACGGAACCTGCCAGCTGCAGGTCTGCATGGGCAACTCGTTGAACATCCCGGCCGTCAAAGTCGAGCTTGGTGTCGGGGTCTCAGCCGTCGTGGAGACGGCGCGGGCGATGGGCGCGCCGCCGTACCAGCTTCACGGCTACGACGCCAATGGATTCCCGATCTACACGACCGATGACCCGATCAACTCGTTCGGTCCATCGCTGACCCTCGGCGGATACGGCGAGACGCCCTTGCAGATGGCCGTCGGCGCCTCCGTGCTGGCCACGCAGGGCATCTTGCGGCAGCCGTACGCCATCAACGTCGTGACCCGTGGCGACAACCTTCTCTACGCGCACGAGCTCGATCCGGGGAAGCAGGTGCTGGGGGCGCCGGTCGCCTTCATCATGGAGCAGATCATGTCCAACGACAACAACCGGGCCATGATCTTCGGCCACAACTCGTTGCTGACGCTGCCCGGCCGCCACGTCGCCGTGAAGACGGGAACCTCGGACTCCTTCGCCGACGCCTGGACGGTGGGGTTCACGCCGCACCTCGTGGTGGCCGTGTGGGGCGGCAACGCCAACTGGAACATGAAGATGACGAACAACTCCGACAGCTACTACATCGCTGCACCGATGTGGCACGCCTTCATGATGGATGCCCTCTACACGCTCAACCTGCCCGACGAGTGGTACTCGGAACCGCCGGGCGTGATCAACCAGTCGTGCAAGGGCCAGCCGGCGTACTACCTGCCGGGCACGCACTGCTAGCGGCAGCAGCGGTCCTGATGATGCAGGCCCGGTTCGACAAGGACGGCAGGCGGCTGCCCGGCACCGGTCATGGGTGTGGCTGCCGGATGTGCGAGGAGTCGGGCGCGGCCAGGTACGAGCGCCGCGCCGAGATGCGCACTGAGTCGTCTGGGCGATGGACCTCTCTGCGCCGAACGCTCACGCGTATGGCACGCGCGCTGCGGCGACCAGCGTTGGTGGGCAGCTAGCCGGAAGGGGAAGCCGGAGAGTTCGCGAGGGCCTCGTCCATCGCGGAGACCGTCTTATGCCCTCGATGATTGACGGCTGATGGACAACAACACCAGCGTTGATCTGGCGGTTGCCGAGCTCCTCATGGGCCGGGTGCAGGCCGGCCAACGTGCACCGCTCACGCAACAGGCTCGCTCGACGCTCGACCAGGCGTGGGCCGCCGCCGAACGGCGAAGCGCGCTGGCGCCTCGCTGATGACTCAAGCCGATGCGCTCGAGGCCGCCATCCTCCAGCGGAACAGCGACGACTACACAGCGCACGCGGCATCGGTCGTCGTTTACGCCGTTCGCTCGCTTACGACCCACGACCAGCGGTGGTCCAAGTATCTGTGGGACGTCGTCGAGGAGCTGCTCGAGGACATCAATGCACGAGCGGCAGCCGCCGTGACGCTAAAGGCAGTCCGGGACGCCATTCCGGATGCCGAGCCCACGGAACTCCGCCGTTGGGCTCGGGCGCAGGACATCTTGGGCTTGGTCCGGACACTTCGACCGAAAACACCAGCTTCGGTTCGAGAGATCGCCCGGGCCGCCGCCAGGATGGGGTCGGATGTCGAGGTTCCGGCCGCGGGGACGGATTTAGCCGGCGCGCGGAGTCGTGCGCTCGAAGCCGTCGGGGTTGCCGCCCTGGCGAAAGCGCTCGAACCGCTTGCCATCGCACTTCCATCAGGCGAGCTCGATGCCCGCTGGCAACCTGCGGCGGATCGAATACTGGCCGCTCTCGCCGCGGCGCGCATCACTGAGTCTGACCAACGCGTCTTGAGCGCCGGATTCGATGCGATCTCGCAGGACCAGCAGGCTTAGGTCCGCTCTCCTCGGGTTAACCCGCGTCTGCCGGCAAATGCGGGTCTCATCGGCCGGTCAAACCCGCGTCTGCCGGCAAATGCGGGTCGCTGACTTTCTTCTGACTCGGCCGCTGAGAGCCCGGACCGATGCAGCGGTCCGGGCTTCTTTGGTTCTCTAGTCCGCTACTGCGAAGCGCTCGGCCGGCGCCGCACTCTCTTCGAGCATGGCCTGCGGACCGTACGAGTGCTTGAGCATCGCCCGCAGCCGCTCTTTGGCGACCGCGAGCCGCGAGGCCACGGTCCGCTCCGGGATGCCCAGCGCCTGGGCGATCGCGCGGTTCGTGTAGCCGTGG
>DASSLL010000002.1:0-4725 GCA_035689485.1 Candidatus Dormiibacterota bacterium | reverse complement strand
GGCCGGTCGGGCTCGATGCCGAGGTCGTCGAGCGGCAGGCTGACCATCCCGCGCTGCACGTGGTGCGGATCGACGTTGACCACGGTGAGGATGACGTTGGCGTGGTCGGGCGTGCTCTTGGAGTAGGCGAGCAGCTGGTCGTTCTCGGTCAGGTGGAAGCGCAGGCCGCGGTCCGTCTGCAGCGCCGGGTTCTCGCGCCGGATGCGGTTGACGATCGTGATCAGCTCGCGCATGGTGCTCTCCGGCTGCCACCGCCGAACCTGGTACTTCTCCGAATCCAGGTACTCCTCCGAGCCCTGCTCGCGTGCGCGGCCCTCCAGCGACTCGAACGGCGGGCCGTAGATGCCGTAGCTCGCGCCCAGGGTCGCGGCCAGGATGAAGCGGGCCTGGAACGCGGCGCGCCCGCCGTGCTGGAGGTACTCCGTGAGGATGTCGGGCGTGTTCGGCCAGAGGTTGGGCCGGAAGAACTCGCGCACCGGAGGCTGTCCCAGCTCGGTGAAGTACTGGTAGAGCTCGTACGCGGTGTTCCGCCACGTGAAGTACGTGTAGGACTGGCTGAAGCCGAGCTTGGCCAGGCGATACATCACCTTCGGGCGCGTGAACGCCTCGGCGAGCAGGATCACCTCGGGGTGCGC
This sequence comes from Candidatus Dormiibacterota bacterium, assembly GCA_035689485.1. GTDB lineage: Bacteria > Chloroflexota > Dormibacteria > Dormibacterales > Dormibacteraceae > 40CM-4-65-16. Next base: position 4,090 of record DASSLL010000002.1, on the reverse strand, counting down.
CCGCTTCAGCTCGCCGATGAGCCACTCCCAGAACGCGAACGGCTTGGTGTGCGGGTTGTCGACACGGAAGACCTTGACGCCCTGGTCGATCCAGAACGTGAAGATGGAAAGCATCTCCTGCCACAGCGACTGCCACGCCTCTGTCTCGAAGTCGAACGGGTAGATGTCCTCGTATTTCTTGGGCGGGTTCTCGGCGTACTGGATCGACCCGTCCGGCCGGTGCTTGAACCACTCCGGGTGCTCTTTCGTGTACGGGTGGTCAGGCGAGCACTGGAAGGCGATGTCGAGCGCGATGTCGATGCCTTGCTCGGCCGCGGCGCCCACCAGGTGACGGAAATCGTCGAGCGTGCCCAGCCGCGGGTCGATGGATTTGTGCCCGCCCTCCGCCGAGCCGATGGCCCACGGGCTGCCCGGCTCCCCTGCCCTGGCGGGCTGGTTGTTCGCGCCCTTGCGGTGCGTCTTCCCGATCGGGTGGATAGGCGGAAAGTACAGGACGTCGAAGCCCATGCCCGCCACCTCGGGCAGCACGCGCTCTACGTCCTTCAAGGCGCCGTGGCTGCGCGGGAAAAGCTCGTACCAGGTGCTGTAGCGCGCCTTGACCGGCTCGACGACCACCTCGAGCTCACGTGGGTAGACGGTGGCCAGCGAGCGGTCGGCGTAGCGCCGCATCAGCCCGGCCGCCTCGCCGTCGGCCGGGATCGGCTTGCCGGTGCGCAGCGATTCGGCGAGGGCCACCAGCTTGCTCGAGTCCCCGATGTTCCCGTCGGCGCGTGCGGCGGCATGGTCGAGCATGCGCGCGCCCACCTCCAGCTCGACCTTCACGTCCTGCCCGGCTTCGATCCGCTTTCTGAGCCGGCGGCTCCACGTCTCGAAGTCGTCGACCCAGCCTTCCACCGTGAACAGGTAGCGCCCCAGCTCGGTGACGGGGAACTCGCCGCGCCAGCGGTCGTTGACGAGCGCGCCCATCGGCACCTCCGTCCAGTCCGAGGCGCTCTCGTGGCGGTAGCGGAGAACGGCGGCGAGCGCGTCGTGGCCGTCGGCGAAGATGTCGGCCTCGACCGTCACCGTCTCGCCGGCGGCCCGCTTCGCGGGGAAGCGCCCGGCGTCGACTTCCGGCGTGACCGCCTCGATCACCACCCGCCGCCGGCCGTCGAGCGCCGGTCCGGAGGGCCGAGTCCGGGCGGTGGACGGTCGTTCGGCGCGCCTTCTGACGCTCGCTCGGGCCACGAAAGAAATCGTGGCATGATTCGCGGGGGTGCTGAAATCCATAGACCCGGCCACCGGCCGGGTTCTCGCGACCTTCCCCGAGGCGGACGATGCCGTGGTGGAGGCGGCGCTGGGCCGCGCCTGGAACGCCCGGCACGGCTGGCGGGAGGCCGGGATCGGCATGCGGACCGCCCTCATGCGCTCGGTCGCGGGCGTGCTGAGGGCGGACAAGTCGCGGTTTGCCGCGCTGCTCACGTCCGAGATGGGCAAGCCGATCGTCGAGGCCGAGGCCGAGGTCGACAAGTGCGCCTGGACCGCCAACTGGCTGGCCGAGAACGGCGAGCGCCTGCTGGCCGACGAGCCGGCGGAAAGCAACGGGACCGAGAGCTACGTGCGCTTTCAGCCGCTCGGCGTGGTTCTCGCCGTGATGCCGTGGAACTTTCCGTTCTGGCAGGCGTTTCGCGCCGGGCTGCCGGCCCTCACCGCCGGCAACGTCATGGTCCTGAAGCACTCGTCCAACGTGCCGCAGTCGGCGCTCGCGATCGAGGAGGTGTTCCGGGAGGCCGGCGTGCCCGAGGGTGTGTTCCAGACGCTGCTGATCGGCTCGGCCGGGGTCGAGAAGATCATCGGCGACCACCGTGTCGCCGGGGTGACGCTGACCGGCTCGGAGGCCGCCGGCGTCACCGTTGCCGAGGCCGCCGGGCGCCACCTGAAGAAATCGGTGCTCGAGCTGGGCGGGTCGGATCCGTTCCTCGTCCTCGCCGACGCCGACGTCAGCGCCGCCGCCACGGTGGCTTGTCGCGCGCGCAACCAGAACAACGGCCAGAGCTGCATCGCGGCCAAGCGCTTCATCGTCGAAGAGCCGGTGGCGGACGATTTCGAGCAGCGCCTCACCGCCGCGGTGGCCGCGCTGAAGGTCGGCAATCCCATGGATCGCGCCAACCAGGTCGGCCCGCTTGCCCGCGAGGACCTTGTCGACGAGCTGGAGCGCCAGGTCAACGAGTCGATGCGTCTGGGCGCCACCGCGACCGTCGGCGGCAAGCGCATCCCCGGTGACGGTTACTACTTCGAGCCGACCGTGCTGACCGGCGTGCGGACCGGCATGCCCGCGTACCACGAGGAGACCTTCGGCCCCGTCGCGGCGGTGATCCGCGTCAAGGATGCGGACGAAGCGCTGCGCGTCGCCAACGACACCGACTTCGGCCTCGGCTCCAACATCTGGACCTCGGACATCGAGCGGGGCAAGAAGCTTGCCGAGCAGGTCGAGGCGGGCCTCGTGTTCATCAACGGCATGGTGGCGTCGGACGCGCGGCTGCCGTTCGGCGGGGTGAAGCGGTCAGGCTATGGTCGAGAGCTCTCGGAGTACGGGATCAAGGAGTTCGTGAACATCCAGACCGTATGGATCGGTCCGGTCAAGGACGGGGCTAAGCCCTCGCCGCCTCCTCCAGGGGCCGAGTAGCGACCGGTACGGCGGGAGCCTTCGTCGGCTTCTTCTTGTTCTGGTGCTTGCGCGCCATCACCGAATAGCTGTCCCTCAGCGCGTGCGCAGGGTCGAGCCCGAGGCTGCGCGCCATCTCGGGCAGCACCTGCGCGGGCCCCTCCAGCTCGACGAACCACCCGAAGTCGAGGACGTCGAGGGTCACCGCCACCCCGTCCAGCATCCACATCGAGCGCTTTTTCGGATACGTCCAGCCGATGCGAAAGCCGAGCTGCTCGAGCATGTCGAGCGTCGCGTGGACGTCGTGGATGGCGATCTCCGTCTCCTCGCGGGTCTTGACCCCGCCGTCGAACTTCGCCGGGCCTTTCGCCGTCAGGACTCCGTGAGGACCGCCGTTCAGCACGCGGAGTCGCAGCGTCGTGTTGCGCGTCGATTTGCCCGGCCCGTTGAAGCGGTAGTTGTCCTCGCGATAGCGACCGCTAAGGTGCGCCCCGCGGCCGCGCAGCATCGCGCGCAGCTTGACGTGGTCGTTGGGGCCGGTGAGGCGGAACTTGAGCTCGGACTCGATGGCGCGATCGCGCTTCGGACGGGCCAACGCTCCGAGCGTAATGGCTTACGCGGCGTTCTTGCGGATGCGGTGCAGCGAGGCCACCACGCCTGTGCACTCGTCTTCGACGTACTCCATGCCCGCGGCCTCGGCGATGTGGCGCGCCTCGTCGGAGCGGATGTCGAGCTGCAGCCACAGGGCCTTCGCTCCCACCGCCGCGGCCTGCCGCGCGATCTCCGGCGCGTCCGCCGAGGGCCGAAAGACGTCGACCAGGTCGATCTTCTCCGGGACGTCGAGCAGCGAGCGGTAGACCTTCTCGCCGAAGAGCGTGTCGGCGTAGGGGTTGATCGGGATGATGCGGAAGCCCCGGCGCTGGAGGCCGAAAGGCACCGAACCGCCGGCCTTGTCGGCGTCGCGAGACGCACCGACGACGGCGATGGTCTTCGCGCTTTCCAGGATCTCGTGCGAGTTTCGGCTCACGTAATCAGCAAGCGTGCTGCCGAGCCGGGTATTCCAGGTTCGCCGCGATCGAGCGGGCGAGCCCCCGACCGGCGAACCGCTCGACCAGGTGGAGTCCGAGGTCGATTCCGCTTGTCACACCGCCCGCGGTGATGATGTCACCGCCGTCGACGACCCTTTCTTTGATGAGGATGGCGCCTGCGGCTTCGAGGTCGTTCCAGGCGCTGTGATGCGTCGTCGAGCGGCGGCCCTTCAGCACGCCGGCGGACGCGAGAATCATCGCCCCCGTGCAGACCGATGCGAGCACCGCGCTCCTCGCAGAGGCGCTCGCGATCACCGGCTGCCAGCGACCGCTCGCCACCTCCGCGCGTACACCCTTGTCGGTGCGGGCGACCCATCCGCCGCCGGTGAAGATCACGACGTCGGCGTCGTCACGGGGC
>DASSLL010000001.1:0-30414 GCA_035689485.1 Candidatus Dormiibacterota bacterium | reverse complement strand
CTCAGTGTTCGAATGGCTGGTCGACGGCGGGCTCCTGCTCTGGCGTTTCGACTGGGACGAGCCCGGCCCACCCAGCGCGAGCAGCGTCATCGGTCGGGACGACTCAGAGCCGGAGTGCTCGATGGTCTACGCCGACGAGCGCGGCGTAACGAGGATTTATCGAACGAGCCTCGAGGGCGGCGTCTGGAGGATGTGGAGGGACGCTGCTGGTTTCTCACAGCGGATGACGGGCCAGTTCAGTGGCGATGGCAGGACCATCAAGGTTCACGGCGAACTGTCGCGCGACGGCTCGAGTTGGGAGCAGGACCTCGACGTGACGTACACGAGAAAGGCCTAGGGCTAGCGAGTTGCCATGAGCGCCGGCACTGGCGGCGTATTCAGGATGGCAGAACCCGCGGCCGCCGGCGGTCGCGGGAAATCCGCGGCGAGAATGGCGGGAAGGGAGGGATTCGAACCCTCGAGGGAGTTTCACACCCCCTACCCGCTTAGCAGGCGGGTGCTTTCGACCACTCAGCCACCTCCCCGGAAGCGGGGTCGTCGCTCGATTCTATCTACCCAGGCTGCTCGAGGCTCTCTCCATACTTAGACGCCGATGGAAGCTCCCGGCGGACCAGGCGCGCCCCCGATGTGGGGGCCTGGACGCAAGATGGGGTTCGGGACGGCGCCAGGTTCCAGGAGCAAAGTCTGGTACACGCTCGCCGGCGGGAACCTCAGCGAGGTCTTTTTCCCGTTCCTGGACCGAGTGGCGCTGCACGAGCTCCGCTTCTTCGTCTCCGCAAGCGGCTCGCCGCCGGTTGACGATGCGGCCGACGCCCAGCACGCAATCTCGTGGCTCACGCCGGGCGTGCCCGCGTTCCGCGTGGACTCTACCCATCACGAGTACCGGCTGACCAAAGAGATCTTCTCCGACCCGGAGGAGAACGCCATGCTCATCGCCGGCAACTTCACGCCCGAGCTGCCCGACCTGCGCCTCTACCTGCAGGCCTCTGCGCACTGGGAGCCCGGCACCGGCGGCAACCTCGCGAGCGTGATCGACACGCATCCACCCGCGCTCCTCATCCAGCAGCAGGACGTGTGGATCTGCTTCGTGGGCCCGTTCGCGCGGGCCACCGTCGGCTACTTCCGCAGTTCCGACGTACAGATCGACCTCAGCGACGGCGACGGCAAGCTCACGTACCTGTATGACCGGGCGGGTCCGGGCAACGTGTGCGTCGGCGCCGAGATGGGCGTCCGCGCCGGAACGTTTCAGATGGCGGTCGGCTTCGCCCACTCGCGCGCCGACGCCGAAGAGGTGGCGCGCACCGCACTCCAGAAAGGCGCAGGCACTGTTCGCCAGGCGTTCGAGCGCGCGTGGCGGACGCAGCCGGAGATTCCGACCGCGCTCGGCCAGGTAAGCGGCGATGACGGAGCGCTCGCGCGCGCGTCGTTCGCGGTTCTGCACTGCCTCGAGGACAAGTCCCACGCCGGCGCGTTCGTCGCCGCCCCCGCAGCGCCGTGGGGCGAGATGAACCACGACGGCAACCACGTCTACCACCTGGTCTGGCCGCGCGACCTGTGCCGCATCGCCACGGCGCTCCTCGACGGAGGCGACAGCGACGCCGCCCTGCGCGCGTTCCGCCATCTGCAGACGCACCAGCGCTCGGACGGCGGCTGGCACCAGAACTGGAAGCTCGACGGGACCCCGCACTGGCAGTCGACGGAGCTCGACCAGGTCGCGCTGCCCATCCTGCTCGCGTGGCGCCTCGGCGTCGCCGGTTGTCTCGACCACGACCCTTACCCGACGATGGTGCGACCCGCCGCGCAGTTCCTCATCCGGGAGGGACCGCTCACAACGCTCGATCGCTGGGAGGACGCCGGCGGCCTGTCGCCGTCAACGCTCGCGGCCTGCATCGCGGCGCTCATCGTGGCCGCCGAGTTCGCGCATGACGCGGGTGAGCACATCGCCGCGAGCCACCTGCGCGTTGTCGCCGACTACTGGAACGACCGCGTCGAATGGTGGTGCTCCCTGCCGTCAGGTCAGTACGTCCGCCTGTCGCCCGACCCCGACCGGCGCCCGGCCGAGGGCGCGATCGCGCCCGAGTTTCTCGAGCTCGTGCGCTACGGGCTGCGCCGCCCGAAGGACGACCGTGTGCTGCGCAGCCTTCAAGGCGTCGACACCTCGCTCAAGGTGAGCCTGCCCGCGGGACCGAGCTGGCGCCGTTACGTGGGCGACGAGTACGGCGAGCACGACGACGGCTCGCCGTGGGACGGCTCGGGACGCGGCCGCGCATGGCCGGTCCTCACGGGTGAGAGGGCGAGGCATTTCTTTTCCATGGGCCTGCCCGCGGCGGAGCTCGTGCGCACGCTCGAGGGCTTCGCCGGCCAGAGCCTGGTCTTGCCCGAGCAGCTGTGGGACGGCCCGGACATGCCGTCACGCGGTTTGAAGTTCGGGGCGCCCAACGGATCCGCCTCTCCGCTGGGCTGGGCGCACGCCGAATACCTCGAGCTGCTGGTGACCATCGCCCTCGCGGGATTTCCCGACATCGTCATGCCCGCGCGCAGGCGCTACACCGAAGGCCCACCGCAGGACGTGCCCTTCGTCTGGACGCACAAGCACCAGATCGAGCGCATCGCCCCCGGCCGGCGCCTAAGGGTCCAGCTCCCGCGTCCCGGGGCCGTGCACTACACGTTCGACAACTGGGAGTCGCACAGCGAGGTCGACGCGATCGACACGACGCTCGGTGTCTGGGTGGCGGAGGTGCCGAGCCACAAGCTCTCTGTCGGGACCGAGTTCTCATGGACTGCGCACTACGTGACCGGCTGGGAGGGGAGGAACTACAGCCTGACGGTGGAGTAGCTACCTCTCTTCGGGCGGTTCCACGTCGTCGAACCGGAGGCCGTTGCTCGTGTCCTCGTCGAACTGGCTGTGGAGCTCGCCGCAGTCCGCGCAGCGGTAGTACTCGCCGACGAATCCCTTGTGCCACACCGCGTAGCTCACGACTCCGGGTTCCTCGACCAGGATCTCCTGCTCCAGCCGGTAGATCACCTGCTCCCAGCCTCCGGCCTCGACGTCGCCGTCGAGGACGACGACGCAGTAAGGGTGTGGGTCGCCCCAGACCATCACCACCTCGCCGCGTCGCTCGTCGTCGGTGTTGACGATCGACCACGCCTCCGCCGCCTGCGACCGCGTGCTGCGCACAAGGCGCAGGCTGGCCCAGAACTTCTCGGCCTGCTCGCGCTCCGCCTTGTCGTGCTCCGCCTGCGCCTCCTGGAAAGCGCTCCACATGCGCAGGAGGTGGTTGCGGAAGCGGTGGTACGTGGGCAGCAGCTTGGCCTGCTGCTTGGGCGACCCGATGAGCTTCTCGAACGCGTGCTCGAACGCCGCCTCGACGCGCTCCTGGCGGTCGGAAAGATCCGGCCCCCAGCCCTCGTCCTCGGACAGGCGCATCGACTCGTTGAGCACGACCTCGAAGTCCAGCCAGTCATCCCCGAACTCGGGCACGAACACGCTCTCGACCAGGTCGGCAAGGCGGTGTTCCTCCAGCAGGGCGGGCGTCACCTTGCCCCGCGCGTCGGGCCAGCCTTTCCAGCCCATGACGTTGTGGATCCAGTAGTCGAAGACGGTGACCGCGTACTGCAGCGCCGCGGGGGAGCTCCAGATGCCCACCGGCCAGGTCTTCTTGCCGGTCCTGACCTTGTTGTAGAGGGAGATGACCTGCTCTTCGTCGAGGTATTCGGTTTCCATGAGGGTCTCCCAACTATAGGAATAAGCCTCGCGCGGCCCTGGGTATAGTCCTAGCAGATGCCACAAGACGGAAAGCCGTTCACCCCCGACCAGGTCGCGCGCTACGCCCGCCACCTGATCCTGCCCGAAGTCGGCGGCGCCGGCCAGCGCAAGCTGCTGAACTCGAGCGTGCTTCTGCTGGGCGCCGGCGGGCTCGGCTCCCCGGCCGCCATGTACCTCGCCGCGGCCGGCGTGGGCAAGGTCGGGATCGTCGACTTCGACGTGGTCGACAAGTCGAACCTGCAGCGCCAGCTGCTCCACGGGGTCAACGACGTGGGCGTGCCGAAGGTCCAGTCGGCCGCCGAGACCCTGCGCAACCTCAACCCGGACGTCGAGGTCGTCGCCATCAACGAGCACCTCAACTCGGAGACCGCGATGCGGATCTTCTCGCCCTACGACGTGATCGTCGACGGCACCGACAACTTCCCTACCCGATACCTGGCCAACGACGCGGCGCACTTCCTGGCCAAGCCGCTGGTGCACGGCAGCATCTTCCGGTTCGAAGGCCGGCTGGCCCTGTTCGACTCGGCCAAGGGCACAGGCTGCTACCGCTGTCTGTTCCCGGAGCCGCCGCCGCCCGGAAGCACTCAGAGCTGCGCCGAAGCCGGCGTGTTCGGAGTCCTGCCGGGCATCATCGGCAGCATGATGGCCTTCGAGACCATCAAGTTCCTGCTCGACATCGGCCGGCCGATGGTGGGCCGGTACCTCCTCTTCGAAGGAGAGGACATGACCTTCCGCGAGCTCAGGCTCCGGCAGAACAAGGCCTGCCCGCTCTGCGGCGAGAACCCGACCATCGACTCTCTCATCGACTACGAGGCCTGGTGCGGCGTCCCCGCCATGGAGCCTTCGGAGGCGCAGGCGAGCTAATCTCGGAGCTGGATTGATCCAGCTCGACGCGCTCAACCCCGCGCGACTGCAGACCGCCCGCGGCATCGTCCGCGAGCTGGGATCGGTGCTCGTCGCCTACTCCGGCGGCGTCGACTCCACCCTGCTGCTGCGGCTGGCGATGGACGAGCTGGGCCAGGGCGCGGTCGCCGCCCTCGCGAGCTCGCCCGCGTATCCGGAATCGGAACAGCAGGCGGCGCGCTCGCTGGCGCGCGCCATGGGTGCGCGGCTGGTCGAGGTGACGACGAGCGAGGTCGAGCTCGAGGCATACGCGCGCAACCACCCCGACCGGTGCTTCCACTGCAAGGAGGAGCTCTTCGACACCCTCGCCCCGGTGCAGCGTGAGCTCGGTCTGGCCCACCTGGCGTACGGCGCGACGGGCGACGACGCGGCCGACCATCGCCCCGGCCACGCCTCCGCGGTGAGGCGAGGCGTGCGCTTCCCGCTCCTCGAGGCGGGGCTGTCCAAGTCGGACGTCCGCGCCTCCGCACGCGCGCTCGGCCTGCCCAACTGGAACAAGCCGTCGTTCGCCTGCCTTTCCTCGCGCATCCCGCACGGCACGCCCGTGACCGTCGCCGCCCTGCGCCAGATCGAAGCCGCGGAGGACGCGCTGAAGGCGATGGGCTTCCGTCAGGTCCGAGTGCGCCACCATGGCGACGTGGCGCGCATCGAGGTCGATCAGACGGAGATCGCGCGCCTGGTCGCGAAGCGGGACGAGGTCGCCGCCGCGGTACGCGCGGCCGGGTACAGGTTCGTCTCCGCCGACCTCGAGGGCTATTCGACCGGCCATCTGAACCGAACCTGGCAAGCCAAGTCGTCCTAGCGCTCGACGAGGGGACGACCGGCGCCACCAGCGTCGCCGTAGGCACCGGTGAGATGGCGGGCGAGGTCCTCGGCAAGGGCTACCGCGAGATCGAACAGCACTACCCGAGGCCGGGCTGGGTGGAGCATGACGCCAACGACATCTGGTCTGCTGTGCAGGCGAGCGCGCACCTCGCGCTCGAGGCCGCGGGGGCGAAGCAGTCGGACGTTGCGGCGATCGGCATCACGAACCAGCGCGAGACGCTCGTGCTTTGGGACCGCAAGACGCTGGAGCCGATCGCACCGGCGATCGTCTGGCAGGACCGGCGGACCGCGGACGAGTGCGCGCGGCTGCGACGGGAGGGGCACGAGGAACGCGTCCGTGAGCTGACCGGCCTCGTCCTCGATCCGTACTTCACGGCGACGAAATACGCGTGGGCGCTGAACCACGTCGAAGGCGCCAGGGACGCGGCGGCGGGGACCGTCGATTCCTGGCTCATGGCCAAGCTTTCGGGCGGCGAGGTCCACGTCACGGACGCCTCGAACGCCTCGCGCACGTCGCTCTTCGACATCGGCCGCGGCGCCTGGAGCGAGGAGATGGCCGAGCTGTTCGGCGTGCGGCTCGACAACCTGCCGGCCATCGTCGACTCGAGCGGCCCGATCGCGGCCAAGATCAGCGGAGTCGCCGGCGACCAGCAGGCGGCGCTGTTCGGCCAGGCCTGCACCACCGAAGGCATGGCCAAGAACACGTACGGCACCGGCTCCTTCGTGCTCATGCAGACGGGCGAACGTCGCGTTCCATCCTCGACCGGCATGCTGACCACGGTGGCCTGGCGCCGTGGCGGCAAGCTGAGCTATGCGCTCGAGGGCGCGATCTTCGTCACGGGCGCGGCGCTGCAGTGGCTGCGCGACGGACTCGGCATCATCGAGAGCGCGAGCGAGGCAGGCCCGCTGGCGGCCTCGGTGAAGGACGCGGGCGGTGCATATCTCGTGCCCGCATTCGTGGGCCTTGGCGCGCCGTATTGGGACGCTTACGCGCGAGGCACCATCGTCGGCCTGACGCGCGGGACGACTCGAGCCCACATCGTGCGCGCCGCGGTCGAGGCGATGGCCTATCAGACCCGCGATGTCGTCGAGGCGATGGAGAAGGACACCGGACGCCGCCTGACCGAGCTCCGCGTCGACGGCGGGGCCGCGGTGATGGACGTCCTCTGCCAGCTCCAGGCGGACCTGCTCGGAATCCCCGTGCGCCGGCCGCGCCACACCGAGACCACCGCGCTCGGCGCGGCCTTCCTCGCGGGACTTGGCGCCGGCCTGTGGAACGACCACGACCTGGCGAGCCTGTGGAAGCTCGACCGCGAGTTCGAGCCGGCGATGACCCGGGACCAGGCCGATGCCATGCAGACGCGCTGGCGTAGGGCCGTGGACAGGAGCCGCGGCTGGGAGCTACCGGATAATCAGTAGTCCACCTTGAGCACCGCCGCGGAATCGATCCCCACCCGACATCAGAACCTGTACGCCCACTATGTCTGGCTGCAGCAGCGATTCTTCGCCGGCTTCCTGGTAGCGGTGGGCGTGGTCGCGACCGCGATCAGCGTCTACCAGCGGAACATCTACTCGACCACCTTCGCCGCTTTCATCTTCTACGTCCCGGTGGGCGCGCTGGTGCTCGCGGCCCTCCTCTTCTATCGCTGGCGGAGCAAGGTCGAGGTCTCGGAATCGGGCGTGAAGCTCTCCAACAGCGTCCGCAGCGTGGTGATCCCGTACGACTCGATCCGCTCGGTCAAGGCGCTGCCTCTGCGGCAGCACTTCGAAGACGGCCGCTCGCGATCGGTGGCGCCGTTCATGCGCAAGCACCTCGACGAACCCGCCGTGTTCCTCAAGCTGCGCGGCGACGAGTCGCAGCTCAAAGAGATCAAGAGCAGGCTCGGCGTGTTCAAGTCGGGACTGATGAACGAGGAGACCATCGCCGTCCCCGTGCCCGACGCGGACAGGGTGGTCTGGGAGATCAGCGCGCACCTGCCCGAGCGGACGGGGCAGAACCAGGGCGGAGCAAAGCGACGCAAGCGCCACCGGTGACCGCCGCGTCCGCGCGGCCCGCGGAGAAGCAGGGCAGGCGGATCACGGACAGGAGCTACTTCGACCGTTGGGATCTCATCGCCATCCTTGTCCTGACGGTCGTCGCCTTCGTCATCCGCTTTTTCAGTCCCATCCTGCCCAACCTGTTCCTCCCCGGGAACAGCGGCGCTGCCGTCACCAACTGCGTGTCCAGCACACCCATCGATGCGAAGGGTGACCTGGGCACGCTCTGCGGTCTCGCGTACCCCTTCAACAAGGGCTATCCGGACTCCAACGGGCAGCTGTCGCCGCCGCACGGACAGGTTTTCGACGAGATCTACTTTCCGGTCGACGCGTACGACGACGTCAAGGGGATGCAGTTCTGCCGGCCGACGACCATCAACTGCCAGTACAACTACATCGACCCCGAGCCGCCGTTGTCGAAAGAGATCATCGCGCTCGGGGAGTGGGGGTACGGCTGGTACCGCGCCCACTTCCAGGGAGCGTCCGGCGACTACATCGACCTCGGCTTCAACACGTTCGGCTGGCGCATCGCCACCTGCATCTTCGGGACGCTGTGCATCCCGATGATGTACCTGCTGGCCCGGCGGCTCTGGCCGAGCCGGCTGTTCGCCATCGCCGCCGCGACGCTGGCGTGCTTCGACGGCATGTTCTTCGTCCAGTCGAGGATCGGCATGATCGACATCTTTCCGATCTTCTTCATCCTCACCGCGTACTTCCTCTTCCTGGTCCACATCCAGAGCCGGTCGTTCAACGCGTCGATGATCTCGATGCTCGCGCTCGGCGTCGTCCTCGGGATCGGGATCGCGGCCAAATGGATCGTCCTCGCCGCCTGGCTCAGCATCTGCCTCTGGCTGCTGGCCCGCATCGTGCTGCGCAGCCTCAACTTCGATTTCGGGCCGCGCGGCTGGCCGTTTCTTTCCTGGCGGCGTGACAAGGGCCCGGCGATCTCGGCGACGTTCTGGCCCACATACCTGGTCGTCGCGCTCGTCGCCCTGGTCGTGATCCCGGCCGGCATTTACCTCGTGTCGTGGTATCCGTTCTTCGCGCGTGGCCAGTTCCAGAGCTTCCACGACCTCGTGGCGTATACGCAGTGGTCGTTCCAGTACCACGCCACGCTGACGGCGACGCACCCTTACGGCTCGCGCCCGTGGTCGTGGCCCTTCCTGATGCGGCCGGTCCTCTACTACGCGCAGTACGACGGGCTCGGGCTCGACGCGTTCACTGGCGAGGCGCTCTGGGCGCGCATCTCCAACATGGGCAATCCGTGGATCTGGTGGACGAGCCTGCCTGCCGTCGCGGCGCTGCCCTACTACGTGATCCGGCAGCGCAGCTTCGCCGCCGCGGTCATCCTGCTCGGGTTCATCGCGCAGTACGCGCCGTGGTTCCTGATCTCGCGGGTGCTGTTCATGTACCACATGTTCGGCGGGCTGATCTTCATGATCCTGGCCCTCGCTTTCGTGCTCGTGAACCTGGCCCAGAAGCTGCCGCGTTCAGGGCGTGATCTGGTCATCGCCGCGCATCTCGCGGTGGCGGTCGCGACGTTCGGATACTTCTATCCGGTCTGGACGGCGGTGCCGATCTCGCAGTCGGCGTGGTTCCTGGGACCGCACACGCCGCCCTGGGGCCCGAAGATGTGGCTCGTGCACTGCGAAGGCGACCCGGCGCTCGTGAACCAGTTCTGGTGCTGGAACTAGAGGCCCGGCCGGAGAAGCACTCGCCGGATCTTCGGCGCCCAATGCGGCCCATCTCCGGGCTCAGCTCCTGCGCTGCTCGCTTGCGCACCAACAAGTGCGCTCGCTCCGCTGCTCGTCGGTTCGCCCGGATCTGGCCCACCTGGATCGCCGAATCTCTCGCCGAGGCTTCCCAGCCGTGCCTCTAGCGCCCGTTCTCTTTCTCGTCGCCGCCGCCGCGGCCGGCTTCGGGATCACCTATCTCCTCGGCGTCGCGTTCGAATTCGAAGAACGGATTGTGTTCGGTGCGGTGCTGGGGCCGATGGCGGTGGCCGTGTTCACTTTCGTGCCCGCGCTACTCGTCCGGGACGTAACAGTCGCCACGGTTGTAGCGGGCCTCGTGATCACCGGGCTCATGGGCGCCGCGGGACTGTTCGTCGGCCGCCACGACGTCGCGCCAGACTGGCTCGACGCGCGCCGGCGCTGGACTTCGTGGCAGCCCTGGCCTCTGGTCGCGGTGCTCGTGGTGTGCGGCGCCTGGTCGATTCACTTCTTTCACCAGGCGTACGTCTACACGCCGCAGGGTCTCTATGCGGGCTACGTGAACATCTGGGGCGACTGGGCCGCGCACCTCAGCTTCACCAGCTCCTTCGCGTACGGCCGCAACTTTCCGCCCGAGTTTCCGATCGACCCCGGCCACCGGCTGGGCTATCCGTTCATGATCGACTTCCTCGCCGCCGACCTCGTGCCGCTGGGCCTCTCGCTGACCGAGGCGCTGACCGCGACCAGCGCGATGCTGGCGCTCGCGTTCCCGGGCGTTCTCTACCTTGTCGCGCTGCGGTTCATCGGCGGTCGAGGCGCGGCCGCAATCGCGGTGTTTCTCTTCCTGATGAGCGGCGGACTCGGCTTCATCTACGCGGTCGATCGCCTCCACCCGGGCCTCATCCCTCTCGTCAACGTCGGCCCGGCGACGCCGCTGCCGACCGAATACACGCTCGACCGCGACATCAATCTCCAGTGGCTCAACCCGGTGCTCGCCTACCTGGTGCCGCAGCGGTCGACGCTGTTCGGCTTCAGCCTCACGCTGATCCTGCTGCTCGTGCTCTGGCTGGCCGTGCGCGAAGAGCTGGGCTGGCGGCCGTTCCTGGCGACCGGGCTCGTCGCAGGTGTCCTGCCCGTGTTTCACGTCCATGCGTACGGCACCGTGGTCGCGCTGCCCGCCTTCTGGGCGCTTCTGGCACGCCGGCGCCAGTGGTGGGCGTTCTTCGTGCCCGCGGTAGCGATCGGCGTGCCGATCCTCGCCTGGATGTGGCCGCCGGACAACACCAGCATCTGTGGTGACCAGCCGTCGCTCGGCGGCTACTGCATCGAGCCCGGCTGGCTCGCCTTCACCGGCAACAGCAGCACCGGTCTGTTGCTGTTCCTGCCCGGCTGGATCTGGTTCTGGGTGTGGAACACCTCACTGCTGATCCCTCTCATCGTCGCCGGGCACGCCTTGATCCGCTGGTTTCCAGCCCGCTTCCCGACATGGTTTGCACCCATGTGGTTCTGGTTCCTCGTCCCGAACCTCGTCGTCCTCCAGCCGTGGGTCTGGGACAACACGAAGTTCTTCATCTTCTGGGCGCTGCTCGGCAGCATCGTCGCCGGCGGCGTGCTGTCGGTGATGTTCCGTCACAGCGCGCTGACCGCGGCCGCGGCGGGCCTGATCCTGGTCGTGATGTGCCTCTCGAGCTTCCTCGACCTGGCGCGGGCGTCCGACTTCGACGCCAGCGCCATCCCGTTCACCGACGCCGGGGGTCTCCGCGTCGCCGACTGGGTCCGGCACAACACGAGCCCGACCGCGTTGTTCGTGGTCGCGGACGAGCACAACAGCCCGATCCCGACGCTGGCGGGCCGGCGCGAGCTGGTCGGTTACCCCGGCTGGTTGTGGACGTACGGCCTGGCCGATTACGTGCAGAAGGGCGAAGACGACAAGCGGATCCTCGACGGCGACCCGGCAACGCCGCAGCTCGTGAAGCAGTACGGCGTCGACTACGTGATGATCGGGCCGCAGGAGATTCCTCGAGGCGCGAGCCGCGCGTACTGGGACGAACACGGCACGAAGGTCTACGACGACGGTGTCTACACGGTGTACCGGGTGAGCGGCTTCTAGGGCGCGGGGATGCTCACCGGCGGTCGCTCCGGCGGCCCGGCCGGTTTCGGCGCGGGAGATGGCTGCTCAGCGGCCTCGATCGCCTGCTCGAGACGCCGCGCGAGGCGCTTCATCTCGCGGTCGCCGCGGTCGAGCCGGTTGACGATCTGCAGCAGGATCTCGTCCTGGTGCATGAGGTGGTTCATCAAGGCTTTGAGCTCTTCCTCGGATTTGACGTCGACCTCGTAGTCGTGCTGGGCGCGCAGGCGGTCGCGGTCGCCGAGGCGGTTCAACGCCATGAGCACCAGGCTGACCCAGACCGCGGCTTCGAGGCTGAGGATGAAGTTGAGGAACTCGAAGGGGTAGCGGTCCCAGGGATGGATCAGGTTCAGGGCGTTGAGGCCGACCCAGACGACAAGGATGCCGACCTGGACCAGGACGAAGATCCAGCTCCCGACCAGGCGGGCGAAGTCGTCGGCGACCCGGTCGGCGAACGTGGTCCGGCGCTCGACCTCGCGGTTCAGGTCGCGGACCGGCGGATGATCGTGCTGGTGCTTGATCAGGTCCCGCGCTATGTCTTCGATTTCTCGGGCGATCGACATGGGGTGATTTCCTCTGGGGCTGCTGCGATGAAGTTCGGCTGTTGCCGCATAGCTTGGCGCAAAGGGCCGCCGGAAGGCTACAGAAAGTAAGGAATGGGTACCGTCGGAGCGCGCGGGTACGCCTTCAGAGTCCCTTGTCGTGCCGCCAGCGCTCGAGCCATTCGGCGTGCTGGCTTTCGTGACCGCTCCGCAGCCCGGCGGCGCCATAACGTGAAGGGTCCAACGCCTCGGCCGGCGCCGACGCGATCGCGTCGAGCAGCTTGCGGCGGGACGTCTGCAGCTCCCATCTCGCCTGCGCCGGCGACATCGACCGCCGGAGCTCGTAACCCATGGCGTTGTGATCGTCGTCCTGCTTGTCGGTCATCTTCCACGCCGACTCATGGCCGGCCGAGATGCGCTCGACCTCGGCGGCGCGGAGGTCGTCCCACATCGCGAGGTGCGCGAGGTGGTCCTTCACCGCCCAACCGTCGATCGACGGCTCCGACATCTGCTCGTCGGTCAAGCCGTCGATGGCGCTGAGCATTCTCCGGCGCGACGCGCGGTAGTGCTCGAGCAGTGCTTCGCGGTCCTCGGTCACGTGGCTCGTATGTTGACAGTCAGGGGACCGAGACGGTGACCCGGAAGGTCTTGAGTGGCGCGACATCCGTCTCCCACGACCGCCGATACACGAGCGTCAGGTCACTGCTGCCGCTACCGACGGTTTCGTACCAGAACGTGTAGCTTCCGCCGCTGCCGAGCGCGGCGCCGGTAGGTTTGTAGACAGGCGCGGACGACTGCTTCAGGACCGCTGGGTTGGACACGCTCGCTTCCCAGCTGTAGCCCGTCGTGGGGTTGCCGGGCAGCTGCAGGGTGATCTGGGCGCCTTTCTGGAGCGTGAACGTCTTGCCGTTCGCCGCCTCGCCGAGGCCGAGGCCGCTGGGTGGACCTGGTGCCAATGTCTCCGCAACCAACAAGGTAGCCGCCAGCAGACCGGCGACCAGTGCGGTGAACGTGGCGAGGCTGCGCTCATGCCGGAGAGCGACGGCATAGAGCGCGACCAGGCCCGACGCGGCCATCGCGATGAAGACGACGAGGAAGTTGAGCGGAATGTCCAGCGCAGGCTTCAGGAAGAGCCGGGCGGCGAACAGGAGGAGCGAGATCGCAAACAACGTGCATGCCGCCACCCCGACGGTTGTGGTCGGAAGGAAGCCCGGAACCTTCGTACGACGGGCGGTTATCGCCACGACCGGAGCTTGTCTCAGGCGATGGCTGGGGACAAGGGTCGAAAGGCCTGTCAGCGATAGTCGTGGGACCGCTGCGCGGGACGCGGGACGCCCTGCAGCGCCTCGATGTGCCGGGCCAGCACCGAGTGGACACCGTCCTGGCGCTGCATCACGCCGTCGATGATCAGGATCGGCTGGCGGTTGGCCACCTGGCGGTACTTCTCGTAGACCTCGGGCTTGATGGTCACGTTGACCTGGCCGTATTCGTCCTCGAGGGTGAAGAAGCGGATCTTGTTCGCGGTCGCGGGTGCCTGGCGCGTGATGACCAACCCGGCGACCCGGACCTGCCTGCCGCTCTGGACCCTGGCGACCTGGTTCGACTCGAGTGCGCCCATCGCTGTCAGCCGCTCGCGGCAGAAGTGGATCAGGTGGTGGCCGGTCGAGAGGTCGGAGATGCGGTACTCGAGCTGGTTGGCGTCGAATTCGTCGACCTGCGGCAGCTGCGGCGCGTTGCTGTCGAGGCGCAGCTCGGCCTGCTTGTCGATGCCGCGGCGCAGGCCTTTGCCGTGCCATCGCTCCTGCCAGCCCCACAGCAGCTCGCGCCTCGGCCGGCCGAGCGCGTCGAAGGCGCCGACCATGGCGAGGTTGCGCACCGCCTTGGGCCCGATCGGTCCGCCACGCAGGCGGGCGAGGAAGTCGTCGAAGGAGCTGTACGGACCGCCTCGGTCGCGCTCGGCGACGATGGCGTCGCGGCCGTCCTCGCCGAGGTCGCGGACGTAGTTGAAACCGATGCGCATCGCGTACTCGGCTTCGTTGTGATTGCCGGGAAATGCGGGTTCCGAGTCGCCGGCAAACCCGCGACTGCCGGCAAATGCGGGTTTCGCGGGCGTCTCAGACCCGTGAGTGGCAGCAGCAGCGGGTAATTCGACGACCTCGGGCAGGCACCGCACGCCCGAGTGGTTGATGTCCACGGGCAGCGCCTTCAACCCATGCCGCTTCAGGTCCTCGACCAGCACGCTCGGGTGGTAGAACCCCATCGGCTGGTTGTTGAGCAGCCCGCAGCCGAACTCCACCGGGTGATGCAGCTTGAGCCAAGCGGTTTCGTACGACGTGCGCGCGAACGCGGCCGCGTGCGAGCGGCAGAATCCATAGACGGCAAAACCCTGCACCGCCGCGAACAGCTGGTCCGCCACCTCGCGCGGCACCCCGTTGTCCAGGCACCCGCCGATGAACTCATCCTCGAGCGACGACATCTCGACCCGGTTCAGGTGCCGCGTCATCGCGCGCCGAAATCCGTCCGCGCGGCCCGGCTTCATCCCGGCGACGTGCATCGCGATCTCGATGATCTGCTCCTGGTAGAGGATCACCCCCAGCGTGTCGCGCAGGATCGGCTCCAGCAGCGGGTGCGCGTACGTGACCACCTCGCGTCCTTGCTTGCGCCGGATGTACGGATGGACGGCGTTGCCCTGGATCGGTCCCGGCCGGATGATCGCCACCTCGACCACCAGGTCGTTGAAGGTCTTAGGCCGAGTGCGTGGCAGGGTCTGCATCTGCGCCCGCGACTCGATCTGGAAGACGCCGATGGTGTCCGCGTCGCCGCACATGTCGTAGACCTCGGGGTCGTTGAGGGCGAGCTCATCGAGGTCCGGCCTGACGCCGGTCTTCTCTTTGATCAGCGCGAGCGCCTCCGCCACGACAGAGAGAGTGCGCAGGCCGAGCATGTCCATCTTGATCAGGCCCAGGTCCTCGACGTCGTCCTTGTTGAACTGGACGACGCGGCGTCCCTCCATCGCCGCCGGCTCGACCGGCGCGATGTCCACGAGCGGCTCGCCGGTGACGAGCATGCCGCCGTTGTGGATCGACAGGTGGCGCGGGAAGTCGATGACCTCCCGGCACAGCTCCAGAAAATGGCGCCAGCTCTGCGGCCTCATCTCCGGCGGCGGCACGGCCCACTGCATCGAATCCTCGACGTCCTCTGTGAACCAGCGGTCGACGCCCTTGGCCAGCCGGTCGAGCAGCTCGTTGGAGAAGCCCAATGCCTTGCCGACCTGCCGGATGGCCATCCGCGGCTGGAAGGTGACGACGTTGCACACCATCCCGGTCCGCTCCCAGCCGTACTTCTCGTAGATGTACTGGATGACCTGCTCGCGGTGCTCCGTCGAGAAGTCGATGTCGATGTCGGGCGTGCTCGTCATCTCCTCGTGGAGGAACCTCTCGAACAGGAGGTTGTGCTCGATCGGATCGACGCGGGTGATGCCGAGCACGTAGGCGACGATGGAGTCGGCCGCCGAGCCGCGACCCTGACCGGGCACGCCGTGCTCGCGCGCGAAGCGCATCAGGTCCCAGTTGATGAGGAAGAACTCGGCCAAGCCCGTCTTCTCGACGACCTCCAGCTCGTGCTGCAGGCGGTGGGTCACCGACGAGGTGATGGGCCGGTAGCGCGCGCGCAAGCCCTCGAAGCAGAGCTTGTAGAGATACGAAAAGGGCGTCTCGCCTTCCGGGACCGGATAGCCGGGGAACCGGACCTTGCGGAAGTCCAGGTCGACGTCGCACTCCTGGGCGATGTCCCACGGCGTCGCCAGCGCCTCGGCATGGCCGGCGAACAACGGGCGGAGGTCGGCGCCGCCTTTGAGGTGGTGCTCGGCGTTGGGGAAGAGGTGCTCGCGCGCCTCGTCGAGCGTCGCCCGGTGTCGGATGGCGACCAGCGCGTCGTGGAGATGGCTCCGCGAGGCGACGTGGTAGTGGACCTGGTTGGTGGCGACGACGCCCGCACCGCATCGTCTCGCCATCGCCGCGCGTCCCTCGAGCACCCACTGGTCTTCGGGCCGCATGTGGTGGTGCAGCTCGCTGAAGACGTTCTCCCGCCCCAGCGCCGACTGCAGGTCGCGCAGCCTGGCCTCGCTGTCGGTGGCGCTCAGGTAGAACGTGTCACCCCGATGCTGCTCGACGGTGCCCAGAGCCGTCCTCGCCTCGCCCTTGGGCTGGCCGGCGTGGGCGAGGGTCAAGAGGCGGCAGAGGTTGGAGTAGCCGCGGAGGTTGCGGGCGATGAGGATCAGCTCCTCGCCGTCGACCTCCAGGGCGGCGCCGATGATGGGCTTGACGCCGAGCTTGCGGCAGGCCTGAAGATGGCGCACCGCTCCGTAGACGCCGCCGGTGTCGGTGATGGCCAGGGCAGGCATCTCCAGCTCGGCCGCGCGCATCGCGAGCTCGTAGGGATGCGATCCGCCGTCGAGGAACGAGAAGTTGGAGTGGCAGTGGAGCTCGACGTAGGGGCTCACGCTCGCGTGACGCAACGGAAGACTTTGCCGCGGATGGCGCCGATGCCGGTGAGAGAGGCCGCGGGATAGAACCGGCCGCCGGCGGGCGGTCCGCAGATTCCGTTGCCCTGCTCGTCGAGGACGACGACGTGAAAGTCGACCTCGCGACGGGGACCGTTGTACAGCGCGAAGTTCCAGGGACGCGGATTGTTCTGGTGCTTGGGACGGTAGCCGCGGATTTGCAGCATCCCGACGACGGCATTGACATCCTTTTGCTCGATGACGATGTCCAGGTCCCAGTGATGCCTTGTCTGCCGGCCCAGGAGGGCGTCCGCAGCCCACCCGCCGTCGAGCCAGATCCTCACGCCTTGCCGCTCGATCATGCCTAGAATCTCGATGGCGTCCCGAGCGACCATCTCAGTCGTAGACGCGCTCCACGAACCACTCGTTGCGGCCGACGTCGTGGTAGAGCTCGCACAGGAGGTTGTTGTTGAGGACGACCTTCCAGTACTCGCGCACGACCGGCCGGTCCCACCACGACGTCTCGACCTTCCAGCGCGCGATCGGCTCGATCGACCCGATGAACGCGCCGGCGATGGCGATGGGCGCGCGGCCGTGGTCGAGCGTCACGTCGATCGCGTGCGGAGGCGTGAGCAGTCTCGTCATGCGGGTTTCCAGACGACGTCCTCGCCGAACCTTTCCTGCAGGCGCTCGAAGGCGGCGGTGACCTCTTCGCTCGACCCGTCCCCGCCGGCCCACAGGCGCAGCTGACGCCTGCCCGCGCCTTCGAGCACCGGCAGCTCGACCCACAGCTCAGTGATCGGCCCTCGCGGCTGCCACTCCTTGATCCATGCTCCGACGAGCCCGAACAGCTCCGCGGTGCTGCTCAACGGATGGCGGACGATGGATTCGCGTCTTTCGGGCTCGGCGGACTCGAGGACCAGTCGCACGCGCACCTGCTTTGCGCCCGCGCCGCGAAGTCCAAGCTCGTCCGCCAGGTCACCGCACAGCGCCCGCGCAACGAACAGAA
The DNA here is from genome assembly GCA_035689485.1 of Candidatus Dormiibacterota bacterium. Lineage (GTDB taxonomy): Bacteria > Chloroflexota > Dormibacteria > Dormibacterales > Dormibacteraceae > 40CM-4-65-16. Next base: position 12,991 of record DASSLL010000001.1, on the reverse strand, counting down.
GCGCCTCGCGGTCCTCGATCGGGTCGTCGAATTGCCGGTGCGCGCTGGTGAACATCGGCGGACGCCACGCGTCCAGCTCGTCCGGCTCGAGGCCGCGCGCGAGCCACACCGCGTGCCGGCCGTCCGGACCGAGCTGGCTCTCGAGCTCGCGTGGGCCGATCTGCGCGACCGCTCCTAGCGTGCGGAGCCCGAGGAGGTCCAGACGCTCGAGCTGTTCCGCGTCCAGCGGCAGCTCGCGCGAGGGAAGAGGGGAGAGAAACTCGCGGGCGTCCTTCACCTGCAGCAAACGTCCTGGCCGGGCGCGCGCGGCCGCGAGGCGTGCAGAGAACGGACCGGGCGCCAGGCCGAGCCGCGGCTCGCGTCCGATCGCCTTCAGCAAGCGACGCCGCGTCTCCCGGATCGATTCGCCCGCGCGCACCACGCCGCCGAGGTCGAGCCATGCGACCCCTTCGTCGCGCACCTCGATCACAGGTGCGAGGTCGTACAGCGCAGAAGAGACGAGCTCTCGGATCCGCGCCACCGCCTCTTCGTCCGGCAGGACGAACGTCGCCTGAGGGCACAGGTGCTCCGCCTGCCGCAGCGCCATGCCGGGAACCACGCCGAACTCGCGTGCCTCCTCCGACGCCGCCACCACGTGCTCATCCCAGCGGCCGACGATCACCGGCTTGCCGTACAGGTCCGGCCTCCGTGCCAGCTCCAGATGATTGGTCAGACCACAGCAGACGCGCACGTCCCCATCTCCACGAAATTCACCGACGCCTCTTTGATCCCCGCCGCGTAGCCGGACGGTTGCACATGGCCGAGCGGGTAGCGGACCTCGAGCTCACTCTCGCCCACCGGAGGGGCGACGCGGTTTTTCACGCATCGGGCCGTGATACGCAGTCCCACCAGCAGGTCTCGCTCGTGGATCCACTCGGTGCGCGTGAATCCGAGGCTGAAGCTCGAGGCGTGGGCCAGGGCGCGGTTGGGCGCATCCGTCACCCCGAGCAGCACCGACCCAGAGCGGTTGGCGGCCGACTCGAGCGGCCCGAGCCAGTGCTCGGGGACATCGGCCATCAATAGCAGGAAGCCCGCACCCGCGCGGGCCAGCGTCGCGGCCGCTTCGCCCGCGACCTCGGGAGCCGGCGCGCGGACGACGGTCAGCGCGCCGAGCTCAGGGGAGAAGGGAGTCAGCGTCCAGGGGTCGAACCCGCCGCCGTCGACCACGACCGTGTGCGCGAACTCGTGCGTGGCGCGAGCCAGCAGCGACAGCGCGAGCGTGAGCTTGCCGCACGTCCCGCTGCCCGTGAACAGCGAAAGCCTTCCGCGCGGCAGGCCCCCGATGCCGGTCAGGCCATCGACTGGCGTGCCGCTCCACCAGGGCTGCGGGGGCGGCATTTCCGCCGCCCTCGTCAGCGCCTGGCTGCCGAAGCGGACCCGAATCGAGTTGATCGCGGACTCGAGTGCAAGTTCCTGCATCTTTCAATGGCGGCCTCGTCGGAGGAGACGCAGGGGAGAGAAGTGGAGGCGCCTCTGACAATACCGAACGAATGTTCGGTAGTCAAGAGGCTTTCCTTACCTATCTATATGTCGAGCGTCGTCGCGGTCGAAGGCGGCGTCATCGGACAACCAGCATCGTCTCTGCAGCCGGCTCCACTCGGTGCGGCTTTGTGTCCTCAATCGTCTCCGCCGTGGTGACGAAGGAGGCTGAAAAACAAAAGGGCCGGGGCTCCACAGAACCCCGGCGCGTGACGAACTTTTACAAAACGATTGAAGAGAAGGGTCTTACTTCTTCTTCGAGGACTTCTTGGCGGCCTTCTTCGCCGGCTTCTTCGCGGCCTTCTTCTTAGCCATCATTGCGTACCTCCTTCTCCTGAAGATATGGACCCGAGGTTCCATTGGACTTTGCGGGTTGGTGAGACGTGGACAGGAAGACTCCCGCACGCACCTCCTCTGCAACCCCACGAGTTTCGCCGCGGACTCTCATTGATGAGGATTCCGAGACGTTGGCGGTTGATCGAAATGGTCGCCTTTCTCGCGTCGGGTCCGTTGCTTCTGTGGAAGCAACCACGAGCAGCATCGCCATACAAGGTGTTGTGATACTCGATGCACCCCGCCCTAGTCAATGCCTCGTGGAAATTTTTTTCGCGCGCGCTTGTGGAAATTTTTCATCGATGACGACCCATCATCGACGTCTGCGATGACCATCGCGACACTGCGACCATAGACGCGATGCGAGTCGTCCTCGGTCATGGAGCATCAGGCAACGCGGCGTCGATGAAGCCCTACGTCGACGGTTTCAAACGGCGCGGCATCGACGCGATCGCGGTGGACCTGCCTCGTGGCGCTGCCGAGAAAGCAGTGCCGGTCTTCATCAAGACGTCGGGTCGAGGACACGACGTCATCGGTGGCGGTCAGTCATTCGGCGGCAGGGTCGCGAGCATGGCGGCGATAGAGGCGGACTTCGGCGGTCTCGTCCTCTTCTCCTATCCGCTGCATCGACCGGGTCATCCCGACCAGCTGCGCATCGAGCACTGGCCACGCATCAAGTGCCCAACGCTTTTTCTCAGCGGCGACCGCGATCCGTTTGCCACCCTCGACCTGCTCGAGCGGAAGATCGAGCTCATCCCGAACGCGCGCCTCGAGGTCTTCAAAGGCCAGGGCCACGGTCTCCTCGCGGTCCTCGACCAGGCGCTCGACGTGGCGGCGGATTTCCTCAAGACTGAGTTCACAGAGGGGGGCGCCGGTGGGAGCGCTTTGCGCGACCACTCGCGCAACCGGGGGGGAGTCCCCCCCGCCAAATGACCGCCAGCCAGCACATGGTCCAGGCCAACGGGCTGCGCTTTCGGACCCTCGTCGACGGCCCGCCGGACGGCGATCTGGCGGTCCTCCTGCACGGCTTCCCCGAGGGCGCCGAGTCCTGGTCGAAGCAGGTGGCGGCGCTCGCGCGGGCTGGAGTTCTGGCCGTGGCGCCCGACATGCGCGGCTACGGAATGACCGACGCCCCGCCCAGCGTCGAGGACTACGTCATCGACACGCTGGTCGCCGACGTCGCCGGGATCATCAAGGCCTTCGGCCGGGACCGCGCCCACGTCGCCGGCCACGACTGGGGAGCGGTCGTCGCGTGGTTCTTCGCCTCGATGCACCCGGAGATGACGAGAACCCTCACGGTCCTTTCGGTCGGTCACCCGGCGGCCGTCCTCGAGGCACGAGCCGACGCCGAGCAGCGCGAGGCGTCGGCCTACATCCGTCTCTTCCTCATGGAGGGCAAGGCCGAAGAGGTGCTGGCTGAGGACGACTTCAAGAGGCTGCGCACGATGTTCGGCGACGGGCTGCCCCGCGGCGCGGCCGAGGGATTCATCAGGTCGCTGCAGCGACCTGGGCGCTTGACCGCCGGCCTCAACTACTACCGCGCGAACTTCTCGTCACCCGCCGCCTGGGCCGCACGAGCCGCCACCGTGAGCGTCACCGCGCCGACGGTTTTGATGTGGGGCGACCAGGATCCGGCACTCAGGCGTTTGCAAGCAGAGAAGACCGCGGAGCACATGACAGGTGAGTACCATCTCGAGGTCCTGGAAGGCGCAGGCCACTGGTTACAGTTCGAACGTCCCGACCAGGTGGGCTCTACCCTCGTCGCCGTCACCACAAAGTAAGCTTTCACCGATGCTGCGTCCGGGCGAGTCGGAGAGGCGATCCGGCCTGCGCCGACTGGATGACATTCTGGAGAGCCTCGAACAGCTCAACCTCCACGACAAGACCGAGCTGCCCGACCACGTCGCCGAAGCGCTGGTCATGCTCGGTATCGAGCAGCCGCACTCGATCGCGATCCCGCAGCTGATCGAGCGCGTGTGGGCGATGCAGCAGCCGTACCTGATCACGATCGTCGTCGAGCGCCGGCGGCGCAGGCGCCGCAAGGTCTCGACCGAGTCGACGCTCCCCGACCAGACCGCTCACTGACACCTTCCGGCTGGCTCGAGGTCTTCGCCCGCATCGGCGCCGGCGTGCGCCGAGCGGTCATCCCGATCTCCGGCACCGACGAGGGCCGCGCCCAGCTCAGCGTCGGCGCGGGCGGCGACACCACGATGGAGATCGACGCGCGCGCCGAGGCCGTCGTCTTCGCTGAGCTGGCGAACCTCGGCGAGCGCGGAGAGAGGTTTTCCGTCCTGTCCGAAGAGGCCGGCCTGCGCGGCTTCGGCGCCGACTACCCGCTGGTCCTCGTCGACCCCGTCGACGGCAGCCTCAACGCCAAGCAAGGCGTGCCGCTGTTCGGGCTGATGCTCGCCGTGCTGGACGGACCGACTCTTGCCGACACCTATGCCGGTCTCGTCCTCAACCTCAACACCGGAGAGGAGTGGAAGGCGGTCCGCAAGCAGGGCGCCTGGCGGGACGGCCGCCCCATCCACGTCCTGCCGCGGTCGGAGGGCAAGCGGCTCGAGCTGCTCGGACTGGAGAGCACCCCGCGCGCGCTGAAGCTGGCGGGGCCGCTGGTGGAGCGGGCCTCGAAGATCCGGGTCCTCGGTTCGATGGCCCTGTCCATCGCGCTGACCAGCGCCGGGGCGTTCGACGTCTTCTGCGCCCCGATACCGGTGCGCGTCTTCGACACCGCGGCCAGCCTGCTGATCCTGCAGGAGACCGGCGGCGTGGCCTCGACGATCTCGGGCGAGCGCCTGGGCCGCCTGAGCTGCGACCTCTCGACGCGGGCCACACTGCTTTGCGCTCCGACGCCGGAGCTCCACGCCGAAGCTTTGCGGCTGCTCGACGCCGCCAGGTGAGCATCGACCCGGCGCGGACGGTCTTCGTGATCCTGAGCTTCGAGGGTCCGGACCAGTACAGCCAGGCCGGCGGCCTCGGCGTGCGCGTCAAAGGCCTCTCCCGCTCGCTGGCGCGGATGGGCTATCCGACATACCTGTATTTCTGCGGCGACCCGGACCTGCCCGGCACCGAGGCGCGGGAAGGAGGAAACCTCGAGCTGCGGAGGTGGTGCCAGTGGATCTCGGCACTGCATCGCGCGGGCGTCTACGAGGGCGAGGAGGGAAAGGTCAGGGACTGGAACTACAGCCTGCCGCCGGCCGTCGTCGACGACGTGATCGCACCGGCCGTGGCCCGAGGCAAGTCGGTGGTCGTCCTCGGCGAGGAGTGGCAGACCTCCTGGTCGATGCGCCTGATCTCCGACCTTCTCTACCGCCGCGGTCTGCGCGACCGCGTCGTGATGCTGTGGAACGCCAACAACACGTACGGCTTCAACCGCATCGACTGGCCGGCGCTGAACCTGGCGGCGACCGTGACCACCGTCAGCCGCTACATGAAATTCCGGATGTGGGGAGTGGGCGAGAACCCGATCGTCATCCCAAACGGAATCCCACAGGAGTCGATCGTCGACCCGGAGCCGGCGGCCATCACCGCCGTGAGGGACGCGGCGAGCGCAGATCAGCTCTGGTTCAAGATCGGCCGCTTCGACCCCGACAAGCGGTGGCTGATGGCCGTCTCGGCGGCCGGGCTGCTCAAGCGGCGAGGGCGCAAGGTGACGCTGCTGATGCGCGGCGGGCGCGAGCCGCACGGCCGCGAGGTGATCGCGCACGCCGAGCACGAAGGCCTCGTCGTGCGCCACGAGCCTGCGCCGGCCGACGAGGCGGCGCTCGTCGCTCTCGTCCGCGAGCAAGGGCCGGCGGACGTCGTCAACTTCACAAGCTTCCTTTCCGACGGCCTGGTCCGCACGATCTACGCGGCCGCCGACGCCGTGCTGGCCAACTCCGGCCACGAGCCGTTCGGCCTGGTGGGGCTCGAGGTGATGGCCGCCGGCGGGATCGCCGTCACGGGCTCGACGGGTGAGGACTACGCCGAGGCCTACCGCAACTCGGTTGTGCTCGAGACCGCGGACCCGCTCGAGATCGTGACCGAGCTGTCCGTCCTCAAGGAGCGACCCGCGCTCGCGTCTCACCTGCGCAGGCGCGGACGTGAAACAGCTCGAGACTACGTCTGGGAGAAGGTCATCGACCAGCTGCTGCTGAAGGTCGGCTTCGCCGCCGAGCGTCAGGCGGTGAAGCTTGCCCGAGATGGCGATTAGTAAACGGCGCGGGCCGGCGGCAGGGCCTCTGCGATCATTGAAAACGAGCGAATGAGACCGCTGCACGTCGCCTTCGTCTGGCACATGCACCAGCCGTATTACAAGGACGACCTCACCAGCACCTATCTGCTGCCGTGGGTGCGCCTTCGGTCCGCCAAGGACTACTACAAGATGCCCGCGCTGCTCGACGCCTACCCGAAGGTCCGGGCCACGTTCAACCTCGTCCCCTCGCTGCTCGCCCAGATCGAGGACTACGGCAAAGAAGAGTCGGTCGACCTCTTCCTCAACCTCAGCAAGCGCCCCGCGACGGAGCTGACGCCGGAGGAGCGCGACTTCGTCCTCAAATGGATGCGCGAATCTCCTCGCGCGCTGCGTGTGCAGCAGTCGGCGCGATACCTCGAGCTGGCCTCGCGCACACCGGACGCACAGTTCACCACCGCCGACCTGCGCGACCTGCAGGTCTGGTTCAACCTCGCCTGGTGCGACCCGGTGTGGATGGAAGGCGATCCGCGGCTGGCCGAGCTGAAGCGCAAGGACCGCGACTTCACCGAGGACGACAAAGCCATCCTTTTCGCGGCGCAGCTCGAGCGCATCCGCAGCGTCGTCCCCAAGTACCGGGAGCTGGCCGAGCGCGGGCAGGCGGAGCTCACCTTCTCGCCTTACTACCACCCCATCCTGCCGCTCATCTGCCACGTCGACTCGGCGCGGAGCGCCAACCCGCAGATCCAGCTGCCGGACCGTCACTTCTCGCACCGCGAGGACGCGGAACGGCAGATCGAGCTGGGCATGGGTCTGTTCGAGCGCATGCTCGGCCGCCGGCCGAAAGGCATGTGGCCTTCCGAGATGGCGGTGGGCGAGGCGGTGATCGGCCTCGCCGAGAAGGCGAAGGTCGACTGGATGATCAGCGACGAGGAGGTCCTCGCCCGGTCGCTCGACGGCCAGTTCAACCGCGACGAGCAGCTGTATCAACCCAAGCGCGTGGCGCGCGAGGGTGGCGCGGTCTCCATGGTCTTCCGCGACTCGCAGCTCTCCAATGCCATCGGCTTCGACTACCAGCGCATGTCCTCCGCCGACGCCGCGCGCGATCTGATCGGCCGGCTGCGGGCGATCCGCGACGCGCAGGGCGACCGCGACTTCCTCGCCGTCATCGCGCTCGACGGCGAGAACGCCTGGGAGTTCTACCCGCGCGACGGCCACGACTTCCTGAACGCGCTGTACACCGAGCTCGAGTCCAGCGCTGACATCGTCACGACGACCGTTTCCGATTTCCTGGCCGAGCATCCGGCGCAGAGCCTCCTGCATCACCTGCACACGGGCAGCTGGATCGGCGCCAGCCTCGACACGTGGATCGGTGACCCCGAGCACACCGTCGCCTGGGACCTGCTCGCCGAGACGCGCGAGTGGCTGGACGAGCAGTCGCAGCAGCGACCGAAGGATTCGCAGCAGGCGATGAGCGCCTGGCGCGAGATCTTGATCACCGAGGGCAGCGACTGGTTCTGGTGGTTCAGCCGCAAGCACGACTCCGGCATGGATCCCATCTGGGACAACCAGTTCCGGCTGCACCTGCGGAACGTCTACAAGCTGATGGGCGCGCGCGCGCCCGCGCGACTCTACCAGCCGATCATCAAACGCACGCCGGTGCCCGAGCGCGGCGTGCCGTCGACCGCGATCAGCCCGAAGTCGCGCCACGACCCGGCTTGGAAGCAGGCCGGCTACTACCTCGTGGGGTCGGGGTTCGGCGCGCTGCACCGGCCGGCCGGCGTCGTGGAGCGCGTCTACTACGGCAACGACGACGAGAAGATGTATTTCCGCATCGACTCGCCGCGCTCAGCGGCGGAGCTCGAGCAGCAGAACGTCGAGTTCTGGCTGTACATCGCCGGCGCGCCGGCGGTCGACGGCAAGGGCGACCTCGAGCTGCCGCTGCCGCCGGCGGCGCTGGGCGAGCTGGGCTTCGACCCGGCCTACGTGGTCCGCATCACGCCACACGCGCCGAACGCCCAGGTCACCGTGGGCAAGGTGCTCGAACCACTCACCGCGGGCAGGTCGGAGGCGACGTGGGAGGTCGACGACCCGTTCGCCGTCGCGATCCCGTTCAGCCGCCTGGGCAAGCGGGCCGGCGACGCGTTCGAGCTCGCGCTCGTCGTGAGCCGCGACGGCCGTGACCTCGAGGTCGTGCCGCCGTCAGGTGCGCTCGGCATCCGCGTCCCCGGCGACACGCCGACTGGGGAGGTGCGCAACGTGCAGAGGCTGAAGGTCCTCGTCGCGACGGCCGAGCTGGCGCCGTTCGCGAAGCTGGGCGGCGTGGCCGACGTGACGCCGGCGCTCTCGAAGGAGCTGCACCGCCTCGGCCATGACGTGCGGCTGGTCCTTCCGCGCTACCGCCAGGTCGACGTCGGCCGCAACTCGCTGCGGCCCGTGGTGACGGACCTGCAGGTGCCGTTGGGCCCCGACAGGATTCCCGCCACGGTTTTCGAAGGCCGGCTGGGCGAGCTCCCGGTCTACTTCATCGACTGCCCGGCGCTTTATGACCGCGACGGCATGTTCGGCTTCGGCGACGACGACGCCAGGTCCGTCTACTTCTGCCGCGCGGTGCTGGAGATGCTGCCGCAGCTCGAGTTCTTGCCCGACGTCATCCACGTCCACGACTGGTGGGGTGCGCTGATCCCCAACCTGCTCGACCGCGTCTACGAACATGGTGGCTACGCCGACATCGCGACGGCGCTGACGATCCACAACCTTTCGGCGCAAGGGGTGTTCGGGTTCGGCGCCATCATGCTCGCCGGCCTGCAGGAGTGGGGGTTGATCCGTCTCGGGATCCCCGGCCTCGACAACGTCGTCAACGTGCTGGGCCGCGGCATCCATTTCGCGGACGTCGTGAACACGGTGAGCGAGCGCTACGCGAAGGAGATCCAGACGCCGGAATACGGCGAGGGGCTGGACGAGCTCCTGCGCCGCAACACGCACAAGCTGCACGGCATCCTCAACGGCATCGACTACGAGATCTTCGACCCCCAGCGCGACCCGAGCATCCCGCACCACTATTCGGCGGAGGCGCCGCAGGCGAAGGCGCTGGATCGCGCGGCGTTGCGTGCCGAGCTTGGGCTCGAGGACGTCAACCGGCCGCTGTGCGCGATCGTGTCGCGCTTCTACGACGTGAAGGGGTTCGACCTGATCGAGCAGGCGATGCCCCAACTGGTCGCGCTCGGCATGCAGGTCGTGGTGATGGGCACGGGCGACCGGCGCTACGAGGACGCGTTCCGGCGCTGGGCCTCCGAGGTGCCGCGTCAGGTGGCGGTCGTCATCGGCTTCGACTCGGCGCTGGCGCAGCGCATCTACGCCGGCGCGGACATGCTGTGGATGCCCTCGCGGTTCGAGCCGGGCGGCCTCGCGCAGCTGATCGCGCTGCGTTACGGGACCATCCCTGTCGTGCGCGCCACGGGCGGGCTGGCCGACACCATCCGCGAGTACGACCCGGTCGCGCGCACGGGCAACGGCTTCCGCTTTGGACCCTATGACGCATGGCAGTTCTTCGCCGCGGTCGTGCGTGCGGCCGAGAACTTCCGCCATCCGCACGAGTGGGCGTGGCTCGTGCAGCACGCCATGCACGAGGACGTCTCGTGGTCGAGGTCGGCGCTCAAGTACGTCCAGCTGTACCTGGCGGCGATCGCGGCTCACAGCGAGCGGCGGGGGGTGGCGGCGCCGTCCGTGGCGCCGGTGGGGGAGTAGCGCTCAGCCGCTCTGCCGCAAACCGTCGATAGTCGCGACTATCGACCACTCTCGCCGCCGAAAACGGGCGTTAGTCGCGACTATCGCCGAGGTCAACCGCCCCAGTCCGGAAGCAGCCGCAGCTGCTCCACCCGTCGTGCTCCGGGCGCGTAGGCGGCGTTGAAGTAATCGATCACCATCCGCCGCGCGGCGAACTGCGTCACCACGGCGCGGATCGACGCCTTCATCATCTCGACCCAGCGCCGCGGGACTCCGTTTTCGTCGCGTTCGTAATAGGCCGGCACGACCTCGCGCTCGAGCAGGCGGAACAGGCCCTCGGCCTCGGCGAGGTCGTCGATGCTCTGGCGGTCGAGCGTGGCCGCGGACGGGATCGCCCAGCCGATCTCCGGCCTGTACGCCTCGTCCCACCAACCGTCGAGCACGCTGACGTTGAGCGCGCCGTTGGCCCCCGCCTTCATCCCGCTCGTCCCACTTGCCTCGAGGAATCGCCGCGGGTTGTTGAGCCACACGTCCGCGCCCTGGACGAGATGGCGCGCGAGCGCGATGTCGTAGTCCTTCAAGAACATGACGCGAGGCTCGTCGCGCGCGAGGGCGACGATGCCCGCGACGATCTCCTTGCCGGGCTGGTCGGCGGGATGGGACTTGCCGGCGAACAACATCTGCACCGGCCGTTTCGAGCTGCGCAGCAGCTTCCCCAGGCGCGCGCGGTCGCCGAGCAGCAGGTTGGCGCGCTTGTAAGGCGCGAAGCGGCGTCCGAAACCGATGGTCAGCGCGTTGAGGTCCAGCTCGTGCGGCGTCTCGGCCCGGTCGTTGGTGAAGGCGAAGAGCCGGCGCTTGAGCTCGCCGTGAACGGTCCACAGCTCGGCGGCCGGAATCTCCTGCACTGCGTGCCAACGCCCGTCGGCGGGGTCCAGGTCCCACCAGTCCGGACCGACGTAGCGCGCGAGGAGCGCTGCGATCTCCGGCGCGACCCAAGTCGGCATGTGCACGCCGTTGGTCACCGCGCCGATCGGCACCTGGTTCTCGGGCAGGCCCCGCCACGCGTCCTTCCACAGGCGACGCGAGACGGCGCCGTGCAGCCGGCTCACCCCGACCGACTGGTCGGCGAGGCGCAGCGCCGCGTAGGTGGTGGTGAATCGCTCGCGCGGGTCGCCGGGTCGCTGGCGGCCGAGGTCCATGAAGCGGTCGAAGGAGATGCCGACCTGGCTCAGGTACGGCCCGAGCAGGTCCCAGACGAGGCCCGCCTCGAAGTAGTCGCTGCCGGCGGCGATCGGCGTGTGGGTCGTGAACACGATGCCTGCCCGCGCCACCAGGTAGGCCTCCTCCAGCGTCATCTGGCGCGACGCGCGCAGCTCGCGGATTCGCTCGATCGCGCACAGAAAGCTGTGGCCCTCGTTGAGGTGGAACACGCCCGAGTCGAGGCCCATCGCACGCAGCACGCGCACGCCGCCGATGCCGAGCACGATCTCCTGGCGCAGGCGGCGGTCGGGCTCTGGCACGTACAGGCGATCGGTGATGTCGCGGAGGTCCTCAGGGTTCGAATCGAGGTCCGTGTCGAGCAGGAACAGGGTCACGCGGCCGACCTGGGCGCGCCAGACCGCGATCTTCACGTTGCGGGCACCGATCGGCGCCGCGACCTCGACGCCCTCGACCTTGCGGAGGGGAAGCTCGGCGGCGCGGTTGTCCGAATACACCTCGAACTGCCGTCCGCCGGCGTCGATGTCCTGCCGGCCGAAGCCCTGCTTGTAGAGAAGGCCGACCGCCACCAGCGGCAGGCCCAGGTCGCTGGTCGCCTTGAGATGGTCTCCGGCGAGGACGCCGAGCCCGCCGGAGTAGATCGGCAGGCATTCGGTCAGGCCGAACTCGAGGGAGAAGTACGCGATCGCCATCGGCGCCTGCGCGTCCATGAACCGCGGATGGCGGTCGTAGTACGCGTGGTACGCCGAGCGGGCGGCGTCGAACGCCTGCCGCACCTCCTCGCGCTCGCATGCCCGCTTCACGCCTTCCTCGCCGAGCTGCGCGAGAAGCATCACCGGGTTCTCGCGCGTCGAGCTCCAGAGCTCGGGGTCGAGCGCGCGAAAAAGCTCGTCGATGCGAGGCTGCCAGGTCCAGAGCAGGTCGTAAGCGAAGGTCTTGAGTTCGTCGAGCACGGAACTAAGATCCTACTGAGGAAGGAAAAGTGAAGGCAGTCGTGATGGCCGGCGGTGAAGGGTCGCGTCTGCGGCCGCTGACCAGCAGCCTGCCCAAGCCGCTGGTGCCGGTCGCGGGCCGGCCGATCATGGAGCACATCCTTCTGCACCTTCGCCGCCACCAGCTGCGCGACGTGGTGGCGACCGTCCAGTACATGGGCGCGTCGATCCGCAATTACTTCGGCGACGGCTCGGAGCAAGGTGTCGCGCTGACCTACTCGGTCGAGGACTCGCCGCTCGGGACGGCCGGCTCGGTGATGCTCGCGCGCCAGCAGCTGAACGAGACGTTTGTCGTCATCTCGGGCGACTCGCTGACCGACATCGACCTGGGCGCCGCAGCCCGCTTCCACCGCGAGCGCAAGGCGATCGCGACGATCGTCTTGAAGCCGGTGCCGAATCCGCTCGAGTACGGAGTGGTCGTCGTGGACGAGGGCGGCGCCGTGCAGCGGTTCATCGAGAAGCCGAGCTGGGGCGAGGTGATCTCAGACCTGGCCAACACCGGCATCTACATCCTCGACCCGGCGGTCTTCGAGTTCTTTCGTGCCCACGAGGTGGTGGACTGGTCGGGCGACGTGTTCCCGAAGTTGCTGAAGGAGGGAGAGCACGTCTTCGGCTGGATCGCCGACGGGTACTGGGAGGACGTCGGCAGCCACTCCGCGTACATCAAGGCCAATTTCGACTGCCTCGAGGGCCGCGTGAAGGTCCAGCTGCCGGGAGACCGGGTCGACAGCAACACCTGGATACATCCGGACGCCGAGATCTTCGAAGGCGCACGCGTCGACGGTCCGGCGCTGATCGGCGCCGGGGCGAAGGTGCGGAGCGGCGCGTGGGTGAACGGCCCTGCGGTCATCGGCGCGTACACGACGGTCGACTCGGGCGTGAAGGTCTCCAACTCGATCGTGTGGGACCACAGCTACATCGGCCTGAACTCGCGGCTGCGAGGCACGGTCGTGTGCCGGGGCGTGACGGTCAAGAACGGCTGCCTGCTCGAAGAGGGCAGCGTCATCGGCAGCGAGGTCACCGTCGGGTCGGG